>DATAXV010000142.1:0-11172 GCA_036272915.1 Candidatus Dormiibacterota bacterium
CTCGTCGAGGACGACGAAGCGGACGGTGTCCAGCTTCAGGGTCTCGCGGTCGATGTGGTCGAGCAGCCGTCCCGGCGTCCCGACCACGACCTGGACGCCGTGGGCGAGAGCACGGAACTGACGCTCGTAGGGCTGGCCGCCGTAGACCGGCAGCGTGACCATCTGGCGCCGCCGGCCGATGCGGTTGAGCGCGTCCGCCACCTGCATCGCGAGCTCTCGCGTCGGGACGACGACCAGCGCCTGCGTCCTGAGGTCGCGCTCCTGGAGGCGCTCGACCATGGGCAGGCCGTAGGCCGCGGTCTTGCCGGTCCCGGTCGGAGCCTGCGCGATCACGTCGCGGCCCTGGAGGAGCAGCGGGATGGCCAGCTCCTGAACGCGCGTCGGCATGTCGAAGCCGAGATCGGCCACCGTCTCGAGCGACGCCGACTCGAGTCCGAGCCTGGTGAAGCTGGCGGGGGTGGGTGCCTCCTGCGGCGCCTCCTCGTTCGGCGGTGCCGCGTCGGCCGTACCTCGGCCGTGCGGCTTCGTGGTGGGATCGTCCATGGTCTTTCCTCGGGAGCTCCGAGCGCAGGCTCAGTACGGTGGCTCCCCGCAACGCGGCCTCGACGCCGCTGCGCTCGTCGCGGCTGCCACCAATCGGTCCGACATGCGATCCCCTGGCGGGACACGGGCCTCGTCGGGACGCTGGCATGCCAGCCGCGACAATGATAAGGGCTGGATCGGTTGCCGTCCCGACCGGAGTGCCTCCGAGGAGCGGTATGACGTCTGCTGTTCGGCACGGCGGTCGGCTACGTTGAGGTGGGAGCGGGGTCGGCGCCCTCCGGCGGCAACGTCTGACAGAGGAGAGAGGCAGACTTGGCTAGAGCGACCGATCGTGTCCGCGTGGGCAGAAGCGAGGTGGTGGTCACGCGGCTCGGGCTGGGGACGGCACCGCTCGGTGGCTGGCCGGATCCGCTGGACGAGGACGTGGCGCGACACACCGTCGAGGCGGCGTGGGATGCCGGTATCCGCTTCTTCGACACGGCGCCCCTCTACGGCCACGGCTTCGCCGAGCGCCGGCTCGGAGAGGTCCTGACCGCCCGTCCGCGCGCCGAGTACACCATCGGCACCAAGGTCGGCCGGCTTCTTCACGACGGTCCCGCCGATCAGCCGGTGATCTTCAGGGAGAAGGCCCTGAACCCGATCTTCGACTTCAGTCGCGAGGCGATCGTCCGCTCCTTCGAGGAGAGCCTGGAGCGGCTGGGGCTGGATTCGGTCGACATCGCCCACATCCACGAACCCGACGACCACCACGATCAGGCGTGGCCGAGGCCTACCCGGCATTGGTCGAGCTCAGGGAGAGGGGAAGGATCCGGGCCATCGGCGCGGGCATGAACCAGGCCGAGATGCTGGCCCGCCTCGGCCGCGAGGCCCAGTTCGACTGCTTCCTGCTGGCCGGGCGGTACACGCTGCTCGAGCAGAGGCCGCTGGACGGCCTGCTGCCCCTCTGCGTCGAGAGGGGGATCTCGATCTTCACCGGCGGGGTCTTCAACAGCGGCGTGCTCGCCGACCCCGAGGCCACGCCCAACTACAACTACGAGGCGGCGCCGCCCGAGGTCATCGACCGGGCGCGGCGGATCGCGGAGGTGTGCCGGCGCCACGACGTCCCGCTCCGGGCGGCGGCGGTGCAGTTCCCGCTCGGCCATCCCGCCGTCGCCAGCGTCCTCACCGGTGCCCGCAGCCCGGCCGAGATCGAGGAGAACGTCCGCCTGCTCGACGTCGACATCCCGGCTCAGCTCTGGGCCGACCTCAAGCTTGCCGGGCTGGTCCGGGAGGACGCGCCGACGCCGTAGGGAGCCGGTGCCGTGTTCGACGTCAACAGGGGAGGATGGATGACATGGACCCGAAGACAGCGCTCGCCCCCGCCGACCGGATGGTGGACCTCTCCCACGTGCTCGAGGAGGGGATCCCCTTCTGGCCGACGCATCCCCGCTACGAGCACAAGCTGATGGAGACCTACGAGAGGGGCGACATCTTCTGTCAGTACGGGATCAACCTGGGCGAGCACTCGGGTACCCACTTCGACGCGCCGATGCACATCATCCCCGGCGGTGCCTCGATCGACCAGGTGCCGATCAGCCAGGTGTGCGGGCGGGCGGCGACCATCGACGCGTCGCACCTTGGGGCCAACGGTGTGCTCGAAGCCTCGGCGATCGAGGCCTGGGAGGAGGAGCACGGGCCGATCGAGGCCGGCGACTGCGTGCTGATCCGCTTCGGCTGGGACCGCCACTGGGGGCTTGGCTCCGAGGGCGGCGGCTTCATGCAGGACTGGCCCGGGATCTCGGGCGAGTCGGCCAGCCTCCTCGTCGGCCGCGGTGTCCGCATGGTCGGCACCGACGCACTCTCCATCGACGTCTTCACCAGCGCCGAGGCGGCGCCGGCGCACCGGATCCTGCTCGGCAGCGATGTCCTGATCGGGGAGAACTTCAACCGCCTGGATTCGCTCCCCGCCCACTGCACGCTGCTCGCCTTCCCGCTCCCGATCAAGGGCGGCTCGGGGTCGCCGGTACGGCCTGTGGCGATCCTCCCCGAGGAGTAGCGGCGCCGATCCGGCCGACGCGGCTTGGGCGTCGACGCACACGGCTGCCCGTGCGCACCCGGTCGGGGCACCCCGGCGCGAACCGGTGTTCGGGCGTGGACGGTCGGGCGTGGCGTTCTGACGTCGTCGGGGCGCTGATCGTAGTCTCGATGTAGAGCGTCAACAATCGACGCGCTCGTCCGTCGTTTCCGGGAGCCGCAGGAGAGCGAGGTGGAGGCGGACATTGCCGGCGGTCACGGCGTGACCGGGAGAGGGGAGAGCCCTCCCGGCGGGTGCGTCCGGCGACCTTCCCACATTCTCCGGCCTCGCCCACCTCGCCCGGATCGTGACGGATCGCGTGGGACCAGCCGAGGAGACCTCAAGGAGCAGAGCATGTCAGCGTTGAGCGACAGGGAGATCGAGCGCTTCGGGGATGACGGCTACATCGTCGTCGAGGACGTAATCGATGTGGGGCGGTACCTGGACCCGATGGTGGAGGAGTACCAGGGCCTTCTCGACCGGCTGGCTGACAGTCTGTACGAGGCGGGGAAGATCCCCTCCACCTATGCCGACCTGCCCTTCGGCAGCAGGCTGACGCAGATCTACAGAGACACGGGCAAGGTCTGGGCCCAGTACTTCGACTTCTCCCTGCCCTTCAAAGGCGTCAAGACGGACGAGCCCTGCCACTTCGGTCCGGCCGTCTTCGACGTCCTCCGCTGCCCCGGTCTCCTCGACGTCGTCGAGTCTCTGATCGGACCGGAGGTCTACTCCAACCCTGTGCAGCACGTCCGGCTCAAGCCGCCCGAGCGCCTGACGCCGCGCGACCCCGACTCCGGGCGCGTCCTGCTCGGAGCGACGCCCTGGCATCAGGACAACGGCGTCGTCATCGAGGAGGCGGACGAGACCGAGATGCTCACCGTCTGGATCCCGGTCTTCGACGCGACCGAGGAGAACGGCTGCCTCCGCGTGGTCCCCCGCAACCACCGGGCAGGCCTGCTCCACCACTGCATCGGGACCGGCGGCAACTACCTTCCCGATCGGGAGTTCGACGTGGATCGGGCGAGGCCCGTGCCGATGCGCCGAGGCAGCGCGCTCTTCATGCACCGGCGCACGCCGCACTCCTCGCTCTCCAACGAGAGCGATGACATTCGCTGGAGCATGGATCTCCGCTACAACCCGACCGGCCAGCCGACGGGGAGGCCGGAGTTCCCCGGGTTCGTCGCCCGCAGCCGCGGCAATCCCGCCTCCGAGCTGCGTGATCCCGCCGAGTGGGAGCGCCTCTGGATGGAGACCAGGGCGCGGATGTCCAGCCACCCCGAGCTGGTCGGTGCCTTCGGCCGCTGGCAGCCGGGAGACCCCTACTGCGCGTGACCCGAGGGGGCGGCCTTCCTCGGGCCGCCCCACCCCCAGTCCCGACCGCCGCGCCGCGCCCCAGCCGTGTCACGCTCGACGTCGGGGCCATCGGCCCGTGCCGGAAGCAGCCAGAGCAAGGAGTGGATCGGCCATGGCAGTGACGGGTGAGTTCGCGCTGACAGACGAGGCGAGAGCCAAGCTGGCGCGGGTGTCGACGGCGACGCTGACCTCGCAGCTCCTCCATCGGGGCTTCCGCAACACCTTCATCGCCGGGCTGACCACGATGCGGCCCGACCTGCGCATGGTCGGCCGCGCCTTCACCCTCCGCTACGCCCCCTCCCGCGAGGACATGGACCTCAACGTCGACTTCGACAACGACGTCAACGTCCAGCGCCGGGCGGTGGAGGCGATCGGGCCCGGGCAGGTGCTGGTCATCGACGCCAGGGGCGAGCTGCGCTCGGCCTCCTTCGGCCACATCATCGCCACCCGGATCATGAAGCGGGGCGCCGCCGGGCTGGTCACGGACGGTGCCCTGCGCGACTCCGGCGAGATCCGGCACCTCGACCTGCCCTCCTACTGCCGCGGTGCCCACGCCACCACCTCGTCGGTCATGCACCACCCGGTCGACATGCAGGTGCCGATCGGCTGCGGCGGCGTCCTGGTGATGCCGGGCGATGTCATCGTCGGCGACGTCGAGGGCGTGGTCGTGATCCCTGCGGCGCACGCCGAGGAGGTCGCCCACGCCGCCTTCGACCAGGACTCGATCGAGGAGTACCTGACCCAGAGGGTGGCCTCGGGAGACTCGATCAGGGGCGTCTACCCGCCCGACGAGCGCACCCGCGCCGAGTACGAGGAGTGGCGCCGCCGGCGGTCGGAGGGAGCCTGACCGGCAGCGTCGGCGAGCGCGCGGAGCCCGTGCTCCGGAGCGAGCCGTGATTCGTTGACCTGGCCCGTGGATGGTCAGCGTGCTCCCTTCTTGACAGCGGCCGGGGCGCCACCCAAGGTGATGGCGTCCCGGGAGCGTCGAAGGAAGAAGGAGGAATCATGGCGGCAACCCCGCTGTCGCTTCGGCTGGACGTGGATCATGCGGACATCGCCTCGCTGAGGGACGCCTACGGCAAGATGCAGGCGATCAGCGGGACCGACAATCGCAGCTGGATCTACTGGGCCGGCTACCACGGCTTCTCCAACTTCTACTGCTGGCACCACGCCAGCACCGGTGCCGACAGCACCGAGTACCCGTACAGCCTCTTCCTGCCCTGGCACCGCGCCTATCTCATGTACTGGGACCAGGCGGCGCGCGACCAGAATCCCGGGGCCGCCCTCTCCTGGTGGGACTGGAGCGCCCAGACCGGCGTGCCGGACGCGTTCGCCCAGGAGCAGGTCGACGGCGCCGGCAACCCCCTCTTCGATGGGCCGATGCCCGACATGTCGGACCAGCCGGCGCGGCGCACGCGGCGGTGGCCCGGCGATCCGTCGCAGCTGCCCAGCGCCTCCGACGTCGATTCGATGATGGCGCTTAGCAGCTTCGAGGACTTCCAGGCGCAGATCGAGCAGCTGCACGACGCCGTCCATGGCTGGGCGGGCGGCATCAACCCCGACAACGAGCGGGAGGGCGGGGACATGGCCTCGATCCCGGTCGCCGCCTATGACCCGCTCTTCTGGGCCCATCACTGCATGATCGACCGGCTCTGGTACCTCTGGCAGCTGCGCTACGGCGTCTCCAACATCCCGCCCAACTACCTGCAGCTGACGCTGGCGCCCTTCCGCTACAAGGTCAGCGACGTGCTCGACATCCACGCCCTCGGGTACGAATACGCCGCCGCCGCCACCACCGTGGCCGGTACCACCCAGCAGACGTAGGATCGAGTTGGAGCGATGGAGAACAGATACGTCTCGGCGGAGATCGACCTGTCGGCGATGCCGCCCCACTTCTCGCGCGCCGACCTCGTCTTCGAGGAGGTCGACCACGCCGGCGCGTCCTTCGAGGCCAGGATCTTCATCAACAACGCCGGCGCCGACCGCGACACCGCGAAGGCGCCGGAGACCGGGTACGCCGGGTCCTTCAACATCTTCGGGCACGGCGGCTGCTTCGGCGACGAGGGCCACTGTGACGTGGTGCCGCGGCGCGCCTACGATCCACGGCGGGCGCACCCGCTGGCGCCGGTGCAGCGGACGGTGATCGCCACCGACGCCGTCCGCCGGGCGATGTCCCAGTCGGCGAAGGCCGTGCTCACCGTGGTCCCGGTCCTGACCGGCGTGACCGCCAAGGTCGACCCGGAGGTGGCGGTGCTGAGGTTCGACCGGGTGAGCCTGGTCGCCTACCGGTCCGTGACCGACGCCTGACACCGTCGGTCCGGACGGGACGCGCGCCTGCGCACGCTGTCCGGACCGCGCCGTATCGTCATCTCTGGTCCGATCGTCCACGACCGGCCGGCCTGACCGGCGCTGCATGCCGGCGATCCCACCGCGCTCCACGCCGTTCCAAGGAGATAGCCCATGTACCGCCATGTCCTCGTCGCGTCGGATCCCGAGGGACTTGCCATGGCCACCGAGCCGGTGGTCGAGGCGCTGGCCGGTTCCGGTGAGCCGGTGGTCAGGGTGGTCGGCGTCGAGCGGGCCGACGACTCGTCGACGGTGCCGGGACTGACGGAGGAGCGCGCGCGGGAGCTGGCGGACCGCCTGCGCGCCCACGGCGTGAACGCCACCCACGAGGTGCGCCGTGTCACCCGGGAGAAGACGGCCGAGGAGCTGGCCGCCGTGGCCCGCGAGATGGAGGCCGATCTGATCGTCGTCGGCAGCCACCGGCACGGTGACCTGGCCGGGATCCTGGTCGGCAGCGTCGGCCACGAGCTGGCGACGAAGATCGACGTCCCGATGATGGTGGTGGGCGGGCCGTCCCGACAGCAGCCTCTCTCGCTCCGGCGTGTCCTCGTCGCCCTCGACGCCTCGGAGCACACGACACCGGTCCTGACGGCCGCCGCCCAGCTGGCTGGTGCCGACGGCGACGTGCTCCTCGCCCATGTCATGCCGGCCCCGATCACCAGCCCGCTCGGAGCCGTGAGCGGTGAGGTGGAGAGCGAGGACGAGGCCTGGCAGGTGCTGCGGCATGCCCAGGCCGAGCTGGCGGGGATGGGGCGGGCCAGCGAGACCCGCCTCCTGCTGTCGCCCGAGCCGGTGGGCGATCAGATCGTCGCCCTGGCCAAGGAGTGGCGGGCGGACGTCATCGCCGTCGGCAGCCGGCGCCTGGGCGATCTGGCCGCGCTCTTCCTGGGCAGCGCCGCCCACCGGATCATCCGGCTCAGCCGCGTCCCGGTGCTGATGGCCGACCACCCGGCGGAGTGAGCCGCGCCGGGGGACTGCGCGGGCGTCAGCGCGCCGTCGCCTGGAAGGTCCAGACCCAGCTCGAGGGCTGCGGGGACAGCCCGAGCCCGTAGTCGCCGCATATCGAGATCTCCCCGAAGCCGGCGTCCACGAGCATGCCCGCGAACTCGTCGAGGCTCCACCGCTGCAGTCCGAAGAGCTGGAGCTGCGTCGCCACCAGGGCGCCGTCGCGCCACCTCTCGTAGCGGAGCCACCGGGTGGTCCGGTTGGCCACCGGGTCGTGCTCGACGTGCTGCACCTGGAGGGTGAGGATGTCATCTCCCGACGCCCAGTGGCGCATCGGCCCGGGATCGGTGCCGACCGTGGGCGGATCGAGGTCGAGGATCAGTCGGCCGCCGGTCTCCAGGCACCTGTGGAAGCAGGCGAGGGCCTCGGCGGTCGCCTCCCTTCCCTCGAGCAGCATGATCGAGCCGGCGGGCAAGATCACGGCGGCGTACCGGCCCGGGTCGACGAAGCGTCGCATGTCCGCCTCGTGAAGCACCGGGTCGAGGCCGGCCGCGGCGCAGTTGGCCCGGCACACGGCGAGCATCTCCGGCGAGCTGTCGACGCCGTCGACGGTCATCCCCGCCTGGAGCAGGGGGATGATGATCCGACCCGTGCCGACGGCTGGCTCGAGCACGCGGCCCCGCACGTCAGCGAGCCGGTCGCGGTAGAACTCGACGTCCCCGAAGGAACGACCGATCGGCTGTCCAGCTGATAGACCTCGGTCGCCAGCTCGCCGTAGCGCCAGCTCACGCGCTCGTCTCCCGGCGGTGCAGGGCCTCGAGGTCGGCGCGCCGCACCGTCACCGCCCGGATCGTGGGATGGCCGGCCAGGATGGCCCGGAGCAGCCGGTGGTAGCCGTCGAGGATGATCGGGTGCCCATCCCTGCTCTCGGCGATGTGAATGGGATGGGCCAGGTCCGCGTCCATCGCCTTCCGAACGTGCGCCTCATACCCCCCGGGATCGCCGAGGACGTCGCGGAGCGACAGCTGCCAGCGACGGCCCATCCAGCGCCAGAAGGGGATCCCGAGCAGCCAGTCGAACCGCTCAAGGGGCAGCTCATCGGCGGGCAGGTCGAGCCGCCAGAGCTGGTCGACCGACCACTCGAAGGCGGGGAACAAGCCCCGCATCGATTCCGGCATCGACCATTCCAGCTCCTCCGGCGTCACGTCCGGGGCCGAGAGCGCGTCGAGGCCGCCCGAGTCGCCGGCGGTCACGGCGCCGAACCCGCTGTACGGCGGTGAGACCGGTGCGCCGCTCGTGCCCGATGTAGCCGCACCACGGCCAGGATAGGCCGCTCGCCCGAGGGCGAGCCTCCCGACCCTCTTCCGCTCTGGCTCGCACCGGACCGCTCCGAGCCATCGCCGTCCGTGTACCGCTGGTCCCATCCGGTGCGTTGCGGACCGGCCGCCAGGTCCACTGCCACTGTAGTGACAGCGATGTCATTCGTCCATCCATGGGTCGTGGACACTGTGACCGGGCGGTGTGGCGTCTGATGATGTCCACAGTGAGAATGTCGCCATTGATAACAGCGATGAACTCATCGGAGCGCCGATCGTTCGTCGTCTCCGAAGTATCGCAAGCCATCCCTGTCCCAGAGCGCATTTTAGCGAAGGTTTCCGGCGATGTGACCAGGGGCGACACGGTAGACGTTCACAGAACGGCGCTCTCTTGGGATGCTTATGCAAGATGAACTCAGTCCGCATCAGGTGTGCTACCATTGATTGGTTGTTCTGACATGCCGCGCAGTGGGCAGTAGATCCTGCCGGAAGACAGTTAGGGGGAGGATCCATGTGCGCCAGGTCTATTGAGCGCACCCCTCCGGTGCCGGCCGAGGCGGAGGGTCGTCGAGAGACAGAACTGCTGCGTCAGGGGCTGGACAGGAGCAGTCCTGTTCCGCTGTATCACCAGCTGGTCCGCGCACTGCAGAAGGTGATCGAGGACGGCGTCCTCTTCCCAGGGGCGCAGCTGAACAACGAGATCGCTCTCGCCCGGGATCTGGGTCTCAGCCGGCCGACCGTGCGGCGAGCGCTGGGCTTCCTGGTCGAGCGCGGGCTGCTGATCCGCAAGCGTGGCATCGGCACGGTCGTGGTCGCCACCAACATCCGGCGCCCGATCCGGCTGACCAGCCTCTACGACGACCTCACCGAGAGCGGCCGGCGCCCGGCCACGCGCGTCCTCGGCCTGCGCACCGTCCACTGCCCGCTCGAGGTCGCGACCGGCCTGCACCTGCCCGCCACCAGCGAGGTCCTGCACATCCGCCGGCTGCGACTGGTCGACGGGGAGCCCCTCGCGATCATGGAGAACTACCTCCCCGAGGGACTGGCCGCGCTCTGCCGCGCCGACCTTGAGGAGGCGGGTCTCTACCGCCTGCTGCGAGGGGCGGGCGTCAGCCTTCGCATCGCCTCGCAGCGGATCGGCGCCCGGCGGGCCACGCCCAGGGAGGCGGAGCTTCTCCAGATGGAGAACGGCGATCCGATCCTGTCCCTTCTGCGGATCAGCTACGACGACACGGGCAGGGCGGTCGAATACGCCTCCCATGCCTACGCCGCCGAGCGCTACGCCTTCGAGATGAATCTGGTCAGGGACTCTCTCTGAGGCCCTGGGGCGGATCCTGACCGGCGCCGGCCGGGAAGGGATCCCCTCCGCCCCGCCTCAGTCCAGGGGCCGGAGGCCGTACATCTCCGCAATCGCGGTGAAGGAGCGGATCCGGTCGGCGGGGTCGTGGGTGGAGGTCGTGATCATGACCTCGTCCGCCTTCGTCGCCTCGATCAGCCTGTCCAGCTCGGACCGGACGCGGTCCGGTCCGCCCACGACGTACCCGGATGTGGCGGTCTCCGCGAACGCGAGGTCCTCCGGGCTGTAGGGGTACGCGGCGGCCTCCTCCGGGCTGGGCAGCGTGCTGGGCAGGCCCTGACGGAGTCGCAGCAGCGAGAGCCGGTTGGGCTCGGCCAGGTGCCGTGCCTCCTCGTCGGAACCGGCGCAGAGGACGCCGACAGCGACCATGACGCGGGGCTCCAGCAGCCGGCGGGAGCGCCGGAACAGGGACCTGTAGAGCTCGACGGCGGGGACGGTCTTGGTCGGTCCCAGATGGTGGGCGAAAGCGAAGGGCAGCCCGATGCTGGCCGCGACCTGCGCGCTGAAGTCGCTGGATCCGAGCACCCAGAACTCGGGCGCGTTGCCCCGAGCGGGCACGGGCAGGATCCGCGCGTAGGGGTGCCGGGAGGGGAAGGTGCCGTCGAAGAGGGCGACGAGCTCCCGGATCAGGCGCTCGAAGTCCTGGGGCGAGGCGGGCTCGGCGGCGCGCCGCAGCGCCTCCGCGGTGGCCCGGTCGGTGCCCGGTGCGCGGCCCATGCCGAGGTCGACACGGCCCGGGTTCAGGGCCTCGATCATGCCGAACTGCTCGGCCACGACAAGGGTCGGATGGTTGGGCAGCATGACCCCACCCGACCCAACGCGCATGACAGAGGTCGCGGCGGCGATGTGTGAGACGAGGACGGCGGGACTGGAGCTGGCTATCCCGGGCATGTTGTGGTGTTCGGCCACCCAGTAGCGGTGGTAGCCGAGGCGCTCTGTGAGCTGTGCCAGGTTGACGCACGCACGCAGCGCCTCGCCGGTCGTGGATCCGGTGGCGACCGGGGCGAGGTCGAGGACTGAGAACGGCGGGGCGGTCACAGTCGGTCATTGTAGGTGCTGTGTTGACTGACTGATCCGGTGAGATTGGCGTGGCGGGACACATCAGCGATGTCCGCTGTCACAGTCGCCTCTGGTCGCTCGAACCCGGTGGGGCGGCGGGGGAGGGGATCGCCGTTATGAGTGAATCGACTCAGAAAGAGAGGCTCCTCGCTACTTCGTGTGGGTAACGGCGGCGCCAGGCGCCAGGGCGCCGTGGAAGT
>DATAXV010000143.1:0-2888 GCA_036272915.1 Candidatus Dormiibacterota bacterium
GCTGCCCAGGAAGAGCACCAGCTGGCGGCCCATCCGGGGGATGCGGTCGAGGTGGGCGCCGAACTCCCCGACCAGCCCGTAGACGGTCAGGCCGGGATAGTCGCGCACCAGCTCCCGGGCCGAGCTGGACACCGCGGCCTCGCTGATGTCGAAGGCGACGAAGGACCGGAGGCACTCGAGCGAGCGCCCGGCGGAGAGGAGGACCCGGGTCTTCGAGCACGAGCCCGCCCCCAGCTCGACCATCGACTCCGGCCTGGTGGCGGCGACGATCTCCCGACCGTGGGCGTCGAGCGCGGCGCGCTCGGCCCGGGTGAGGTAGTACTCGGGCAGCTCCGTGATCTGTTCGAAGAGCTCCGATCCGCGCTCGTCATAGAAGTACTGGGAGGGGAGCCGGCGGGGCCGGACCCGCAGGCCGCGCGTGACATCCTCGACCATCGCCTGCCGCCGGTCCAGGCCGACGGTGTGGATCGCCAGCGTGAGGGGTGCTGGGCTCGCCATCAGACCGTGCCCTGCGCGCAGCGGAGGCCGGCGAAGATCTGCCGCTTGAGCCTCGAGTCCCAGTTGCGGAAGGTGGTGCGGGCCACGCTCGGCCGTGTCGCCCAGGACCCCCCGCGAAGGACCTTGAAGCCGCCGCCGAAGAAGGGTTCCGAGTACTCGCTGTAGGGGAAGGCGGCGAACCCCGGGTAGGCGCGGAAGTCGCTCGAGGTCCATTCCCAGACGTCACCCAGCATCTGCTCGCAGCCCCAGGCGCTGGCTCCCTCCGGATAGGCGCCGAGCTGGGCCGGCTGGAAGGAGAGCTGGCCGAGGTTGGCTCGCTCGGGCGTGGGTGGCCCGTCCCCCCAGGGGTGGCGCCGGTGCTCGCCGGTCCCGGGGTCGAAGGCGGCCGCCACCTCCCACTCGAACTCCGTGGGGAGACGCTTGCCTGCCCACCGCGAGTAGGCCTCGGCCTCGAAGTAGCACACGTGCTGCACGGGGATGTTCGTGTCGAGAGGGAGCCGGAGCCCGTAGCTCGTGACCCACCAGCTCCCGTCCTCCTCGCACCAGTACTCGGGCGCGCCGGTGCCGAAGGTCTGGTTCCACTCCCAGCCGTCGGCGCTCCAGACCTCGCGGCGCCGGTACCCGCCGTCCTCCATGAACGCCAGGTAGTCGCCGCTGCTGACCGGGAGGCGGTCGATGGCGAACTCCTCGACCCGGACCTGGTGGCGGGGGCGCTCGTTGTCGTAGGGCTCATGGAGCCCGTTCCCGATCGGATACGTGCCCGCCGGGATCGCGATCGCCTCCTGGGTCACCTGCCGGCCCTCGCGGATCTCGGGCCGCCGATTCAGGTAGGTCCCGGGGTTCAGCTGGATCGTCTGCAGGATCGTCTCGTCGTGCTGGTCCTCGTGCTGGAGGACCAGCTTGTAGACGAACGCGTCATGCAGCAGCGGGTCGTCGCTGGCGAGATCGACCTCCTCCAGGAGGGTGAGCGTCCGCCGCCGCACGTCGGCCAGATAGGCGGTGCTCTGCGCGCGATCGAGGAGCTTCTGGTGCCCGCGCACCACCCGGGGTGTGTCCAGCGCGTTGTAGGTGTGCTCCAGGCCCCCGACGATCGGCTCGGCGCCCGATATCGCCTGCACCAGCCAGAGCTCCTCGAAGACGCCGATGTGCGCGTAATCCCAGACCACGGGGCTCATCAACTGGTCGTACTGGGTGGTCAGGGTCGAGTCGTCGATCGGTGCGAGCAGCCGCTCGGTGTTGCGTCGGGTCTCGGCAAGACCCTCGACCAGACGCACCTTCAAATCCGTGTCCATCGACTTACCTCCGTCCGCGTTGGGGATGAGAGGACGCGTCGCCGGGAAGCCTGGCATGGTACCGGACATCCGGGGGTGCGACCGTTAACGATCGAGCGGGCAACGGCCCCCTGCCGAGCGACCCTGGCGAATCGAACAGATGTACGGTACGATAGGGTCCGTCGGGATCGGGGGGGTTGTAGAAGAAGAGGTGGGTCGTGTTCTCAATTGAGCCGGTGGCGGACGGCATCTACCGCATCTCTCACGTCATTCCCGGGCAGCCGATCACCTTCAACCAGTTCCTCGTCGAGGACGAGCGGCCGGCGCTCATCCATACCGGCTGGCACTCGATGTACGCGGACGTCCGATCGGCGATCCGGCAGGTCCTGGATCCGGCGCGCCTCGAGTACATCGTCATCGCGCACTTCGAGGCCGACGAGTGCGGCGGCATGCGCTCCTTCGCCGCCGGCGGCCATGCGGTGCTCGTCTGCAGCGCCGTGGGCTCGGTCGTGAACCTCTCCCACTGGGGTCACCGGGGACCGATCCAGGGCGTTCGCGACGGCGATGTCCTCCATCTCGGACGGCATCGGTTGCGCTTCCTGGAGACGCCCCACGTCCACCAATGGGACAGCCTGATGGTGTTCGAGGAGACCACCGGCAGCCTCTTCCCGGCCGATCTCTTCCTGCAGCCGGGGGACCAGCCGCCGGTCGTCACCGAGGATCTCAGCGCGGAGATGTGCGAGTTCTACCGGGAGAGCGGGATCTTCGCCGCCCCCGAGCCGGTGCTGGCCTCGCTGCGACGGATCAGGACGCTGGATCCGGAATGGGCCCATCCGATGCACGGCGGGAGCCTGGGCCGGATCGTCCTGCCTCGCTACGTGGACGCGCTGCTCACCCGACCGTTCGCCTTCGACGGCCGGGTCCTGGGACGCTGGCTGCCGACGTGACGGCCGCCGGGCCACGATATCGGTCAGGCTGACCGCCGGTCGGCGCCTCAGCCTCCGTTCAGGATGGCCTGGATCCTGGCATAGGAGGGGCGGGCGGGGTTATCCGGCAGGACCGCGGTGTGCGCGGCGTGCGCGGCCTCGACGACGCTCCTCAGGGCCTCGCGGATGAGCA
>DATAXV010000144.1:0-26763 GCA_036272915.1 Candidatus Dormiibacterota bacterium
CTGATCGCGGCGACCCGGGCCGGGCGGCGCGTCGAGGTGAAGACCTCGCGCTCGACCGTGGAGGTCAACGAGCTGACCCGGACGGGGAGGATCGTACGGGCGGCCCGGTTCATGGCGCCGCGCGTTCTCGCCGTTGTCGAGCACCCGGCGGAGGAGGCCGACGGGCATCCGATCACACTTCCCGGACAGGTCGCGGGCTGATCTGGAGCGATTCAGCCAGGGCGTCCCTGACGCCAGCAGCCCGGCTCATGAGGCTCTTCCCCAGTCGATCTCAGGCACGGAGGGGTCCCACCCGCTATCCAGCGGCCGTACTCGTGGCGTCGAACCCAGGCCAACCGGTCCGGTCCCGATCTCCGTCTAGCGGAGCGACCCCAGCAGCTCCTTCGACATCCGGCAGACCACGGTGTACGCCGGATCGAACACGTTGCCCACGTCGTAATGGACCGCCTGGCCCATGAGGATGCTCGCCGCGGTCGCGTCGAGCCCGTGGTCCTCCTCCAGCCACCGCACCATCTCCGAGGTGGCGTGCTGGAGGGCCTGGTCGAGCGGGCGGGCGTTGCCGACGGCGAAGATCCAGTCGGCGTTCTCGCCCCGCGGCCAGGTGATGCTCCGGCCCCTGCGCACGCGGCAGGTGAACTCGACGTCGAAGGAGATCTCGATGCCGGTACCCACGATCTCCCCATCGCCCTGCACCGCGTGACCGTCGCCGATGTGGAAAAGGGCACCGGACACGGACACGGGCAGGTAGACGGTTACGCCGGCGGAGAAGCCGCGGTAGTCCATGTTCCCGCCGTGGCGTCCCGAGGTCGCCGTGGAGATGGCCTCGCCCCGCTGCGGGGCGACGCCGAAGCAACCGACCATCGGCGCCAGCGGCAGCGTCAGCCTGCGGAGGGAATCCGGCACGGCGAAGGACGAGCCCTCCTGCGTCTCCACATCCTGAGGTCGGACAGTACCCGCCTCCACGTCGACCGCCCAACTGAGCAGCCGCGACGCGGGGAGGGTGCGCACGTGGATCGGGTCGACGACGTTCTCGGCGAGGACCGTCCCCGTGTATCCACTGGGACGGTTCGGGGTCAGCCGGTCGAAGGTGACGGCGAGGACGTCGCCCGGTTCCGCCCCATCGACGAAGAAGGGGCCGGTCTGTGGGTTGCCACCCTGGGCCACGACGTCGCCGTTCCGGTCACGGCCTCCCGCGTCGATCGTGGTGGTCGCCACCGTGTCGCCATCCCCGATCCGGAGCTCCGGCTCGTGCGATCCGATGGTCGAGTGGTACCGCCGTGGCTGGAATCGGTGAAGTGTCACAGTGACTCTGAGTCTACGGATCGCCTCGTCAGCTCATGAGCAGCACGGCGTAGGCGGCGAGCCAGTGCTCGACCATGTAGTCGTCGCCGACGACGTGAGGCAGCGCCGCCTCCGCCAGGCGCATCGCTCCCTCCTCGATCGCTCCCAGCCGGGAATCACTGGCGGGCAGGTGCTCCGCGATCCGGCGCCAGCACCAGGCCCGGCTCGCGTTCAGCCCGTGGAGGTGCGCGATCTGCCCCTCGCCGGAGTCGGAGACGACGGCGGAGTGGAAGAGCGCGGCCGGCTCTCCGCGATCGATGCCGGGCAGGAAGCGCTCCAGCCACCCGGGGAACTCGGCGGCGGGCAGCAGCCGGGCCATGAGCTCGGCCTCGGTCAGCGCCGGGGAGAGGAAGTCGGTGCCCGAGGGCTCCCAGGCACCGGGGTAGCCGGAATCGTCGAGGAACCAGCGCCTGGCGGTCGAATGGACGGCGTCCAGCAGCCTCGGGTCACCGGCCGCGGCCCCCTGGCCGGCGTGGTCGAGGATGCGGGAGAGACCGAAGGCGCTGTTGGCGTGGAGCCCGCCCCGGATCGGGTAGGTCGCCTTCGGCATCCAGGCCAGGAACCCCTCCTCCAGGGCCTTTGCCAGCGGCTCCAATCGCTCCCGCCAGCGGCGGCCGTAGGCATCCCCCCAGGCGGCCAGCTCGGCCATCAGCTGCAGGGCCCAGCCCCAGCCGTAGGGCCGCTCACCCCGACCGTCGCCGCCGGTGACGAAGCCGACCTCGCCGCTCACGGCCTCCTCCGCGAACTGCGCGTCGAGTACGCTGCGGATCTCGTCCTCGGGTACGGCGTCCGGCACCGTGCGCAGGAGGCGGACCAGCAGCCAGTGCATCTCGACGCAGGAGTGCCAGTCGAAGCTCCCGTAGAAGATCGGGGTCCGCTCCCTCGGCCTGGCGGGGAAGTCGCCGACGTGCGCCATCAGGTGGATGACGTGGGAGGGGAACTCCCTGGCGATGTTGTCGAGGGCGACCCGGGCGTAGCCCGCCGCGTTGTCACGCAACGTCCGCCGCCATTCCTGCACGAGCTCCATCGGTGCCTCCTGGTGCGAAGAGGGGTACGAAGCCCATCCTGCACCCGGCGGCGTCGTCCCCGGCCGGTCGCGCCGGCCGGGGATGACGGACTCAGGCGTAGCGCAGCGCCCCGTCGCAGGGCAGGACGGTGCCGCTCACGTACTCGCTCTGGATCAGCGCCAGGATGGCGTCGGCGACGTCCTCGGGACGGCCGACACGGCCCAGCGCGGTCCGCTCCGCCGAGGCGGCGAACAGGGCCTGACGCTGCTCGACCGGCACCGCCGCCCACCACGGCGTGTCGATCACGCCGGGGGAGACGGCATTGACCCGGATCGGTGCCAGCTCCCTGGACAGCGTCGGCACCATCGCCTCGACGGCGCCGTTGCCCGCCGCCAGCGCCACCGCGCCGGGAGCGGCGGCCTGCGCGCTGACCGCGCTGATGAGGGTGATGGAACCCCGCTCGGCGAGGAAGGGCAGCGCCGCCTGGATGGCGGCGACGTGGGCGACCACCTTCTCCTCGAAGCCGGCGCGGAACCCGTCCAGATCCAGTGAGGCGATCGGTCCCATCCCGGCGCTCGAGCCCAGGGCCAGCACGAGGTGGTCGATCGAGCCGAGCTCGGTGAACGCGGCATGCATCGCAGCACCGTCCGTGGCCGCCGTCCTGCGGACGATCCCCCCGTCGCCGAGGCGCGCCGAGGCCTCGTCGACCCGCCCTGGTCCCTGCCCGTCACCAGAACGCGGGCTCCCGCATCCCGGGCGGCGATGGCCGTGGCCATGCCGATTCCCGAGGTACCTCCGATCACGGCCACCTGCTGATCTTTAAGATTTCGAGACATAACGCCTCGAATTATAACGAGACATTCCGCCTCGTATATAGTTCGTGACATGGACTTGGGGGCATCCGAGCGTCGCGCGCCGGGCCGGCCGCGCGATCAGGAGGCGATGCGGGCCATCCACCGGGCGGCGATCGAGGTGCTCAAGGAGGGGGGTTACGGCGGGCTCACCATCGAGAAGATCGCATCACGGGCCGGGGTAGGCCGCCAGACCATCTACCGGTGGTGGCCGTCCAAGGCCGACGTCGTCCTCGACGCCATGAACGCCAGTGCCGAGGAGAACGTCGTCGCCGACGATCTGGCCGGCTTCGTCAGGGCCACCTACACCGATCGGGGCGCCGCCAGGATGCTGAGCGGGCTGATGGCGGAGGCACAGCTCGACCCCGACTTCGCGAAGCGCTTCCGGGCGGCCTTTCTCGATCGCCGGCGCGAGATCCTGATCGAGATCGCGGCCAAAGAGCTGCCACCCGGGGTCGATCTCGAGGTGGTCGCCGACATGGTATTCGGGCCGCTCTGGTACCTGATGCTGACGCGTCCCGAGCTGCTCGACGTGAGCTACGCCGAGAACGTGCTGGCCGCGATAAGCGGCATCGAGAAGCTTCCCAAGGCGGAGTCGCCGAGGTCGCCGGACTGAGACGGAGAGACTCGGGGCGCACCCCGCCACCACGTCGACAGGACGCCCAAGGGAGCCGGCCACACAGTCACCCCGGTGTGATCGCAGCTATTGGGGGCCATCCCGGCGACTCTCCCTCCAGGCGTCATCGTCGGTCTGGAGCGGGGGCGCGACCACCCTCCTGACCCACCCGCTGTCGGCGGAGGGGAAGACCAGGCGCGCGAGCGGCCCGATCGACCAGATCAGCTCGGCCAGCATGGCCAGGCCGAGGATGACCTCGACCAGGACGCGCGGCGCGTCCCAGCGGTGAGGGACGGTGAGCAGGACGACGCCGGCGAGGAAGGCGAGAAGACCGGCGTTGTAGGAGTACCGCGCCGCCGTCGCGTACCAGTCCTCCAGCCGGCGTTCCCGGAACTGGGCGTTGCGGATCATGTTGAGCCGGGCGATGTCGCCGGCGATCTCCGGATGGAGCTCCCGCCTGGCCGCCGGCCGGGTCGAGTAGACGACGCTCTGGGTGGAGAACTGCATCGCCCCGAGCAGGGCGACCACGGCGATGGTGAGAGCGAGGATCGCGGCACCGGCGAGGGGAGGGCCGCCGGCGGTGACGAGCAGGGCGATGGTGCCCAGGGAGAAGCCGGCGAGCACCGGGGCGACGATGCCGCCGAACATGCGCGGCGCCTCCGCCTGGCCGGTGATCTGAGGCGCGTCCCAGGCGTTCGGCATCTCCGCCTCAGCCGCATTCCGGGCAGGCCGGGCAGGCGTGGGTGCCGTCCGAGCGGGCGCAGTAGATGCAGGTCCCGGCGGGACCCGGCCACGCCGCGGCGATCAGCGGCTCGGCATGGATCTGATGGATGTGGAAGGCGCTGACGCCCTCCGGCAGCAGGCCGATGAGCTGGCCCATCCGCTCGATCTCGGCCGCGTCGCCGCCCAGGGCGAGGAAGCGGAGCACGCGACCGCCGCCGGCCTCGTGGCGGGTGGGCGCGGCCTCCAGCTCGCGCAGCGCCGCGGTGACCCTGGCGACGCTGTCGGCGTCGGCGGTGGATACCTCGAGGGCCCGTCCCACCGCGATCCGCCCCGGCGACCCGAGGACGAGCGTGTTCGAGCCGCCGACCTGCATCGCCTGAACCGGACGGTCGAGCAGATGCGACATCGCGATCTGGCATTCGACGCAGAAATCAGCCATTCATGGACCTCCAGGGAAGGTCTCCCCGACCGCGTCAGCATCCTCCCGATCGCCGTGCCGGCAAATCGGACAACCGCACCAGAGCGGTCGGGACCCGGTCCCGACCGCGCCGAGCGGGACCTTTACGCGAGGACGTCCCGGCGCCGGGTCAGCACCAGGGAGAGGAGAAGGAGGGCGACCAGCCATCCACCGATCACGAGCCAGGCCTCGGTGGTCGAGACCCTGACCAGCGGGAGGATGAGGGCCGCGTGAGGTACGTGGTCGGTCTCCAGGTGGAGAGGCATCGAGTTCAGGGTCGGGCCCAGGAGGAAGGTCGGGAGATGCTCCCACAGGCCCCAGTGGGTGAGGCTGCTCAGCAGCGTGCAGACCAGGGTGAGCAGGTTGTCGGCGGGGAAGAAGACCAGGGCCACCGCCGCGCCGAAGGCCTCGGAGCGGCCGACCACCGCGGCGGTGGTGCCGATCAGGATGGCGGCGGCGATGCTGGCCAGGGCGACCAGGATGCAGCTGACCAGGTCCCCCCACACGTGGCTGGGCAGCGAGGCGAGCCGGGCGGCGCCTCCGTTGGCCTGGGCGAAGAAGTAGACGGTCGCCGTGACTAGGAGCAGGAAGGCGGCCAGGATGCACACGCCGAGCAGAGCCAGCGCGGTCAGCTTGGCCAGGAGCAGGCGCAGCCGGCCGGCGCCCCGGCCGAGCAGCACCCGGATCGTTCCCGAGCTGTACTCCATCCCGACCAGGCGAGCCGAGATGATCAGCATCACGATGGCGACGCCGCTGTCGAACACCGCCAGGTAGATGTCGTAGAGGTTGAACATGAAGAGCGTGGGCGCGTGCCGCAGCTGGTCGAGGAGGCCCCCTGCCTCGAGCAGGACCAGGGTGAGCAGGCCGAACATCAGGGTGGCCAGGGCGAGCATCACCCAGATCCAGCCCTGGCGGGCCAGCTTCAGCATCTCGCCGCCGACCGCGCCGAGATAGGTCGGCGAGGGCGCCCTCCGGGCGGGGACGACGAGGACGGGGGACTCGGCGAGGGCGCTCACCTCGCACCTCCGGTCAGGTTCAGGAAGATCTCCTCGAGGTTCTCCTGGCGCTCGACCACGGTGTCGGGCCAGCAGTCGCTGCGGGAGAGGAACTGCATCAGCTCGCGGCCCGCTCCGGACGGCGAGGGCGTGATGAGGACGCCGTCCTCGAGCCGGGCCGAGCCGCCCCAGTCCTGGCGGCGGATCAGGGCCATGGCCGCGGCCCCGTCGTCGAGGCGCACCTCGAACTCGCCGCTGCCCGAGACCAGCTCGCCGACCGGGGCCAGCCGGACCAGCCGGCCGAGGTTGATGATCGCGACCCGGTCGCAGATCTGCTGGATCTCGCCGAGCACGTGGCTGGAGAGGAACACCGTCTTGCCCTCGGCGGCGAGGCGGCGGAGCAGGTCGCGCATCTCGACGATGCCGGCCGGGTCGAGCCCGTTGGCGGGCTCGTCCAGGATCAGGAGGTCGGGGTCCGAGAGCAGCGCGGCGGCGACGCCCAGGCGCTGGCGCATGCCCAGCGAATAGGAGCGGACCCGGTCCCTCTGCCGGTCGCGGAGCCCGACCAGCTCCAGGACCTCGTCCAAACGCGCGCCGGGGACGCCGCCGAGCACGGAGGCGAAGGCCCTCAGGTTGTCGCGGCCGGACAGGTAGTTGTAGAGGGCGGGTGCCTCGATCAGGGCGCCGACCCGGCTGAGCACCCGCTCGGTGCCGAGCCGGAGGTCCTGGCCCAGGATCTGGACCCTCCCGGCGGTGGGCCGGACCAGGCCGAGGGCCATCCGGATGGTGGTCGTCTTGCCGGCGCCATTGGGGCCGAGGAAGCCGAACACCTCCCCCTTCCCGACCTCGAGGTCGAGATCGGCCACCGCCCGGCGGGAGCCGTAGGTCTTGTTCAGCCCTCGCGTGGAGAGCGCGATATCGGTCATCGATGTCACTCCAGAACGTCCCGTCGCCAGGTCAGCAGGAACGTGGCCAGGGCCATGCCCGCGGCCCAGATCCCGATCACCGTCCAGAGGTGGGAGGCCGAGGCGGTCCCCAACGCGGTGATCAGGAGGACGGGGGCGGGATGGTCGGTCTGCAGGGTCGCCGCCAGCTGGTTGAGGGTGGGTCCAAGGAACCAGTGCGGGGCCTGGGCCCAGACCGACTGGTGGGTCACGTGCCCGATCAGGTTCATCACGATCGTGCCCAGGTTGTCGGCCGGGAAGAGGGCGAGCGCCACGCCCAGCCCGATCGAGACGGAGCGCCCGACCGCGGAGGCGGCGGCACCGATCAGGGTGCAGACGCCGATGCTGACGAGGGCGACCGCGCCGCAGACGCCGGTGTCGGTCCAGGCGGCGCGAGGCAGCGAGGTCAGGGTGGAGAGGCTGCCGTGCCAGGCGAGGACGGCGCCGGCGAGGATGGCGGCGCAGACGAGGGAGAAGGCGACGAGCAGGAGGAGGCCGGCGACGACCAGGGCGACGAGCTGCGCGGCCAGCAGGCCCAGTCGTGAGGTCCCCCGCCCGAGCACGATCCGGATCGCGCCGCTCGAGTACTCCATCCCGACCAGGCGGGCGGAGAGGGCGAGGAGGAAGATCCCGCCGCAGCAGTCGAAGACCGTCTGGCAGGCGGTCAGGTAGGTGAAGTAGAGGCCGAGGGGGTCGTGGAGGAACTGCGCGTGAGTGTTGGAGCTGCCCAGGAACAGGATGGCCATGACGACGGCGCTGACCGCGACCAGGGCGGCCAGCACCCAGGTCAGCCGCTGACGCCGGAGCTTCAGCAGCTCGGAGCGGACGGCGCCTCCGAGGCGTGTCCGGGAACGGGGCTGGAAGGCGATCGCGGCCGTGCTCATGCCGCCTCCCCCCTGCCCCCGGAGGTCAGGTCGAGGAAGATCTCCTCCAGGGCCAGGTGCCGCTCCTCGATGCTCTGCGGCCAGAGCCCGCGGCCGCCCACGAAGCGGAGCAGGTCCCGGCCGCGACCGGTCGGCGAGGGGACGTAGAGGTAGCCCTCCTGGGTCCGTGCCGCCCGCCCCCACTCCTGCTCGCGAACCTCGCGGACCGCGCGCGTCGCGGCCTCGGGGTTCTCGTACCGGAGGGCGAACTCGCCCCTGCCCGAGAGCAGCTCGGAGACGGGCGCGACGCGGACCAGGCGGCCCAGGTTGACGATGGCGACGCGGTCGCAGATCTGCTCGACCTCGCGCAGCACGTGGCTGGACAGGAAGACGGTCTTACCCTCCTCGGCGAGCCGGCGGAGGAGGTCGCGCATCTCCACGATCCCGGCCGGGTCGAGACCGTTCGCGGGCTCGTCGAGGATCAGCAGGTCGGGGTCGTTGAGCAGCGCGGCGGCGAGGCCCAGGCGCTGCTTCATGCCCAGCGAGTAGGAGGAGACGCGGTCGCGCTGACGATCCCCGAGGCCGACCACCTCGAGCACCTCGTCGACTCGGGCGCGGGGGATGCCGCCCAGCATCAGCCCGAACGCCTCCAGGTTGGAGCGGCCGCTGAGGTGCCCGTAGAGGGCGGGCGACTCGACCAGGGCGCCGACCCGGGGCAGGACCGAGGCGCGGTCGCGCCGGACGTCGTGGCCGAGGATCTCGACGCTCCCGGCACTGGGCCGGATCAGGCCGAGGGTCATGCGGATGGTCGTCGTCTTGCCCGCGCCGTTGGGCCCGAGGAAGCCGAAGACCTCGCCCCGCTCGACCTCGAGGCTGAGGTCGGAGACCGCCCGCCTCGACCCGTAGGATTTGTTCAGCCCGCGCAGGGCCAGGGTGGGTGCGCTCACGGCCTGGAAGCCCCGCCGGCCCGGTTTTTGTGGCACGCCCCGGGCCGGCGGGGCGGGCACGTTCTCGTACGCACGGTTCATCGCCAGGACGATGCTGAGACCGAGTTGTGTCGAAACCGTGCCACGCCCCTGCGGGCGTTTGTTCACGAGGTCGACATGCTCTGCCCCATCCTCTGGGAGGCGGCGACCGCCTCGAACCCGTAGACCAGCATCTCCCGCTCGTAGGAGTGGATCGCCCCGACCAGGGACGTGCCCGCGGCCTGGGCCTCGGTCAGGCGGAGGGCGAGCAGGGCGGCGTCGCGCAGGGCGACGGCGGCGCCGATGCCGGAGGGGATCATGCAGTGGATGGCGTCGCCGATCAGCGTCACCGGGCCCGATGCCCAGGGCTCGACCGGGACCGAGGTGCGCAGCGTGGTCGCCGTGACCGTGGCCGGATCCGACCGCCCGACCGCCGCGGCGATGTCGGGGTGCCAGTCGCCGAGCTGACCCAGGACCAGGTCGAGCTGAGCCCGCCCGTCGAGCGAGAAGAGCTCCTGGTCGCCGCCGGTGCGGGCCGCGGGCAGCCCCAGCACCCACATCACGTAGTCGCGGGTATCGGAGAAGGTCACTCCCGGGTGCAGCCTGGCCGCGGCCTCGGCGGGATCGGTCCGGAAGCGGTGAGCGGCCAGCGGCATGAAGCGTCCGTCGGCGCCGACCACGGTGGAGAAGCCGTTCAGCACCGCCTCCGGCGTCCGCTCCCTGACCTCCTCGGTGAGCGGCACCTTGCCGAAGATGGCGCGCAGCCCGGTGTCGACAACGACCGCTCCAGGCAGGAGCTGGGTGCGGATCCGCGACGAGGGGCCGTCGGCGCCGATCAGGACGTCGCCCTCGACGCTGCTGCCGCCTGCCAGGAGGGCCCTGACCCCCTTACCGGGGAGCACCTCGTAGCCGGTCACCTCCGCCCCGTAGCGCACGTCGCCCTCGATCTCCGCCATCAGCACCTGGCGCAGGGCGAGGCGGTCGACGGTCAGGTGGCCGCCGCCGTTGGACCCCGCCTCGGCGGCGCCGTCGAAGGCGAAGTGCTGCAGGACGTGGAGCTCGGGGTCGAGGATGGTCACGCCCGATCCCCGCCGGCCGGAGGTCGCGAGCGCGAGCTGGTAGAGGTCGGCGGGAAGGCAGGCGCGCAGGGCGAGGTCGCCCTCGGGCTCGATGTAGATGCGGTAGCCCTGCCCGCGGGTGGCGGCGCCGCGATCGCGCTCGAACAGCGTGACCTCCCAGCCGGCCCGACGCAGGCCGTTGGCCAGACAGGGCCCGGCCAGGCCGCCTCCGGCGATCATGGCATGGGGCCTCTTCACGTTCATCGCTGCTCCTTCTCGGCGGCTCCTCCGCCCGATGTATTCTTTATAGAGAATGTCTATAAGTAGAGCATATTTGCCGAGATGACCGAGGACAGGATCTGGGCGGACGAATCGAAGGAGGTGTGGATCGGAGGCCTGCTCTACCTCGCCCACCGCCGGGCCCGGTCGGGCACCAACGTCGCGCTGGCCCCGCACGGGATCGACCTACGCCACCTGGGTGTACTTGGCCACCTGGCCGCCGCCGGGCCGGTCACCCAGCGCGACCTGATCGACGCGCTGCAAATGGACAAGTCGACCATGGTCCACGTCATCGACGACCTAGAGCGCCTCGGTCTGGCCGAGCGGAGGGCGGCGGAGGGCGACCGCCGGGCGAACGCCATCTACCTCACCCCGGCCGGCGCCGAGCGCTTGGAGCAGGCGATGGTCGCGGCCGGCGGGGCGATGCGGAAGATGCTCGGCCACATGTCAATCGACGATCGTGAGCACCTCGCCGAGCTGCTCCAATCCTTCGCCGGCGGCCCCGGCTGATCTCACTGACAAACCGACCAGTCGGTGTTGATGAGGTGGGAGGCAGATGCCACGCCACGCCTCACCGAGCACAGCCGCAGGGGCTTTCGCGACATGACCGTCGACGACGTCTGCGCGGAGGCGGGGGCGAGCCCTCTGGAGGAGATCGAGGATCTGACCACACCGTCGCAGCAGGCCCTGCACCAGCTCCTCCTCTACGGACACGAGGGCCTGCCGGTGCTGGACGAGGATGGGAGACCGTGGTCGGAACCATGATCGGCTGGGCGGTCAGGCGGCGGTCTTCTCCCGCTGACGCGCGGTGATCTGGAAGATCCCACCCAGATTGAAGCGACGCCTGGCGATGGCGTAGGCGCCGAACCCGACGATGAGCGGGATGCCGGTGATCAGCACGCGCTGGATGATGGCGGCGGCTCCGGCGTCGCCCCCGTGGACGTGGAAGAAGATGAGGAGCCCGACCACCCCCGCCTCGTTGGCGCCGACGCCGCCCGGGATCACGCTGACCGCGCCACCGATCGACGCCAGGGCGAGGACGAAAGCTGCGTCCCACCAGCCGATGGCGCCAGGGGCGACCCCCTCGACGATCAGCCAGAGGGCGGTGACGCCCGAGGCGGAGCGAGCCAGATCGAGCACCGACCAGCCGAGCGTGTCCGGCCGGTGGAGGAGGTCGGAGGTCTCGTGACGGAGGTCGTCGACGGCGGGGAGGATGCGATTCAGCACCGGGATCCGGGCGATCAGACCGTGGACCAGCCGGAAGACCGGCGAGACGGTGAGGACGACGACGATGATGGCCAGCCCGATCGCCACCGCCGCGATCGATCCGGCGCCGAGGTGGAAGAGGAAGAGGACGGGCAGGGCCAGGAGGACCAGGGTCAGGGTGTAGGTGACCTCCTGGACGGTGACGGTCGCCGCCACCGTCCCGAAGCTCTTCCCGCCCGCCTCGCTGGCGAAGGCGGCGCGGGTCAGGTCGCCGAGCGGGACGAGCGCCGTGATCGCCTGACCCGCGGCATTGAGCAGCACGGCGTCCGACATGCTCAGATCAAGCCCGATGTCGCGCAGCAGGAAGTGCCAGCGCACACCCTGGAATAGGTAGCAGAGCAGGTAGAGGACCATCGCCGGTGCGAGCAGCCAGAGCCGGAAGTGCTCGAGGGCACCGCCGACCTGTCCGGGGTTGAGGATGACGATGATCCCGCCGATCGCGCCCAGGCCGATGACGACGGGCAGCACCTGACGGGCCACCCGGCGCAGGCGCCGTGCCCACGCCGAGGAGCCGGATTCCGCCGGACCCGTCTCCGTCACCTGGCGGGACGTCCGGCGCCCGGGAGCGCACCTCCCCAGCGGGCCTCAGCGACCTCGAACCACCTCATCGGGAGGTAACTGAGTATGCCGGGCCGGGGCGGGAGGTGCGACCCGAGTCGGATCGCCACACTGGTGGGCGTGCCCGCCCGCGACACCAGGATCGCCCTCGTCAGTGGCGCCAACCGCGGCATCGGCCGCGAGGTGGCCCGCCAGCTCGCCCAGCGGGGCTTCACCGTCCTCGCCGGAGCACGCGATCCCTCCTCCGCAGCACCGATCGCCCACGTCCGCTACCGGCGGCTGGACGTCACCGACGCGGCGACGGTCGAGGCGCTCGCCGCCGAGATCGACCGCGACTTCGGCCACCTCGACGTCCTCGTCAACAACGCCGCCATCCACTACGACACCTGGCAGCGGGTCGAGGACGCCGACCTCGGGATCGTCGGAGAGGCCTGGGAGACCAACGTGGTCGGACCCTGGCGTCTGTGCCAGGCCGTGCTCCCCCTCCTGCGCCGCTCGCCGGGTGCCCGGATCGTCAACGTCTCCAGCGAGGCGGGTTCGCTGGCCGACATGGGATCGGGCGTGCCCGCCTACCGCGTCACCAAGGCCGCCCTCAACGCGCTGACGCGCGTCCTCGCCGCGGAGCTCCGAGGTCAGCCCATCCTCGTCAACGCGGTGTGCCCGGGGTGGGTGGCGACGGACATGGGTGGAGCCGGCGGGAGGCCGGTGGCGGAGGGTGCGGCCAGCGTGCTCTGGGCGGTCGACTTGCCCGACACCGGACCCACCGGAGGCTTCTTCCGGGACGGCTCGCCCGTGCCCTGGTAGGGCGCCGGCGCCCGCCTTGCGCCGCCTTTACAAAACGCTGCCATTTTGCCGTGAGGAGCCCTGACGCCGGATCCCCACGATGGGGGACATGATCCTCAAGGGAAAGCTCCTTGCCGGAGTCTCGGCGGCGGTGGGGCTGGTCGTCGTCGCGGCGATCGGCTCGTTCGGCATCGCCCACTTCGCCGGCAGCGCGTCCGTCGTCGATCTGACCGCGGCCACCGTCACCCCCTCGCCGGCGGCGTCGGCCACGCCCGGCACCGGCAAGGGCAGCACCAAGGGGAAGGCCAGGAGCGGCTGCCGGGTTGCCAGCCTCGGCGACCGGGCCATCGCCCGGGCGGTCCGCAGCTCCGAGGCCCAGGTCCTCGGCATCACCCTCGCGCAGCTTGCCACCGACCTCAAGAACAAGCAGACGATCGAGCAGCTGGCCTCGGCCAAGAGCCTGACCCAGACCGCGTTCCAGTCGTCCTTCAACTCCGGTCTGAGCAGCGATCTGCAGACCGAGGTCCAGCTCGGCATCATCACCCAGGCCCGCGAGCAGAAGGCGGCCAAGCGCTTCAGCACCGTCGTCCCCAACTGGAGCAAGCCGGTCGGCACCGGTGCCGGCTGCGGTGTGCAGACGCGCTACATCAGGCGCGCCGCCCTGAGCGCCGAGGCGCAGGTTCTCGGCATCAGCCCCCAGCAGCTCGCCACCGATCTCAAGCAGGGCCAGTCGATCTCGCAGCTGGCGTCGGCCAAGGGCGTCAGCGAGAGCTCGTTCCAGTCCTCCTTCAACGGCGACTTCAGCACCAACCTGCAGCACGAGGTCAAGCTCGGTCTGATCACGCAGAAGGCGGAGCAGGCGGCGACCAAGCGGTTCAGCAACAAGATCCCGCTCTGGAGCCGGACGCCGAAGGCCTCCCCCACCCCGACTCCCCAGGGCTGATCTACCCCCGCTCAGCCCCTCCTCGAGGGACCGGCTCCGCCGGTCCCTTTTCCTTTTGCCGTCAGCGGGGCGCGAGTGCGATCTCCTACGCCTGGGGCTCCCGACCCATCTGGGCGAGGAACGCCTCCCGGAGCCGATCCCGCACCTGTGGGTTCAGCAGCACATCGGCGGCGGTCCAGGCGAGCAGCGTGCTGCCGGTGGCGATGAGCTCGTCCGCCCTCGGGCTCGCGGACGCCGCGGCGAACTCGGGAGTGTGCCCGGCCACGCCCCGGTTGCAGATCTTCATGTAGGGGTGGATGGTCGGCACCAGCTGGCTGACGTCGCCGATGTCGCTCGAGCCGACGCCCTGGTCGGCCGGCGGGACCTCGAACTTGAGACCCATGTCGAGAAGGTTGTCGCGGTAGGTCTCGACCAGGGCCGTGTTGCAGACCCTCGGCTTGTAGGTCAGCCCCTCGGTGATCTCCACGCGGGTACCGGTGGCCAGGGCGGCCGCCTCGACGATGGCCCGAAAGCGCTGGTTCAGCTCGGCCAGGTACTCCACGTCCCTGGACCGGACCAGGATCTCGGCGGCGGTGTAGTCGGGGATCACGTTGGAGGCCTCGCCGCCGTGGGTGATCACCCCGTGGATCCGGGTGTGTGCCCGGAACGCCTGGCGGAGGGCGTTGATGCTGAAGAACACCTGCAGCACCGCGTCGAGGGCGTTGATCCCCTTCTCCGGCGAGGCGGCGGCGTGGGCGGAGCGGCCGAAGAACTCGATCTTGAACGGGGTCACGGCCAGGGACCCGCGGTCCAGGTACATGTTCGACGCGCCGTGGATCATCATCGCCGCGTCGACGCCGCGGAAGACGCCGGCCTCGGCCATCGTCACCTTCCCGCCGCCGCCCTCCTCGGCCGGGGTCCCGATCACCTTGATCGTGCCCTGGACGTCGGGCAGCGCCTCGCGGAGGGCGATGCCGGCCCCGATCGCCCAGGTGGAGATCAGGTTGTGACCGCAGGCATGGCCGAGCTTGGGCAGGGCGTCGTATTCGGCGATGATGGCGACACACGGCTCGCCCGAACCGTAGGAGGCCACGAAGGAGGTCTCGAGCCCGGCCACGCCTCGCTCCACGGCGAAGCCGTGCTCCTCGAGCTCCTCGGTGAGCAGCGCTGCCGCGCGGTGCTCCTGGAACATGATCTCGGGGTTCTCGTGGATGGTGTGGGAGATCGTCCGGAGGTGCGGATGGGCCTCGCGGACCCGCTGTGCGATGCGCTCCTTGACCTCTTGCAACGTGGCCGTGGCGGTCATCGTCCCTCCCTTTCCATGCCGGGAACCTCTGGGTGAATCATTGCTTCCTCGACAACGAGGCTACCGGCCGTGCTCGCCACGACGACGCTTCGACCGCTCCGTGCGGAGATCGGCTCACCGGAGGTCGAGGCCGTCCAGGCCCTCGACGTCGACCTCGAAGAGGCCGAGCCTGCCTCGGAGCGGAACCGGGCGGGGCAGCGGCCACGGCCTGGCGAGCTCCCAGTGCCACTGGGCCGGCCGTGCCCAGCGGGAGGGCGAATCCCTCACGCAGCCGACGACATCGACCATGCCGATGAGAGCCCCGCGCGGGATCTCGACCAGCCTCGCCACCTCATGGACCCTCCAGCCGTCGACCGGGTCCCGGCCGGTGCCAGCGTGGATGAGCAGTGGACCCCGGTGGTTGGTCCGCCACGAGCGGTTCTCGACGTCCTTGATGCCGGCGACGATCAGCGAGGCCCACGGCTGGCGGATGGTCAGCGCCCTCACCGCTCGAAGGGTATCGCGCGTGAAGCCGCCTCCCGGCCGAGACCTCCTCTTCATCTCGCTGCGCGCCCAGGTTGAGAGCCCGATCCCGATGCCGGCAGAGGATCAGGACGGCTCCGAGCAATCTGCAACCACAAGTTGCATATCAACCTCCGGAGTGCTACCGTTGGTTGCAGTTCGAGAAGCCGGCCGAGTGATCCGGCGGCGGCAGCCGATGGCGACACATGCAGGCGACGAAGAGCCGCCGACATTCTGAAAGGAGAAGTCCGAACGGATGGCAGACCTAACGATCGAGCGAGAGGTGGTGATCGAGGCACCCGCGGAGGTGGTGTGGCGCACCCTCACCGAGCCCGACCAGATGAGCCTGTGGTTCGCCGACCGAGTGGAGCTCGTCGTGGAGCCGGGCGCGCGTGGCTATATGCAATTCGGCGATCAGGGCGGTCCCGTCGTCGTCGAGACCGTGGATCCGCCGACTCGCTTCTCCTTCCGCTGGAACCATCCCCGCGGAGAGGAGCCGGTGGCCGGCAACTCGATGCTGGTCGAGTTCACGCTGACGCCCGAACGCGACGAGCGGACCCGGCTTCGAGTCACCGAGAGTGGCCATGAGCTGCGCGCCTGGCCCGAGGCGGAGAAGCAGCGGTACGCCGACGAACATCGAAGCGGGTGGGGAGAGTTCCTGGACCGCCTCACCGGCGTGCTGCCGGAGGGCCGGCCTGGATGAGGACGCAGGCCGATGACGAGCTGTGGTCGGCGATCGCCGACCCCTCTCGTCGCCGGGTGCTCGACCTCCTGATCAACAACGGGGAGGTCAGCGCCAGCTGGCTGGCCGGCCGCGTGCCGTTCTCCCGCCAGGCGGTCTCCAAGCACCTAGTGGTGCTCGAGGAGGCGGGGCTGATCAGCCGGCGCAAGCAGGGTCGAGAGGTCGTCTACCAGGTGGAGGGCGACCGTCTCGACCAGGCCACCCGGGCCATGGCCGGTCTCGCCGCGCAATGGGACCGGCGACTCGCCGCGATCAAGCGGCTGGCCGAAGCGGCGCACGCCGAAGCAAGGAAAGAGCGGGGCTCCAAGCCCCGAGGAATCGGAGGTGACGGCGGTGAAGGATGAATTGACGAACCACGGCGGGCCGGAGGCCGGCGCTCCCAACGCATCGATCCTGCCCGCGGCCGTCGACCGGGCCACGTTCCAGGCCGAACTGGACCAGCTTCGGATTCGGGAGAAGGCGCACACCCGGGAGGGCGACGCGATCGCCGCGGCCCGGCGGCGCCTGCCCATGGTCGAGGTGAACGCCAGTCTCGAGCTGATCGGCGCCGATGGGCCGGTCACCCTGCTCGAGGCGTTCGAGGGGCGCCGGCAGCTCATCGCCTACTACTTCATGTGGCACCAGGGCCACCCGGCGGCCGAGCAGTGCGAAGGCTGCACGTTCTACACGACCCAGGTCGCGGAGCTGTCGTATCTGCACTCTCGCGACATCTCCTACGCCGTCCTCTGCCAGGGTCCGTACGACGAGAGCATCCGCTATCGCGACTTCATGGGCTGGGATATGCCCTGGTACTCGGCGCAGGCCTCTGCAGCGGCGCTCCTCGAGGAGCGCCAGGTCGGCCTGTTCCACCTCGTGTGCTACGTGCGGGACGGCGACCGCGTATTCGAGACCTACTGGACGACCCGCCGCGGCGTGGAGGCCATGGACTACAGCTACGCGCTCATGGACCTCACCGTGTTCGGACGCCAGGAATCGTGGGAAGATTCGCCGGTAGGCTGGCCACAGCAGTGCAGCAACACCAGGACCGATGGGGGTTCGCCCGACTGGACGCCGATATCGGGGTGGCCGGGCGGCCGCCCCATAGCCCAGTGGTCCCGGCTCGAGGCCGGACGCTCTGACGACCTCGGCAACGCGGGATCTCCGACGGAACCACACCGTTGCCATCAGCCCAGATCTTTCATGAGCCACCGACGTCGGACAGTGGCGGGGTCTGGGGGAGCGATTTCATAGCGTGAGTGGCGAGTCCATGTCAGGATTGACGGATCTGGAGGCGCAGGTGCTCGGCGGCGTCTCGCGAGACCTGCTCGGGCGGCACGCGGAGACCGTGGCGCAGTGGGAGAGGATCTCCGGTACGCCCGGTGAACGGGCGGCCGTCGACTACCTGAAGGGAGAGCTCGAGGCGCTCGGACTCGAGGTCACCGAGCACCGCTTCGAGAGCCTCCTCGGCTGGCCCGAACAGGCCTCGCTGGATGTGCTGACCCCGGAGACCGCGTCGTTCGAGGCGATCACCAACTCCTTCACCCCCTCGACGCCTCCCCAGGGCATCGAGGGTGATGTGATCTACGCCGGGCAGGGATCGGAGCCGGACCTGGCCTCCGCCCGCGGTCGAATCACCCTGGTCGAGGGCATGCCCTCGCCGCTCAAGGTCCTTCACGCGGGTCGGGCGGGGGCCGCCGGGGCCATCTTCATCCAGGAGGGGCACCTCCACGACATGTGCGTGTCGCCGGTCTGGGGCACTCCGACGACCAGGACCGCAGGTCTCCTGCCCACGATCCCCACCGTCTCCGTGCTCCGGCCCGACGGCGAGCGGCTGAAGGCGCTGGCCGCGGCGGGCGGGCTCCGGGTCCGGATGACGACCAGGACCTTCTGGGGCTGGCGGCTGACGCCGTTGCTCACGGCTCAGATCGATGCGCCGCGGGACGCGGAGCGGTTCGTGCTCCTGAGCGGTCACCACTGCTCCTGGCACCTGGGGGCGATGGACAACGGGACCGCCGACGCCACCATCCTGGAGACGGCCCGGGTGCTCAGCCAGCACCGGGACCGACTGCGGCGCAGCGTCCGGATCGCGTTCTGGCCCGGCCACACCCAGGGCCGTTACTCGGGCTCCGCCTGGTACTGCGATCAGTTCTGGGAGGACCTCCGCGACAACTGCGTCCTCCACGTCAACTGCGACTCAACCGGAGCCAGGGGCGCCGTCCATTACCATGCCACGTGCATGCCGGAGACCCGCGACCTCGCCGTCGGCGCGGTGCACGACGCGATCGGCATCGAGGCGGAGCCGGAGCGCCAGTCACGCGCCGGCGACCAGTCCTTCTGGGGCGTGGGCGTTCCCTCGATCTTCATGACCCTCTCGCTGGTGCCCGGGGAGATGGCGGCGTCACAGCCGGCGGGCATGCTGTCGACGGCCGCTGCCGGACCCGGGCTGCCCTGGTGGTGGCACACGCCCGAGGACACCATCGACAAGGTCGACCTCGACGTGCTCGTCCGGGACACCCGCGTCTACGCGCTCGCCACCCTTCGCGCGGCGGCCTCCCCGCTGCTGCCGTTCCGGTATGGGGCCTCTGCTAGGGAGATCCGAGCGGTGATCGAGGGCTATGCCCGAGCGGCCGGCGACCGGATCGACCTGAGTCCTGTTCTGGACCGCGCCCGCCAGGTCGAGGACAGGGCGGAGGCGCTCGATCGCGCCCTCGACGCGATGCGCGCCGACCCTGAGATCGAGGACCTGTCCCTTCTGAACGCCACCCTGCAGGAGCTGGAGCGCGAGCTCGTGCTGGTCGACTTCACCGCCGAGGGGCCCTTCGACCAGGATCTCGCCCTCCCGATACCACCGGTGCCGCTGCTGGCGCCGGCCGGACGCCTGGTCACCGTCGACGCGGCCTCGGACGATGCCCACTTCCTCGCCACCGAACTGATCCGCAACCGGAATCGTGTCGTCCATCACCTCCGGCAGGCGGCGGACGCGGCGACCCGGGCCGTGACGCTGGCGGGAGGCGCGGAGAGGCGCACCTGAGGGCACCGCGCAGCGGGAAGCACCCGACGGCCCCTCCGGCGGGCGTCGGTTTTGGTGCCGCCGACGTCGATGCCGATCCGTCTCAGCCGTCCTGACGACGCCCTAGCTGGGGCGTGGAGTGGTGCGCCCAGCCCGTTCAGTCGCAGCACCGGCCGACGTGGTCGGCACATGCCTCAAGGATGGTCCGCGTCGTCGAGCGCATCGCTGTCACCTGCGCCGATCCCACCGGCTGCGCATCTAATCGGTGCGGTTCCGCGCCACCCTGGCTCCCTCGATGCTCACGATCTCGTGCTCGTGGGTGACGTCGAGCAGCCGGCCCGCCTCCCGGATCGTGATCGCGTGCCCCCCCTGCCCTCGACGACGCGCCGGCCGGCGGCGGTGAGCACCGCGCTGAGCGCGTTCCGGGCCGCGTCGTGGAGAAGGACGAAGCTCGCCTCCGGAAGCAGCCCCCGGCACCTCGGCCGACACCGGTCCGGCCTCCGCGAGCAGATCGATCTCACGATCGGATGGTGACCCGCGACACGTCGATGCCGAGGCCCAGGTCCCGTGCCGTCCACGATCTCTCAGGCTCGAGGTAGAGCCGGGTCAGCAGCTCCGCCTGGGGTCCGGAGCGGAATATGGGCAGCCGCGCCGGCGTCCGGATCTGCCTCATAGATGAGCCTCATTGCTCATCTATTGAACAAACACCAGCCTGATCAGCGACCGGCCCGAGCAGTGCTCGCGCCGAGCGGCGGAGGACCGCCTCCACCTCCTGGGTCGTGCGGGTGCGGGCGAGCCGCTCGTAGGTGTCGAAGCTGGTCAGGGAGTGAAGGAGGTCGACCGCCGCATCGGCGTCGAGGGCGCCCTCGGGCCGGTCCGGGAGCCTGCCGATCAGCACCCGCAGGCCCTGCTCCCGGCGGTCCTCCCTGGCCTGCAGCCCGTCGCCGAGCTCGGGATCCACCGCTCCCGCCCCGCGCAGGCGCCGCATCACCACCGGGTCGGTCGCCCAGAACCGGCAGAAGACGCCGATGAAGAGGTCCAGCGCCCGGAGCGCGTCGGGGGTGGTGAACACCGCCGGCATCCCCTCCATGCCACCCCTCCCGGCCAGGTCGTCGAACACCGCCTCGAGCAGGCCGAGCCGGGAGCGGAACTGGTAGTAGACCGTCATCCGGGCGACGTCGGCCTGGCGGGCGACGGCATCGACCGAGAAGCCGGCCAGGCCGCCCTCCGAGGCGAGCAGCTCGCGCGCCGCCTCCACGATCCGGTTGCGGGTCTGGTCGGTCGCGACCTGGCGCTGACCGAGCCGATAGGGACGGGGACTCATGGGGATTGACAACGCCATTTAATCATGCAGATAATTTAATCATGCAGTCTGATGAAATGAACGTCCGACGCGTCGCCGGACCGGCGAGGGCGCTCTCGAGCCCCCGGACGGTCCTCCGCTGGCTGGCATTGGGAGGGGTCATCGGATCTGTCGTCCTGATCGCCGCCTTCACCACCGCCGGCCTGATCCGGCCCGGGTACTCGCCGATCCACCAGGCGATCAGCGACCTCGGGGTGGGCAGCCACGCCTGGCTCCTCAACAGGACGCTGCTTGTCGCCGGCGTCCTGATGACGGGCGTGGCGATCGCCTTCGCTCAGGCGACCGAGGGCATCCTCAGCCGGCGGTCCCGGTGGATATGCGCCGTGCTCCTCGTACTCTCCCCGGCCGGCTTCTTCCTGGCCGGGATCTTCACCGAGGCCCCGGCCACCCTTCGCATCCACTGGCTGGTCGCCGCCGACCTGACCTTCTTCGGACCGGTCATCGCGCTGACCGCAGTCGGCCTCCTGCTCCGCCGTCGCGACGGCTGGCGGGGATGGGCCACCTACACGCTCATCGCCGGAATCGCGACGCTCGTCCTCGTTCTCTTCATGTTCTGGACCTTCACCCCGGGGACCCCGTTCGCCGCCGCCAAGCTCGGAGGGCTGATGGAGCGGATCGTCGTCGTCGAGGTCATGGTCTGGTACTTCGTCGCCGGTCTCCGCCTACTCCGCACCGAGGCCGTGTCGAGGGGCGCCGGGCACCGGATCCCGCTCGTAGGCAGGTTCTTCCGGCGCATGAACGGCGTGATGCGGCTGATGCTCCGATCCCCGCTCCACCGGATGATGAGCGGCCGCCTGCTGGTCATCACCTACACCGGTCGCCGGACCGGCCGCCGCTACTCGACGCCGGTCGCCTACGTCCCCGAGGGTGACGCGCTCCTGCTCGCCGGCGGCGCGCCCTGGTGGCGGAACGTCAAGCCCGGCTCGACCGTGACCGTGCGGCTGCGCGGCCGCGATCGCGAGGCAAGCGTGGAGCGGCTCGAGGACCAGGAGTCGGTGGAGCGGGCGCTGGCCTTCGTGCTCCCGCGCAACCCCATCCTCGGCCGCTTCATGCAGCTGAAGCCGGGCCCGGACGGAACCGTCAGCCCGGACCACATCGCCGCCGCCCGGGCACGGGGACTGGCGATCTCCAGGCTTCACCTCATCGGGGAACCCACCCGGTGATCGAGAACACCGCCAGGGCGATCGACGCGGCCCTGACGGCCGCCGACGAGGAGGCCGTTCGGGACCTCGTCCTCGACCTGATCTGCCTCGGTCCGCTCGGCCTGGCACTGGCCGGTGAGCGGTCCGAGGAGCCCCGCGTCCATCCCGCGGCCCGGCGCCGAGGAGCCGCCGCGACCGCGCTCACCGCGCCACGCCAGGAGGAAACACGATGACACCAGAGGACGCGGTCCTCGATCTCATCCGGCGCTGGTCGGAGGCGGAGGCGGCGAACGACGCCGGGCGGGTCCAAGAGGTCCTCGCCGAGGGCTTCCTCGGCGTCGGGCCGCTCGGCTTCGTCCTCGACCGTGGGCAGTGGGTGGAGCGGTTCCGCAACGGGATGGAGAACCGTTCCTTCGCGGTGGAGGAGCCCCGCGTGGAGCTGCACGGCACCGCCGCCTTCGTCGTCGGCGTGAGTGCCGCGGAGAGCAGCTGGCGCGGATCCGACACGTCGGGACGGCTCCGCCTGACCCTGGTCGCGGTGGGGTCCGACGACGGCTGGCGGATCGCCGGCATACACCTGGGACCGCTCCAGGCGCCGCCGGCCAGAGGGTAGCGGGATGCGGGTCAGCGTCAGCCTCACCAACTACTCCTGGCCGGGTGGGCCGGCGGAGCTCCGGCGCGAGCTGGGGCGGATCGCCGGCGAGGCGGAGCGGGCCGGGGTGGACACGGTCTGGGTCCCGGATCACGTGATCCAGGCCGATCCCACCGTCCCCGCCTCCGACGCCGACATGCTCGAGGCCTACACGACGCTCGGCTTCCTCGCCGCCCGCACCGAGCGGGTACGGCTGGGGACCATGGTCACCGGGGCGACGTTCCGCCCACCCGCCCTGCTGGCCAAGGCCGTATCCACCCTCGACGTCCTCAGCGGCGGCCGCGCCTGGCTCGGAATCGGCGCCGGGCACCAGGAGGAGGAGGCCAGGAACATGGGCCTGCCCCTCCCGTCGATGAGGGAGAGGTTCGAGGAGCTGGAGGAGACGCTGGAGATCGTGCGCCGGCTGTGGGAGGGGGACGAATCCCCCTTCGAGGGACGGCACCACCGGCTCGCCCACCCGGTCGACCGGCCGGGGCCGCTGGGGCGACCTCGGATCCTGATCGGCGGCCGCGGTGAGCGCCGCACCCTGCCGCTGGTCGCCCGCCACGCCGACGCCTGCAACCTCTTCGACATCCCCGACGGCGGGCGGACCGTGCGCCACAAGCTCGAGGTCCTCGCCCGCCTCTGCGAGGAGATCGGTCGGCCCTACGCCGAGATCGAGAAGACGCTGAGCTCGCGGCTGGAGGAGGGCGAGACGAGCGAGGCGTTCGCCGCGCGATGCGCGCGGGCGGCGGCGTGGGGGATCGACCACGTCGTCGTCGTCCGGTCGCGGGCATGGACCACCGACGCCCTGGCCACGCTGGGCGGAGCGATCACGGGCCTGGAGGGGGTGACCGCCGCTGATGGATCCGAGATGCGAACCTCAGGGCACCGGTTGTGATCCGGGCTCGATCCGAATCGAGGCCGGGGAAAGGAGATGGAGATGCCTCTCATCAAGTCAGGAACGCCCCAGTCACGGTCCTTCAAGGGCAGCGAGGTCGGGGCCACGGTGTCGGTGATCGTCGACGAGAGCGAGCCCGGCGGGGGTCCGCGCCTCCACCGCCACACCTATGACGAGACCTGGGTGGTGGGGAGGGGCCAGGTCCTCTTCCAGCTCGGCGAGGAGCGGATCCATGCCGGGCCCGGCGACATCCTCATCGCCCCGCCCGGCGCTCCCCACAAATTCACCGTCGAGGGCACCGAGCGCGCCTACCTCGTCTGCATCCACGCCAACCCGACGATGGTCACCGAGTGGCTCGAGTGAGCGCCGCAGCGCCCGGCGTCAGGCGGTCGGAGCCTTCTGGGCGGCGCGGGCGAGCCGGGCGCGGACCTCGGGCCGGCGCAGCGGCGGCAGGGTCGGCGGGGCGGTGCGGCGCGGGGGCAGCTCCCGGAGCACCTCCGCCGTCGTCCTGGAGATCGATGCGACGGCCCGCTCGAAGGCGTCGCCCGTTGCCGCGTTGGGATGGGTGATCCCGCACACCTTGCGGACGTACTGGCGCGCCGCCGCCTCGATCTCCTCGGGGGTGGCTGCGGGCTGAAGGCCTCGGAGCATGGTGATGTTTCGACACATACCCTTCCATCGTCCGCCATTCGCCGCCCCGCTTCAACGCGAGATGGCGGCGCCGGTCGAGGACCAGGCCCCCGACCGGCGACCGATCAGCCCGCCCGCACCTCGTCGCGGGCCTGCTGGATCACGGTGAGCATGGCCTTCGCCTCGTCCACGCTCCGCGTCTTGAGACCGCAGTCGGGATCGACGTAGACCCGATCCGCCGGCAGGTAGTCGAGCGCCCGCCTGAGGTGGTCCTTGACCTCCTCCACCGACGGGACCTGGTGGGAGTGGACGTCGACCACGCCGAAGCCGATGTCCTTGGTGAAGGGGTGCTCGCGGAATCGCTCGAGCAGGTCCAGCCCGCTGTTCGTCATCTCCAGGTCGATCTCGTCGACGGGGATGTCGAGCAGCCTCGGGTAGACCGTCTCGAAGCGGCCGTAGCACATGTGGGTGGTGGTGTGGACGTGCAGGTTCTTGGTGACCAGGGCCATCCCCTCGATGGCCAGGTCGAGCTCGTCCAGCCGCGTCGACACCGCCGGCTCGTCGATCTGGATGTACTTCGCCCCTGCGCGCTGCAGGTCCTCCGCCTCCTGGCGCACGGCCTCGGCCAGGGCCATGACCAGCTCCCGGCGGCTGCCGTAGTAGTCGTCGAAGGCCCAGTCGCAGAGCGTGTAGGGACCGGTGAGCATCCCCTTCACCGGACGCTCGGTCAGGCTCTGGGCGAACCTCCACCAGTCGACCGTGATCGGGGCCGGACGGCGGATCGGGCCGATCGCGATCGGCTTCTTGTAGTAGCGGTTGCCGTAGGAGCGGACCAGGCCGGAGATGCCCATCCCCTCCAGGTTCTCGGCGAAGTAGGCGACCATGTCGCCCCGGTACATCTCGCCGTCGACCAGGATGTCCATCCCGATCTGCTCCTGGAACGTGATCCAGTCGCGGGTCGCCTGGCGCGCGAGGTGGTCGAGCTCCTCCACCGAGATCTGGCCCCTGGCCGCCTGCGAGCGCGCCCGGATCAGCTCCGGAGGCTTGGGCAGGCTGCCCACGCTGGTCGTCAGCAGGCCCCCTTTGAGACCGTTCATGCCCCCACCTCCACGCCGTGAACGACACGGCCGATCAGCTCGAGCTTGCGGCGGGCGACGTCGCGGGGCAGGAACTCCAGCCCGCAGCTCGGGCTGACGTGGACCTCACCGTCGCCGACCGCCTCGACGGCCTGGCCGATCAGGCGCTCGACCGTGGCCTCGTCCTCCATGCGCACGTTGCGGGCATCGACCACGCCAAGGCCGAGACCGCACCCACGCGGCCACCGCTGCAGGAATTCGAGGTTGGCGTCGCCCTGGACGAAGTCGAGGCCGATCAGGTCGAAGGGGAGATCGAAGAGGCCGGGCACATCGACGGCATCGCCGTGATAGAGGTAGAGGCTGCGCCGCCCGGGGACGTCCTCGAGCAGCACCCGCATCGCCTCCTGGAAGACGTCGAAGTCGCGCGGGTACTCGACGCTGGCGTTACGCACCAGCGCCGGCTCGTCGACCTGCACCCATGCCGCGCCAGCCGCGGCCAGGGCGCGCAGCTCCTGGTTGAGAGCGCGGGCCAGCTCCAGCGTCACCTCCCGCATCTCGCGCCCGCCCAGGTCGGAGAGCGCCGCGATCGTGCAGGGTCCGGTGACGACCGCCTTGACCGGCCGGCGGGCGTGCTCGATGGCGAAGAGCAGGTCCTCGGCCAGGATCGGTCCCCGCCAGGCGATCTCGCCGGTCACCCGCGGCAGGCGGAAGTAGGTGTTGCTCTCGAACCAGCGGACCAGGCCCGTGATCTCGAACCCGTCGAGGGCGCCGGCGATCCGGGTGATCGGATCCTGCCAGCGGATCTGCCCGTCCGTGATCAGGTCCAGGCCGGCCTGCTCCTGTTCCTCGATGGCGGCCTCGGTCATGGCCGCCGCCGCCTCGGCGATCGCCTCGGGGCCCACCTCCCCGCGATCCACCTTGGCGATGGTCTGGCGCAGCCTCTGCTGCCCGGGCCCGTCGCCCACCTTCGGGTAGTGGCTGACCGCTGTCGCCACCACCCGGCTGGTCGCGCTCGTGTTGTCGCGCACTCGCGTCCTCCTGTGGCGTTGTGCGGCGGGGCGGTCTCCTGGCTTGGGGCTCATCGCCACCGTCCGCCTTCCCGGGAGCGGGCTCCCAGTGGCCTCCGGACGGTCGCTCCACCCTCACAGTTGCGCGACAGCGCCGGATTCCCACCGGCTTCCCTGCTATCCCACCGCTATCGGTCGATGTCGCTGCCCATTATTCACGGTGGCGCCAGACGCCACCGCCGGATCGGACCCGACCCCCGACCGCACGCCGGAAAGTCAGGGTTGGCACTCCCTTCAGACCCAGCATGGTGCCGAACTCGTTAGAGTCCCGGGCGTATGGCGAGGGAGTTGCCCACCGGGCCTCGGGAGGGGGGTGGACCCGGTGAGGGTGAGGGAAAGGATCAGCCAGAACGGCCCAACGCCCAGGACCTGGAACGTGAAGCCGCCGCCCTGCATCAGGCGTTCGGCGCTGATCTCCAGGAGCGACGCCAGAAGAGCGCCTCAGGCCTGGGCTTGTCGGCCGAAGACGTCGGGAGTCCTCGCCGAGAGATTCGACTGGGACATGAAAGCGCTGGTCAGATCGAAGCGACAGCAGGGAGAGCGGCTTCCGGAGGCTCTCGAGTCCTTTCGGGCCGATGAGGAGGCTTCGGCAGAGGTTGCTGAGCCAGCCCACGCCGACTCATCCGATGACGAGGAGACGGCGGACCGCCGCGCGGCCATCCTTAATCGGGAAGTCCAGATTGGTCAGCGCGTGACCGACTTCCTAGACGCGAATGAACGGGCTGGCGGTCACACTCTGGCTGTCCACGTCGGCCAAGGAACCGAATTTCTCGAGTCCCGAGCGAAG
>DATAXV010000145.1:0-35406 GCA_036272915.1 Candidatus Dormiibacterota bacterium
AACACCGGCGCGCGCGTTCGATCCTCGAGGAGCTTTGGCAGACCGCTGGTGGATGCTTGAGTGTCCAGGTCCTGCAGGAGTTCTTCGTCAACGTGACCCGCAAGATCCCCAAACCACTGGACCCGGCTGCGGCCGCTTCGGTGATCGCCGACTACTCGCGATGGGAGGTGCACGCACCGGGTCCTGAAGACGTGCAGAGGGCAATCTCCATCCACCAGCAGGAGGACGTCGCGTTCTGGGACGCGATGATCCTCACCAGTGCCACCCAACTCGGGTGCGCGATCCTCTATTCGGAGGATCTCAATCCCGGACAGCGCTACGCGGGCGTCGAGGTGCACAACCCTTTCCGCTGACCCACCAGCGATCCTGCCTTGCCGGTCCTGGCTGACCACGGCGCCGGCAGACTCCCCCGAGGCGGCAACACGCCGATCTCTACCCCTCCGCAGCCACCGTGAAGGGCGCGTGAGCGCGACCGGGCGCGGGCGTATGGCCGTTCCTGATCCAGCCGTCGCTAGATGCTCTGGTCAGGGTGTCGCCGGGTCCGGTCGAGCCACCTCGATCTCTGCGACCACCTGGCGGAGCCAGGTGACGGCCGGCAGCTCCGAGCGGACGACCTCGTCAATCGGGTCCTGACGTCCGTCCAGCTCCGTCTCGACCCGGTTCAGGAGCCGGGCGCGGAGATCGGCGGCGACCTCGGGATGCTGGCCGGCGACATTGCGGCGCTCCGCGGGGTCGACACGCAGATCGTAGAGCTCCGGCTCCGGCCGCCCGTAGACGCCGGGGTCGTAGCAGTGGATGTATTTCCACTCGTCGGTCCGGATCGCCCGCTTGGCCTCCCACGTGCACTCGCTCAGGACGAGCTCCCGCCTCGCCTCCCAGTCGGCTCCCCCCCGCAGGAGCGGCCACAGGGAGCGTCCGTGCAGCGGCGCTCGGGCGTCGACGTCGGCCAGCTCCAGCACCGTCGGCATCACGTCGCAGAGGATGACCGTGGGGTCGACCACCCGCGGCGCGACACGGGGCGGGAAGCGGACGATGAGGGGCACGTGAACCACCGAGTCGTAGAGCGTGGCGTGGTCCCACCAGGCGTCGTGCTCGGCCATGTTCTCGCCGTGGTCGCCGAGCAGGATGACCATGGTGTCGTCGTAGATCCCCAGCCGCTGCAGGTGCCGCACCAGCTCCCCCACGCGCTCGTCGACGGTGGCGATCTCGGCGTCGTAGAGCCCGGCGATGTGGTCCAGCGACGGGATCTCGCCGAGCAGGTCGTAGTGGCGCTGCTTGAAGAGCGGGTAGGCGGGCGACTGCTCTAGCAGCCGGCGCACCTCGTCGGGCGGGCGCGCCGGGAGCCCCGCGGTGAACCGCTCGCGCTGGGGCGAGGGCGGCAGGTAGGGGATGTGCGCGTCCCAGTAGTGGACGAAGCAGAAGAAGTCCTCGGCGGCGTGGGCCTCCAGCCAGGGCAAGGCCAGCTGGTTGACGGTCGTGCCCAGGGCGCGGGTGCGGCCGCGGGGCTTGAGGTACTGCTCGTACCCGCGGACGAACCACTCCTTCATGTTGACCAGGTTGTCGATGGCCCCGGTGGTCACGCCCTCCCGCTCCAGGATCTGCGGCAGCCAGGGGACCGTGGGGGCGAGCTGGGCGGGAGGCCAGAAGTGGGAGACGATCCCGGTGCGAAGGCCGATCTGCCCGGTGAAGAGCGCCGTGTGCGAGGGCTGGGTGGGGATGTCGCTGGGGAAGGCTCGGGCGAAGCGCGCCCCCTCCGCGGCGACGGCGTCGATGTTGGGGCTGGTGGGCCGCCCGTATCCGTAGCAGGAGAGGTGGTCGGCCCGCACCGTGTCGAGACTGACGAGGAGGACCTTCATGTCAGCGCCGGACCGCCCTGCGCGCCCTCGCAACCGGAAAGAAGCTCGCCGCAGACTCCGTCATGTGCCTACCTCCACTCCCTCCGATGCAGCGCACACGTCCCACACGCCGTTGTCCAAACCATACACCGCGCTGATATCATCGAAGCGTCGAATGATCATAGTCGGCATCATTCGAAAGCATTGGGAGGGATGTGTGCGTTCCCGCGGAACGCTCTGCGACGGCAAAGGCGTACGGGAGGGGAAGCGTGCACGAGCGCCCGTCATCGACGATCGGCCGTCAGTGAGTCCGGCCCTCCGCGCACATCGCCTGACACCCCACGCGACCAGGCCGGGACCGCCTCGACGTTCATAGATCGGAGGGAAGCATGCCTACCTTCAACGTTGCCATCGTCGGCGCCGGCAACATCGGCCGCAACCACGCCCGCTGCTACACGGCGGACGGGAGGGGCAAGGTGGTGGCGGTCTGCGACGTCATCCCCGAGAAGGCGCGGGCGCTGGCCGACCAGTACGGGGCCACCGCCTTCGAGAGCGTGGCCGCCCTGCTCGGCTCGGGCCTCGAGATCGACGCCGCCAGCGTGACCACGGCCGGCACCGAGAACGGCGGCGACCACTACGAACCGACGATGGAGCTCCTGCGGGCCGGCGTGCCGGTCCTGGGCGAGAAGCCGATCTCCAACGATGTGGCCAGGGCGCGGGAGATGGTCGCCTTCGCCAAGGAGCGGCAGATCCGCTACGGGATCAACCTCAACCACCGCTTCACGCCGGCCGCCAAGCGGGCGCGGGAGTGGCTGGACGCGGGACGGCTGGGCCAGCTCCACATGCTGAACATGACCATGTGGATCAACAATCCCAACGAGTCCTCCCCCCACTTCCACATGCGCGCCCTCCACCCCCACTCGATCGACGTCATGCGCTACTTCGCCGGCGACATCGCCGAGGTTCACGCGTTCTTCGCCAAGGGCAAGGGCCGGACGATCTGGTCGAACGTCCAGATGGGGGTGCTCTTCGAGAGCGGCGTCGTCGGCCACCTGACCGGCAGCTACGACGCCGGCGCCGGCTACGGCCTGGAGCGGTGCGAGCTGATCGGATCCGACGGCAGGGCGACGATCGAGGAGGCCTGCGAGAACCTCATCTTCACCCCCCGCCGGGAGATGCAGCGCGAGGAGTACCGCTACCTGGGAGGGATGCGCTCCTTCGCCGAGACCTTCCAGTCCCGGATCACCGCCTGGCTCGACGACCTGGAGCGCAAGACCCCGGCGGACCAGGTCGACGCGCGCGCCGAGGACGCGCTCCGGGCGCAGGAGGTCATCGAGGCCGCGATCACGTCGTTCGAGACCGGTCATGCGGTCAAGCCCAAGGAGGTCGTCTGAATGCGGATCGGGTTCAACAGCGTCCTGTTCGGCGGCCACCCTCTCGAGACCGCCTTCCGGTGGGCTCGCGACTGCGGCTACGACGGCATCGAGCTGTCGGCCATCGACAACATGAGCGAGCACCTGGTCCTGAGCCGGGCCGACGAATGCGCGACCCAGATCGAGGAGCTGGCCGCCCGCTACGGCGTCGAGCTGCTGGCGATCGAGCAGCCCTCCCAGGATCCGGAGCGGATGCGCACCTGCCTGGCCGTCGCCAAGCGGCTGGGGATCCCGGTGATCAACTGCGGACCCGGGGGCAAGAGCGGCGACGAGGAGTCCCTGAAGGCGGCCATCGGCTCCCTGCGCTCGCTGGCGGCGATGGCCGGCGAATACGGCGTGACCCTCTGTGTCAAGGCCCACGTGGGCGCGGCGATCCACGACACCCCGACGACCCTTCGCGTGCTCGAGGAGATCGACCACCCGGCGTTCGGCCTGGACATCGACCCCAGCCACATCCACCGTGCCGACGAGGACGCGGTCGAGGCGCTGCGGCAGGTCGTGGGCCGCGTGCGCCACGTCCACGTGCGCGACTGCAAGGGCCGCCAGCATGGTCCGGGCAAGCCCGAGGACCAGGCCAACGGCCGCGGCGACATCGACCTGCTCGGCTTCGTCAAGGTGCTGCAGGACCACGGCTACCAGGGCGGCGTCAACCTCGAGGTGATCGGCGCCCGCGAGTACGACGAGGCCCGCTGCGTGGCCATCGCCGCCGAGACCAAGGGCCACCTGCAGGCGTCCCTCCGGGCCTGCGGGGCTCGGTGAGACGATGCCACGCCGCCGCCGTCCGCCCAACATCATCCTGATCGGGGTCGATTCGCTGCTCGCCGACCGGATGAGCTGCTACGGCCACCGGCGCCTGACCACCCCGCACATCGACCGGCTGGCCGTGAGCGGCACGCTCTTCGAGCGCACCTACTCGGCCCACATCCCGACGACATCGGCCTATGCCTCGATGCTCTCCGGCCGCGACGCCTTCGGCACCCAGGTCGTCGCCCTCCGCCACAAGGGCGGCCTGACCGAGGAGATCCGGACGCTGCCCGAGATCCTGCGCGAATCCGGGTACACCAGCACCTGCGTCGGGTTCCCCGGCAACCCCTCCAGCCGCGGGTTCGACCGCTACCTCGACTACACCGCCTGGGGCAGCCGGCAGGACGGCTTCCTGCCCAAGGCGCAGAACCTCAACGAGGTGGCCCAGCCCGAGCTCGACCGCCTGGCCCGCGGCCGCAAGCCGTTCCTGCTCTTCCTCCGCCACATGGACCCGCACGCGCCGTACATGCCCCCTCCCCCCTTCGACCGCGCCTTCTACCACGGCGACGAGCGGGACCCGGAGAACCGGTCGATGGAGCCGGTCATGGCGTTCAAGCCGTTCCGCGACTTCTTCGCCAGCTGGATGCCGGAGGGGATCAGGGACAAGGACTACGTGATCGCCCAGTACGACGGGGCGATCGCCTACATGGACGCCTGCATCCAGCGCATCCTGACCCAGGTGCAGAGCCTGGGGCTGGCCGAGGACACGATCCTGGTCCTCAACGGGGACCACGGGGAGACCCTCTACGACCACGAGTGCTGGTTCGACCACCACGGCCTCTACGACGTGACCCTGCACGTGCCGCTGATCATCCGCTACCCCGGTGCGGTGCCGGCCGGGAGGCGGGTCGGCGGCTACAACCAGCACAAGGACCTGGTGCCGACGCTGCTCGAGCTGGCCGGGCTGGAGACCGAGGACACCTTCGAGGGCCGGTCCCTGCTGCCCATGGTCAGGGGCGAGATGTCCAGCCTGGAGCCGGAGTTCTACATCACCGAGTGCACCTGGATGCGCAAGCACGGGTGGCGGACGCCGGAGTGGAAGCTGATCCACGCCCTCGAGCCCGACTTCCACTTCAAGCCGCCGGTCGAGCTTTACAACCTCGTCACCGACCCCCACGAGGACCACGACCTGGCGGGGGAGCGGCCCGACGTCGTCGAGACGCTGACCCGGCGGATGGAGGAGCATATCGCCCGCCGGGAGCGGGAGACGGGGAAGACCAACCCGATGATGACGCAGGGGGCCTGGCACGGCCATGAGGGCGTCGAGGCCTTCTCCTCCAGCCAGCAGGCCTACGACACGCTCCACATCGGCAACGCCGGGGCCGCGCGGCGCCTGCAGGCTCCGGAAAGACGATAGGACCCCTCATGAACCACGTGAGATCCAGGAGAACTCGCGATGCAGGCCTTTGAGAGCTCGTCGGACCTGATCGGGCAGCCGGAGAGGCTCCAGGAGCGGATGGCGGCCGAGGGTCATCTGTTCCTGCGCCGGGCGGTCGACCCGGACCTGGTGCTGGACGTGAGGGCGCGGATCCTGACCGCACTCGGCGACCTCGGCTGGCTGGCGCCCGGATCCGATCCCGAGGCGGCCGCTCCCGGGCCGGCCCGCCGCGAGGGCGACGACGGCTGGTGGGACGGCTACACCGCCATCCAGTCGCTCGAGCGGTTCCACCAGCTGGCCCACGACGGCGCCATCGTCGAGGCGGTGGGCGAGGTCCTCGGCGAGGAGGTCCTCGTCCATCCCCGCAAGATCGCGCGCGTCACCTATCCCGGCGCAAGGTGGCCGACCCCGCCCCACCAGGACTTCCCCCTGATTCAGGGGGCCACCGACACCGTCACCGCCTGGCTGCCGCTGGGCGACGCCTCGATCAAGATGGGCGGGCTCCGGCTGCTGGCCGGCTCCCACGCCGCCGGACTGAGGCAGGCCGTCCCCATGCAGGGCGTGGGCGGGGTCGGCGTCCAAGTCGACGACGAGGATCCGCGCTGGCGGACGATCGACTACCATGCGGGCGACGTCCTCCTCTTCCTGTCGACGACGGTGCACTGGGCCCCGCCCAACAACGGCGACCGGCTCCGCCTGTCGGTCGACTATCGCTACCAGCCGGCGAGCGAGCCGATCGTGGAGGGCTCGCTCCTCCCCCACTACGCGGGCAGCATCCCCGGATACGACGTCCTCAGCCGCGGGTGGAGCACCAGGCGCTGGATCGAGTACCCGGCGGCGGTGCGGGTCGTGCCGATGCAGGACCCCTTCAACGCCTCCACCCCGTCCGGCTCCCGCTTCGGCACCGGAGGCCGCTGAGGGTCCGGGCCCGCCGGACCGGCGAGGCGGGGCCTAGCTCGCGCGGCTCGTGGAGCCCTCCCCCAGTCGCGCGGTCAGAAACTCGTCCCAGGTCCTGGTCCCGACGATGTGCGGGGAGGATGGTAGCAGCGCCCCGTTCCGCACGGCCCTGCTGCCCGGTACCCAAATCGGAACCACCCACCGGCGACGGTGGGTCGCGGTCAGATAGCTGCGAAACAGGTCCACCCAGCTCGACACCTGCGGCCCCGCCATGTCCGGAGCCCGGCCGGCGGGATCGCCCAGCGCCAGCTCGACGAGCCTGGCCGCCACCTCATCGGGGTCGACCGGCTGGACGCGGAAGCCCGCCGGGACGGGTGCCACCACGGGGAACCTCGACAGCGTTCGGGAGTTGCCGAGGCAGTAATCATAGAACTGGGTGACCCGAAGGATCGTCCAGGGCAGGCCGCTCTCCTCCACGATCTGCTCGGCCTGGACCTTCGCCTTGGTGTATCCCCAGGAAGCCATCTTGTCGATGCCGACGATGGACGGGTGCAGCAGGTGTGCCGAGCCGGTTCGCCTCGCCGCCACCACCAGGTTCCTCGCCGCCTCCGCGTCGCCTCTCGTGCTCGTGGCGCAGTGGACGATCGCCCGGACGCCGGTCACGGCCGGCTCGACGCCCACGCCACGCCGGAGATCTCCGATGAAGAATGCGACCCGGCCCGGGGTGTCGCGCCGGTGGCGGGCGAGAACGCGCACCTCGCAGCCAGCGTCGACCAGCCGCGCGACCACACGTCTTCCGAGGCGGCCGGTGCCGCCGGTGACGAGTACGGGCGATGTCATCTTTGCCTCACCATCCCACCGGCCCGCCGGGACCGGTCATGTCCGCTCGATAAGGTTCCCCTCGATGACGAATGGGGCCCGCGGATTGTGACGGCTGGGGACGGGGAGTCCCCGGCAACGCGGGATCTGATCGTCGGCCGGCCTCCTCGCGCGAGCGAGGGTGGAGGATGGCCATCACCGAGGCCGCGCCCACCACCTCTCCACCCCGGGATCAGGGATCCTGCCTGATCCCGCGCGGCAGCCGCGCGAACTCCGCGGCCTCGTCGGCGTCCTCGCAGTCGCCGACTCGTGTGGCACCGTGGCCGACGTACAGTTCATTGGGGGGTGTCGGCAATCCCGACCATGGGCTGGAACGTGAGGACCTGCTGGACCGTCGGGCGCCACCTCACGCGCCGCCACGGCCGGCCCGTCCTCGCCGACGTCGACGCCGGGCAGTTCCCAGGCGGCGCGTTCGATGATGAAGCGGCGGCGCAGCATCAGGAGTCGGCGGGCGAGGCCCCTCGCTCGAGACTCTCAGTCCTGCCCAGCCCCCTGCGCCTGCGTCATCGCGAGCTCGGGGACGCGCTCCGGGAACAGACAGGCGGCCCTGTGCCCGGAGGCGAGCTCGACCAGCTCCGGGCGCGTCTTGCGGCAGGCGTCCTCGGCGTAGGGGCAGCGGTTGGCGAAGATGCAGCCGGTCGGCGAGGGGGGCCGCTCAATCCGGTCTTCCGCCCGCTTCGTCGCCTCCGTCCGCCGCCGCCGAGCGAGGCGCGGGTCGGGGACGGGGATGGCGTCGAGGAGGAGGAACGAATAGGGGTGCCGGGGGCGGCGGATGACCTCCTCGGCGGGTCCGTCCTCGACGACCACGCCGAAGAACATGACCATGATCCTGCCGCCGCGGGAGAAGTAGCGGACCACGCCGAAGTCGTGACTGATGAAGATGTAGGCGAGCTGCTGCTCGTCGCGCAGGGAGCGGAGCAGATCCAGGATCGAGATCCGCATCGACACGTCGAGCATGCTGACCGCCTCGTCCGCCACCACCAGGCGGGGCCGGAGGCTGACGGCGCGGGCGATGGCCAGGCGCTGTCGCTGCCCGCCCGAGAGCTGATGGGGATAGCGGCGAAGGAAGGCCTCCGTGGTGTCCAGCCCGACCAGGTCGAGGAGGCGCAGCATCTCCTTCCTCAGATCCCGACGGGGCACGATGTGGTGATGCGTCAGGCCCGGCTGAAGGGTGCCGGCAACGCTGAGCCCGGGGTTCAGTGACGCGTAGGGGTCCTGATGGATGACCTGGACCGACCGGCGGTAGCGGCTCCACTCGTCGCGGGACAGCGACCAGACGTCCTTGCCCTCGTAGAGGACCTCCCCGGCCAGTGGCTTGACCAGGCCGATGGCGACGCGGCCGAGCGAGGTCTTGCCGCAGCCGGATTCCCCGACCACGGCCACCACCGAGTCGTCCTCGATCTCGAGACCGACCTGGTTGAGGACGGGCAGCACGCCGGTCGTGGTCGGGTACCGGTGGGAGATGTCGCGCAGGCTGAGCAGGGTCATGCCCCCACCCCCGGCCGGGCCGTGCCCTCGTTGACCACATGGCAGGCGACGGCATGGCCACCCTCGTCGCTGAGCAGCGGCGGGTCGACCTGGTGACAGACCGGCCGCGCCAGCGGGCAGCGCGGCTCGAAGCGGCAGCCGGGCGGGAGCTCGGCCAGGTTCGGCACCTGGCCGGCGATGGGCCGGATCGCCGAGGCGTCGCCGGTGACACTGGGGATGGCGCTGAGCAGGGCGGCCACGTAGGGATGGCGCCCGGTCCCGTAAAAGATCTCGTCGAGCTCTCCCACCTCGACCAGCCGTCCCGCGTACATGACGGCGACGCGGTCGGCCAGCTCGGCGACGACGGCGAGGTCGTGGGTGATGAAGATGATGGTCACGCCCAGGGTGGCGTGCAGATCCCTGAGGATGTCGATGACGAGCCGCTGGCTGAGGACGTCCAGCGCCGTCGTCGGCTCGTCGAGGACGAGCACGGAGGGCCTGAGCAGCAGCGCCATGGCGATCGCCACACGCTGCTTCATGCCGCCCGAGAGCCGGCTCTCGTAGGCGCTCCACACGAGCTCGGGAGAGAGCCGGACGAGCCCGATCAGATGGTCGAAGTACTCCCTGCCCTCCCGCTCGGAGGCGAAGACGCCGGGGTGCGCCTCCAGCTCGTGCTCGACCTGGCGGCCGATGGTGAGGACCGGGTTGAAGGAGTTCATCGCCGCCTGGAAGACCATCGCCACCTCGGCCGCCCGCAGATGGTTGAGCGCCCGCCGGCTCATGCCCTGCAGGCTGCGCCCGGAGTAGCGGATCTCCCCCGAGGTGACGGCGCCGGGCGGGGGGACGATGTCGAGGATCGAATAGGCGAGCGTCGACTTGCCGCAGCCGGACTCCCCCACCACCGCGTAGACCTCGCCGGCCTGGACGGCCAGGCTCACCGAGTCCACGGCCCGGATGGTGCCGAAGCTGACGGTGAGATCGTCCACCTCCAGGATCGGCCCTCCCGACCTCGCCGCCGTGCCCACGTTCGCCTCCGCGTCTGGTGAGCCCACGGCTACTGGACCCTCAGGCGGGGGTTGAAGAGCCGGTCCAGCGCCCGGGCGAAGAAGACCAGCGACACCTGCAGCACGACGATGGCGGCCATCGGCGAGAAGAGGTAGAGCATGCTCTTGGTCGTGTAGAGCGCCCCCTGGTTCATGCCCAGATTGATCATGATCCCCCAGTTCGTGCCGCTGATCGGCGCGATGCCGAGGATGAAGAGCCCGACCTCGGCGTAGATGGCCCCGGTGATCGCGAGCAGGAAGTTGATCGCGACGTAGGGGCCGACGTTGGGCAGCAGCTGGCGGCCGATCATGGTCCGGAGCGGCAGCCCCTGGACCCTGGCCGCGTCGATGAAGTCCGCGCTCCGAAGGCTCAGCGCCTGTGAGCGCACGGCCCTGGCCAGGCCCGCCCAGGCGGTGACGGAGAGGATCACCGCCAGCACGAACGGGCTCGAGCTGTGGATCACGCTCGCGATCACGATGACCAGGGGAAGGCCGGGGATGGTGAGGAAGATGTCGGTCACCCGCATCACCAGCGAGTCGATCAGCCCGCCGATGTAGCCGGTGAGCAGGCCGACGATCACGCCCACCGTGACCACGATCAGGGCCGAGCAGAGCCCCACCTCGATGACCGGGCGCGTCCCCACGATCAGCTCGGTGAGCACGTCCTGGCCGATGAAGTCGGTGCCGAGCGGATGGGCGAGCGACGGTCCCAGGTAGGCGTCGCCGGGGTTCTGCTGGGTGCCGACGTGGGCGACGTAGGGACCGATGACGGCGATGATCACGTAGAGCAGCACCACCGCCCCGCCGATCATCGCCGAGCGGTCGCTCCGGCATATCCGCCAGAGGTCCTTGATCAGCTCCATGGCCGCACCTCGGGGCCGCCGGAGGGGTCAGGCATGGACCTTCTCCTCCAGGGTCGGGCTGGTGTCCGCTCTCTGCCTGCGTGCCGCCGGGCTGACGATCCGAGGGTCGACCAGCGGGTAGAGGAGGTCCACGAAGAGGTTGGCGAAGACCACGGCGATGGTGATCAGCAGGAAGCACCCCATCATCAGCGAGTAGTCGCGCGAATCGACGGCGTCGATCAGCCGGTAGCCGATGCCGGGATAGCCGAAGTAGAACTCGATGAAGACCGAGCCCCCGAACAGGTAGCCGAGCGAGAGGGCCAGGTTGGTGACCATCGGGAGCATGGCGTTGCGCCCGATGTAGGACTGGGTCACGCGCCGGGGGCCGAGGCCCTTGGATTCGGCTGCCCGCACGTAGTCCGCCCCGAGGATGGTGGTGACGCTGCCCTTCATGGCCAGCGCCCAGCCTCCGAAGGAGACGATGGTGTAGGCGGCGATGGGAAGGATGGCGTGGTAGAGGACGCTGAGGATGAAGGGGAGGTTCACCCCCGGCGTGGTCGCGTTGGAGTAGGCGGCGCTGACCGGGAACAGGTGCATCTGGTCGGCCAGCACATAGATGAGGACGATGGCGACCAGATAGTTCGGGATCGAGGAGAGGAGCGACACCACCCCGGTCGCGATCTTGGCGAACCGGCTGTCCGGGTACGAGGCCATCAGCGTGCCGACGACGATGCCGATGAGGAAGCTGACGAAGAGGGCGACGCCCACCACCAGGATCGTCCAGGGCAGCGCCGCGGCGATGATGCTGAGCACGCTCACGCCCGGGTTGAGCGCGGAGTTCCCGAAGTTCCCGCGGAAGATGTTCCCGACGTACTGCAGGTACTGGAGCCACAGGGGCCCGTGGGGCTGCACCCCGAAGATGGCCCGCACCTGCTGCTGGATCTGGTCCGGCGGCACGCCGCCCTGCTGCTCCAGCTCCGCCTCGAGGAACGCGATCGGGTTCCCCGGCATCAGCCGGACCATGTAGAAGGACAGAGTCACGACCACGTAGATCGTGATCAGCGCCGACAGCAGCCGCTTGGCGATGTAGGCGATCATCGCCCCCGCCCCCTCGCCACCAGCTCCCCCCCGTCCTCCTCGGAGGGCGGGCGGAGCCGGGCGACCAGGTGACGGGTCCAGAAGAGGTAGCCGCCGCCGGCGATCACGACCGCGGCGCTGATGACGATGGCCATGTCGTCGGCCACGGCGTCGGCCGGACTGGGGGCGGGGAGCAGCCGGAGCAGCGCCGCCAGCAGCAGGAGCACGACCCCGATCCGGACGACCATGGTCGCGCCCTGCCGCAGCAGCAGCCGCATCGCCTCCAGCCCGGCCCGTCCGTCGACGACGGCGGGCGGTGCCCCGATCGATTCGATCGGAGCGCCGAGATCCCGCCGGCTCCCGCCTGCGGGCGCCGTCACGACGACGTGCTCTTCAGCTTGAGGTAGCCCTCCTGCATCCAGAGGACCGGCTGGGCGGCTCCGTCAAGGCCCGTCCACAGCCACTTCTGCGAGGCGGGCGGGTAGTCGGAGTACCGAGCCGTCGAGTAGGCCTCGTGGAAGGCGTTGTTGTACAGGGGGAGGATCGGGAGGTTCTGGTTGACCCACCGCGACCAGTCCCAGATGTAGCCGGGCCAGGTGTTCGGCTCGGCCGAGTTCACCTCGTCGTTGAGCGCCGAGGCGACGTTGACGTTGCCCAGCCCGGGCACGTCGGAGGTGGGGCCGATGCCGATCGCGCAGTTGCAGGGGCCCGAGCCGCCGTAGGAGATGGCATAGTTCCAGGCCGGGGTCGTGGGCTGGCCGAACGTCGCCGCGAAGTCCGCCATCGGCGAACCCTGGCCCCAGTCCATGAACTGCTCCGAGACGGCCAGGTCGCCCGCCTCCTCCTCGGTCACGTAGGTGGCGGCGTTGACGTCGTCGGTGTCGGCCTTGATGCCGAAGCTCTTGAGGTCGTTGGCGAGGACGATGCCGTCCTCGTCGAGCTGCGCGTAGCCGGCCTCCTCATCGATGGTGACCGTGAACGGCTGTCCCTTGGGCGTGTACCAGGTCCCGTCCTTCTTGGTGAAGCCCGCCCCCTCGAGCAGCGACGCCGCCTTGCTCTGGTCCAGCGAGTAGTGGTTCATGCTCGCGAACTGGTCCTTGGTCAGGAAGCTCTTGCCCAGGAAGTCGTTGATGCCGTCGGGCGCGATCGTGGGCGGGTCCTGGATCAGGGTCCCGCCCATGTCCAGCTGGGTGAGCTTGGTCCGGTCGATCACGTAGGCGAACGCCTGCCTGACGGCCAGGATCCCGAACGGGTAGCTGTCGAGGTGGAAGACGAGGCTCTCCTGCTGCACCGGGGAGGGGATGAAGATGTAGTGCCCGCCCTTCGACTGGTTGAGCTTCGCCACCTGCGGATCGGTGAACTGGGCGTCCTGCTGGAACTCGATGCTGCCCGTCGACAGTGAGCCGTACTGGCTGGAGACGCTCATCGGATAGATCTGCACCCAGGGCGCGGACATCTTGGACGCGTCCCACCAGCCGTCCCACTTCTTGTAGAGGACGCCGGAGACGTTGGCGCTCTGCAGCGTGTAGGGCCCGTTGCCGAGCAGCTTCGAGGGATTGAACTTGATCATCTTGGAGCTGACGGCGGAGAGCGCCTTACCCGCCGAGCTGTTGCTCGCGGCGCTGATCGTCGACCCCGTCGGATGGAGCAGGTCGTACGTGGTCCAGTACGACTTCACGTTCTGCTCGAAGCCCGACGGGAAGAGGAAGCCGTACTCGCTGGTGGGGATGATCGGCACCTCGAGCAGGTGCAGGAGCACGGTCTGGGCGACCGCCCAGGACTGCAGCTCGACGGTGACGGTGTGGGCGTTGGGAGCGCTGACCGACCTCATCGATCCCCAGACCGAGTTGTAGTCGGCGCCGGCGCCGAGCAGGCTGGTGACCACGTCCTTGCTGGTGAAGGGCGCGCCGTTCTGCCACTTGGCCGCGGGCCGGAGATGGAAGGTGATCGAGGAGTTGGCGACCGTCCAGCCGGTGGCCAGCTCCGGGTAGTACGGGTTGGAGCCGGGATGGTTCCAGTCGGACACCGCCCCCAGCCCGAGCATGGTGAAGGTCGCGAAGGGGACGTAGTCGGGGTTGTAGGGGTTGTAGGAGATCGAGCTGGCCCATGGGGTGTTCCCGATCCGGAACGCGGTGCTGGTCGAGTTCTGCGAGGTTCCGCCCCCACAGCCCGCGAGGAGCATGGTCAGGAGTGCGACGGCGGCCAGGATTGCCAGGACCGGGGCCGACCTGCGTCTGCCCCGCCCTGCGGCGGGCGCGCCACTCCCCCCATGACTGATCAGGCCAATCATCTGCCCTTCCCTCCTTTCACTCCCGCGGCTCCGGCGCCCGGCCCCATTTTCAGGTCAGGCCACGGTCGGGAGTCTCCCTCTCACCCGCGCACCCGCGAGTGTCTCGCTCCTCCCTCCATCGGCCTTTCCAGGGGCCTCCTAGCGCCGCCGTCCCGCAGGTTTCGAATGATGTCATTTGCGATCATTCGAGGGCACCGATGCTATCAGCCACCTGGCCGGCAGTCAACAGCGGAACGGCGTGCCCTCGCATCCGTCAATGGGGATCAGAGCCCGCGACTCGACACTGTCAGGGTCCCTCGCCGGCAATGTGAGACCGGGCACTCAGACAGTGAGCGGGCGCTCGAGCGGAGGTCGGCCGCACGCGACCCGACCAGCCGTCGGTCGCGGGGCTCGCGGCGCTACCGGCGGGGGTCGCCCCGAGCCCGGCCCGCGCCGTTCCGGAAGGGGCCGATCGTGCCCGGTGCCCGGCCGGTCTCGATCCAGGCGGCCAGCGCCGCGGCGATCTCCGGGGCGAGGAGGATGCCGGTGGCGTAGTGGGCGGCGGTGAGCCAGGCGTTGTCCAGACCAGGCACCCGGTCGACGACGGGCCAGCGGTCGGGCGTCGCCGGCCGCCGGCAGCTCCAGGCGTGGGAGATCTCGAGCCCGGCCGCCTCGGGCAGAAGCCGGACCAGCCGCTCCCGGAAGGAGGCGATCACGGCGGGGTCGACGCCGCGGCCGTCGTCCTCGCCGCGGTCTCCGCCGGTCAGGATCCTCCCGTCGGGAAGCTGGCCGACGGCGGCGCCGCCGGCCCGGTCGGTGATCGAGACGTCGAGCCGGAACGGAGCCGGCTCGGTCGTGCACAGGTGGCCCTTGACCAGGAGCTGGGGCATCGACGCCATCGCCTCCGGGGCGAGGCCGGTGGCGAACACGACCGCGCCCGGGTGGACCGTCCCGTGCGAGGTGTGCACCGCGCGCACCCGGCCCGACTCGACCTCCATCCCCTGGTACTCGACACCGGAGACGACGGTGCCCGCCCGCTTCGCCAGGCACACCGCCAGCCGCTGCGGGTTGAGGTGGGACTGCCCGTCCCGGACGAGACCGGCGGGACCGCCGGCGGCGAGGCCGGGGAGCAGCTCGCGGAGGCCGGCCTCGTGAAGGTCCTCGACCGGCGTCCCCTCGGGCAGGGGCATCGGCGCCCCCTCCCCGGTGAGGATCACCCAGTCGATCCGCCGGAGGCCGAGCTCCGCGCCGAGGCGTTCCGCCAGCGCCCGGTACCGGGCGTGGCTGCGCTGGGCGAAGGCGACGAACACCGGGCCCTCGATCTCGAGATGGGCCTCCGGGCAGAGCGTGCCCGCCGCGGAGCCGGAGGGACCGGCGGCGAGCCGATCGCGCTCGATCAGGAGGACATGGCCGAGCCCCCGCTCCCGGCAGGCGGCGGCCGCGCTCAGCCCCTGGACGCCGCCGCCGACCACGAGCACGTCGGGATGGCGGTCGAGCATCGCCGGTGGTCCCGGGTTCAGCGCCGCCCGCTCCCTGGCGTCGAGAAGATCAGCCCAGACCGGGTCCTCCTGCCACATGACCCGATCATGACAGGCGTCTCTGGGGCCGACCCGCTCGTCACGGCCCGGGCGGGTCATGTCAAGCTGTGGGCGGGCCGAATCCTCGGATTCGGAGGCCGAGCATCTGGATCGGACGGCGGAGGAGCGACATGGCGACAGGTATCGGAGCGGCAGTCCCATCGGTGACCCGACCACCCCGACGCAGCCACTGAAGGAATCCCCGCAGCGATGCGGATAGCGGTCATCACCGAGACCTGGAGGCCGTCCGTCAACGGGGTCGTGACCCGGTTGATGGCCACCTTCGATGAGTTCCGCCGCCGGGGCCACGAGCTGCTGGTGGTCGCCCCCGCCGGCTGCGACGAGCCCATCCCCGGGGCCACCATCGTCGGCGCCCCCAGCTTCCGGGTGCCCTTCATCTACGGCGGCCACCCGCTCGGCATCCCGCTGCCCCTGCCCGGGCGCTGGCGCGCGATCGAGGCCTTCGGCCCCGACGTCATCCACGCCGTCAACCCGGTGATGCTGGGCTGGGCCGGCATCGACTTCGCCCGGCGCCGGGCGATACCCCTGGTCTGCTCCTATCACACCCATGTCCTGCAGTACGCGCGCTACTACCACCTGGCCGTGCTCGAGCGGCCGGGCCGGCGGATCCTCCATCGCGCCCACGCCATGGCCGACCTGAACCTGGTCACCTCCCCCGCCTCGGCCGCCTACCTTCGCGGCTGGGGCCTGGACGAGGTCCGGCTCTGGCGAGGAGCGGTCGACCTCGATCGCTTCCATCCCGACCGGAGCACGGACGAGATGCGTAGCCGGCTCACCGACGGCCACCCCGAGCGCCGGCTCATCATCCACGTCGGACGGCTGGCCAAGGAGAAGGGCATCCATCAGCTGGGCCCGCTGGCCTCCGGCGAACGTCACCTGGCGCTGGTCGGCGCGGGACCGGCGGCCGAGCGCCTCAAGGTCCAGCTGGCCGGCCACCAGGTCACCTTCGCCGGCCCCATGTACGGGCGCCAGCTGGCCTCCGCCTACGCCAGCTCCGACCTCTTCGCCTTCCCGTCGGTGACCGACACCCTGGGCCTGGCCGTGCTCGAGGCGATGGCCTCCGGCCTGCCCGTGCTGGCCGCTCGCTCCGACGCCTCGGCCAGCGTCCTCGCCGAGGCCTCCGCCGCACGCCTGGTCGACCTCGCCGACCCGGTCGCCCTGGTCGCCGCCGCCGAGGACCTGCTCGGCGCCGGCTTCGACCCGCACGCGATCGCCACCGAGGCCAGGCAGCACACCGCCACCTGGGCCGAGGCCACCGACGATCTGCTCGGCGCCTACCGGGAGGCGATCGCACTCTCCGGCGCCCGCCTGAGCGGGGGGCGCGGCCTGCGCGCCGCCGTCAAGGAGGAGGGTGCGCCGGATCCGGAGAGCCGGGAGCGCAGCGCCTGATCAGCGGGACTCGTCGGGTGGGCGCCGCGTCTGCCGGTAGGTGATGCGGAGCAGGCGCTCGCCGGTGGTGGCACCGGTGCCCAGCCTGGTGATCAGGACGTAGACGACGCCGAGCACCCCGACCAGCACGGCGACGTCGGTGAAGCCGTCCGGCTCCCCCACCCGCAGGACCCCGAGCGCGCTGGCGGTGATGGCGCCGGCGACGGCGAGGACGATGGCGACGTCGATGGCCAGGCCGAGCAGGATCCGTCCGATCCCCGGCGGGCGCTCCGGCTCCGACCGCGACCGGCCGGGCACGAAGCGCAGGGCGACATAGCCGACGGCGACGACGCCGAGCCCGATCAGGATCTCGAGGCCGAGCGACTCGTACCGCGAGATGTAACGCTCGGCGCCGACGCCGAGGGCCATGCCCAGGAACGTCACCACCGTTACCCAGAGCGCGGAGGCGGGGAGCATCCCGGCCAGGAAGGTGCGCGGCCTCACCCCGATCGCGCCCGAGACCAGGTTGGTGTAGGCCCGGGTGCCGGGGATCAGGCGGGCCAGGAAGACGCCGGGGACGCCGGCCGCCTGCAGCCGGACGGCCAGGGCGTCGATGAGCCGGGTCATGCCCAGGCGCCGGACGACGGCGTCGAGGGCGTGCCGGCCGAGCAGCCTCACCCAGTAGTAGCCGGTGGTGGCGCCGATCATGTCGCCCACGACCAGCACCGGCAACGCGATCCAGATCCGGACCGCGCCGGTGGCGATCAGGACGCCGCCGGCGATGAGCAGGCCGTCGGCGGGGAACATCGGCAGCGGGGCACCGCACTCCTCAATGAAGAGGACGGAGAGGATCGAGGCGAGGGCGATGAGCCCCGCGCCGGTCATCAGGGGCTGGAGCTGGCCCGGTCCGTGCTCAGTCCCGGCGGGCTCTGTTCTCCGGCCCCATGGCGCCAGTCGACCCGGGGGTGGATCGTCTCGGGGCGGATCTGATCACGATGCCGCTCGACCAGTTCGATCATGTCCTCGATCAGGGTCTCGCCGAGGTCGTGCGGCTCGAGACCGAGGTCGATGAGCTTCTGGTGGCGGGCCCGGTAGTAGTGCTGCTCCTGCTCGACGCGCGGGTTGGGCAGGTGCTCGATTGTGGTCTCGAGGCCGTGCTCGGCCCTCGCCGCCCGGACCCGCTCGGCCAGGCCGGCGATGCTGAACTGCTCGGTGAACTGGTTGAAGACGCGGTAGTCGCCCTTCTCCGGCGGGTTGAGCAGGGCCAGCTCGATGCAGCGGACGGTGTCCCGGATGTCGAGGAAGCCGCGGGTCTGGCCGCCGCTGCCGTAGACGGTCAGGGGCATGCCGATGGCGGCCTCGGCGCAGAACCGATTGAGCACCGTCCCCCAGATGTGGTCGTAGTCGAAGCGGGTCGCCAGCTCCGGATGTCCGGCAGTCTCCGGGATCCCGGGACCGTAGACGACCCCCTGGTTGAGGTCGGTCGCGCGCATGCCCCAGGCCCGGGTGGCGAACATGATGTTGTGGCTGTCGTGGACCTTGGACAGGTGGTAGAAGGAGCCCGGCTGCTTGGGATAGGGCAGGCGGTCCCGCCGCCCGTTGTGCTCGATCTCGATGAACCCCTCCTCGATGTCGATGTTGGGGGTTCCGTACTCGCCCATCGTGCCGAGCTTGACCAGGTGGCACTCGGGGGCGACGTCGCGCAGCGCGAAGAGGAGGTTGAGCGTCCCGATGACGTTGTTGGCCTGCGTCTCGACGGCGTGGGCCGCGCTCATCATCGAGTAGGGCGCCGACCGCTGCTCGGCGTAGTGGACGATGCCGTCCGGCTGGCATTCCTGGATCAGCTCGGTGACCGCGCCCAGGTTGCAGAGGTCGAGCCGGACCCAGCGGACGGCCCTGCCGGTCTCCTCCGCCCAGCGGGCGACGCGGCGCTCCATGGAGGCGATCGGGACCAGGCTCTGGGTGCCACACTCGACGTCCCACTGGCGCCGGACCAGACTGTCCACCGCCACCACCTGATGGCCTCTGGCCGACAGGTGCAGGCAGGTCGGCCAGCCCAGATATCCGTCGGCTCCGAGCACGATGGCCCTCACCGCCTCACCACGGCCCTCACGATGGGGTAAGCCTACGGGACGGAGGTTGCCGGGAGATGAACTCCACCTCCAAACGCTTCACCGGGGATGAAATCTTCACGTGGAGTGCGGTAACCTGCTGCGAGTTGGATGCCCGAGGGGGGGAGTACTCGGGGTAGCAGCATTGGGCATCCAGGAGGGGTAGCAACATGTCAACGAGCCGCGACGACGGTGGTGGCGCGTTACGTCACTACGACCGAACACGGCCGGGACCCGGTTCCGGCGACCGTCTGACCACCTCCCGCCCGGGGGCCTGGTGAGGTGCGCGCGATGAGGCGCATCGCCTCCCTTCTGGCCCTCCTGATGGGGTCCTTCGCCCTGCTGGTGGCGCTTCCGGCGACGGCCTTCGCGGCCTCCGGCGGCGATCCCACACCGACACCGTCGGCGACGCCGACGCCGTCCCCGCTGGCGACGCCGAGCCCGGGCGCCAGCGTGAGCACGCTGACCCACGAGCTCAACCAGGACATGTCCCGGCTGAACGCGATCGATTCCCAGCTGGAGAGCGAGCAGGCGACCCTGGCCACCGAGAACGTCAAACTGGCCAAGGACAGCAAGCGCCAGGCCGAGCTCCGGGGCGAGCTCAGCTCGCTGGCGCGGCTGGACTACCAGGAGCCGATGCTGGACATGGGCAGCGTGCTCGAGGCGCGGAACCTGGAGGAGCTGCTCGGCGACGTCTCGGAGTCCCGGCTGGTCGCCGGCCGGCAGCAGGACCTGCTGACTCAGGCGGCCACCCTGCAGCGGCAGGACCAGGCCGCCCGCGACAGCGAGACCAAGCAGCTGGACGACATGCAGGCCGAGCAGACGCAGGCCAAGACGATCGCCGCCAAGACCTCGCAGATGCGTGACAACGCCATCGCCGCCCAGGTCGCGGCGCGAGCCGCGGCGGCCGCCGCCCAGACGACGACGGCGAGCACGATCATGCCCGGCGGCGCCACACCGCCCTCCGGTGCCTGGCCGAATCGCTTCTACACCGGCGAGTGCACCTGGTGGGTGGCCGACCACGTCTACATCCCCTGGCTTGGCAACGCCATCCAGTGGTGGGCCGCCGCGCAGCCCTACTATCCCGAAGGCCAGACGCCCAAGGTCGGGGCGATCATGGTCTCCGAGGAGAGCTCCTACGGGCACGTCGCCATCGTCATCGGCGTCAGCGGCAACTCGTTCACGGTGTCAGAGATGAACTACGACGGCTGGGACGAGGTCGACCAGCGGACGATCACGCTGGGCTCGATCCCGCTCGAGGGCTTCATCTACCCGCCGGCGCAGGACGAGCATCTGCCCTGACCGCCTCCCCGAAAGGGGGGAAGGGAATATGGTGAGCCGGTGAGCGAGGACACAAGCCTGCGCCTGCCCTCGGGCGGTACCATGCGCGTCGCCGTGGCGCTGCCCGAGGGCCCCGGCCCCCACCCCGGCGTGGTCGTCATCCACGAGGCCTTCGGGCTGGACGCCGACATCCGGTCGATCTGCGATCGCTTCGCCCGCGAGGGCTACGCAGCGATCGCGCCGGATCTCTACTCGACCGGCTGGACGCCGCAGTGCATGGTCCGGATCTTCCGGGACATGGGCCGGGAGGGACGGACGCCGACCCGAGCCCTGCTCGAGCTCGCCCGGGACGACCTGGCGGCGATGCCGCAGGTCGACGGCGACCGGATCGCGGTCATCGGCTTCTGCTTGGGCGGCGGCTTCGCCCTGGCCATGGCCCTGGCCGGCGGGCTTCGTGCCTCCTCGATCAACTACGGTCGGGTGCCCCCCGGCACCGACCGCCTGCGCGGCGCCTGTCCGATCGTCGCCAGCTACGGGGGCAAGGACGGCTCGCTCTCCGGCGTCGCCGCCCGGCTCCGCGACAGCCTGACCGAGCTCGGGATCGCCAACGACGTCAAGGAGTATCCGGAGGCCGGGCACGGCTTCATCAACCAGGCTGACCACTGGATGGCGCGGATCATGGTCCGCTTCGGGGCCGGCTACCGCGAGGAGGAGGCCGAGGACTCCTGGAAGCGGATCCTGGCCTTCTTCGCCGAGCACGTGCGAGGCGACGCCACCGCCTGAGCGCTGATCCGGGGAGACGCCTCATCGGCGGGCTTTCCGAGGGCCGGGAACGTCGCCAACGCCCCCGGCCGCGTCGGAGGCGGTCAGGAACCGGTGACCCGGTAACCGGGCGCGCGCTCCCCGAGCTGATCCGCGTTCAGATCCTCGTCCCCGCTGCGGACGTTCCAGCGGTGGCCGAAGGGATCGACGACCCAGCCGCTCCGTCCGCCCGTCATCTCATCCGCCTCGACCGGCCGCTCCACGCGGGCACCGGCCGCGACCAGGCGGCCGACCATGGCATCGGCGTCCTCGACGTTGATGGAGAAGGAGACGGGATTCCCGCCGACCGTGAGCGGGCTCAGCACCTTCATCTGGGGCCACTCGTCGGAGAGCATGAAGCGGTTGTCCCCGATCATGAACTCGGAGTGGCCGATCCGGCCCTCGTCGTCGGTCAGGCGCACCGTGACCACGGCGCCGAACCCATCCCGGTAGAAGTCGAGCGCGGCGGCGCCGCCACGCACGCAGAGGTAGGGCACCGCTCTTCCGATCCGTCCCGTCATCGCTTCGCGCCTCCCGTCTGAATCGTCCGACCGTTCACTACCAGGCCAGCGTAATCGCCTCATGGCCGGCGATATTGGACGATTGTGCCTTCGCCCATGATTCGGCGACGACCGCAGGAACCGGGGCTGACCATGGGTCGAATGGAATCCACGACACCGAGGAGCGGGGCCTCGAGGACGTGGGCCCTGATCGCGATCTGCACCGGCTACTTCGTGGTCATCCTCGACACGACCGTGGTCAACGTGGCCCTCCTCAGCCTCGAGCGGAGCCTGGGCACCGGCGTCACCGGCGCGCAGTGGGTGGTCGACGCCTACAGCGCGGTGCTGGCCAGGCTGCTGGTCTCGGCCGGGGCTATCAGCGGCCGCTCGGAGCCCGGCCGGTCTTCGTCTCCGGCCTGCTCCTCCTCATCCTCGCCTCGGTCGCTTGCGGGCTGGCTCGGCCGTGGTCAACGCCGCCAGCTGGGCGGCGCCCTGGCGTGGCGCTGCTCGGCAGCCTGATCGCGGCCTCGCTCATCGCCGGCCTGGCCGTGGCCGCCGGCGCCTTCGCGCTCGGCGCCCTGCTCAGCCTGCGCTGGGTGCGCCAGGGGTGAGCGCGGCCTCGCCGACGTAGGGGATGGTCTGCGGTCCGAGGGGGAGGACGGCGATCCGGCGGCCCTCGACGGCGAGCTCGCGCAGGCACTCGGTCACGTCCTCAACGGGCTCGAGCCACGCCGCCCGGAGATCGTCCGGCGTGACCCCGGCGGTGTGGACGAGGACCCGCGCCCGCAGCTGGATCTGCGCCTGGACCTGGACCTGCCATTGGTCGTGGACGGCGGTCCCGGCCCGGGAGAGCCGGTCCAGGAAGTCGGCCGGCCCTCGCGCCCCGTGGAGGAGCTCGCCGTAGCGGCCGTGCGCGGGCATGCCGTCGCTGCACTCGCTGGCGGCGACGATGACGCCCCGGGACCGGACGATCTGGGCGGCGGCGCTGATGCCCTTGATCGTCTGGTAGAGGTTCTGATCGAGCGGGTAGCCGCTGTTCGTGGTCACGACCACGTCGTAGGGCTCTCTCACCTGGACCATCGCGGTCCGCAGGGCGTGCTCGCAGCCGGCGGCGTGGCTGGCCGACGGGTCTCCCGCGAAGACGGCGGTGATGGCCTGGTCGCGGTTGAGGGTGACGTCCAGGTTGAAGGCGATCCCGGCCCTCCCCGCCACCTCACGGATGGCGTCGTGGACGGGGTTCCCGCGGGTCACCCCCCAGCTCGCCCGGGGATCGCCGATGCGCGCCGCCGAGTGGAGCTCGAGGACGGTCTCCAGCTGGGCGAGCCCGGGAGCGACCATCTTCGGCCCGCCCGAGAACCCGGCGAAGAAGTGGGGCTCGATGAAGCCGGTGGTCAGCCGCACCGCCTGGTCGAGGAAAGCCGCCTCGAGGCGGGCGGGCGCGGTCGATCCGGGGACGCGGCCGAGGTCACGGTGCCTCGTCTCGTCGAAGGCGTCGTGCTGGACCACCGAGACCCGCGCCAGGACCTCGGCGCCGAGCATCGCCTCCAGCTCGGCCGCGGAGCAGGCGCGATGGGTGCCGGTGGCGATGAAGACGGTGATCGCGCCGGCTCCGGCCGCGTCGAGCTCGTCGAGGAGGACGGGCAGGACACGCCTGGCCGGGAAGGGACGGGTGACGTCGCAGACGCTGACCCCGACGCTGGCGCCGGTCGGGACCAGCTCGCGCAGGGGCGGTGACGAGAGCGGCCGGCGCATCGCCTCGCGCAGCACCGCCGCCTCGTCGGCGAGCCCGGGATGGAGCCTGGGCTCGAGGACTTCGGCGTCTGCGGGTACCTCGATCTCGAGGCCGCCGCGGCCGTAGGCCAGGCGCACGCGGCGCCGTTCCTCGGCGGTCCGCATCGCCTCGCCGCCCGTGGCCCCTCCCCCGCGACCGCAGTTCATGTCCATTTCATCCACCCCGTCTATGCTGCAACTCGTGAGAAGGTGGGCTCCCGGACCACCCGATCCGTTTGCGCCGCCCTCGAGCGGTCAGCCCCGAGCCCGATGGCTCCGGCGGCGATGGCCCTCGCTGGTCGGGCTGGCCGCCGGGATCGCGCTGGGAGCCGGCGCCGCCGTCTGGGCGGCGCGACGCTTCATGGGCGAGATGGCCTTCGGCTACGGATATGGCCCCGGCTATGCGTATGGCCCGCTCCTGCTGGGCCCCTTCCAGGCGCTGGGGGCGGGACTGCTCGCCCTCCTCGGCGTCGGTGCCGTCGCCTACATCGCGACCGGGTTCCGGCTCCGTCATCGCGACGATGCCCTCCGCGTCCTGCGCAGCCGCTACGCCAGGGGCGAGATCGGCGTCGAGGAGTTCCGCAGCATGTCCGAGCACCTGCGTCGTGGCTAGGCTGGCCAGCGGTCTCGCCGTCGGCCTGATCATCGGCTTCACCGCCGCCTGGGTGGCGATGGCCGTCTACGAGCTGGCGACCGGCCAGCTGGTGCATCCGCTGGCCCCCGGCCCGGAGCCGCTCTTCCACCACCACCACATCTGGATGGGGCACTGAGCGGTCGCTCAGTGGCGGCCGAGCCAGCCGAGCTCCGTCCGGAGCCGGGTCCGCCGAACCGGCGGCAGCACGCGCTCGAGAACGGCCACCACCGCGTCGAGGTCGCGCTCGGCCCGCTCCGCCGGAGCGCCGACGCGCTCCCCGACCTCGCGAATGAAGGCCTTCCGCGAGAACCGGGCCATCGATGACGAGAACGAGTTGTCGCGGACGACCCTGGCCAGGCGCGGAGGCAGCTGGTCGGCGATGTTCTGCGCCTCGCCCCAGATGACGGCTCCGGCCAGCGTGGCCAGGACCGCCTCCGCGGCATGGCTCGCGCGCTCCCCGTCCATGTCCCCCGCCCGCTCCACCGCCTGGATGAACTCCTGATCGGTCATCGCTGGATCCTCCCGCATGGTCAGGGCTAGACCGTCGCTGTCGCGGCGGGGGCCGGGCGGTGCGCCGACCATGATCGTCTCATGGTCGAGGTGAAGCTCAGGCGTCGTCCTGGGGCATCATCACCGTCGCCAGCGTCCGGCGGCGCCGGCCCGGCGCGGGCGGGAGGACGAACCGGGCGACGGTGGCGCTGAGGGCCGCGGCCAGCTCACCCAGCTCCTCGTCGGTCAGGTTCAGAACCACCCGGCGGTAGCCGGCCCCGTCGCTGGGGGGTCGATGCGCGGCCCCCGCAGATACCGCTCGAACTGCGCGATCAGGCCGACCGCGAAGGTGGTGGAGTAGCCGAGATGGTCCTCGGGCGAGGCCGTCGCCATGTCCTCGGGCATCAGCGAGGTGCCACCCGCGGCCAGCACATAGGTCCGCTCAACCGCCCCGCGCACCCGCCGCTCGCCGGCGACGGCCAGGATCCCGCCCTTGTACAGCCGCTCCATGTGGCGGTAGAGGCTGGCCTGGGGGGCAGGTCGGGCAGGGACGCCGCCACCTGCTGTGGCGTCAGCCGGCGCGATCCCGGATCGTCGAGGAAGGGACCGGGTGGAGGATGAGGCCGGCGCGGTCCATTCCCGGCTACCATGCGGTCCCCGGTTCTCATTCTCGATACTGGGAGCAACGCGGCTCCGAGCCGCCGTACGGACCCTGCTGCCGGTGTCGTTCACACCCCTCCCCCGTCCGGTTCGCTGCCGCCCCATCGGGGGCCTCGGGGTGGCGCCTCACGGCCCCAACTGATATGGTCCCCAGCGTTCGGCGTGTGGCGGCAACTCATCTGGCCACCCAGGCGGCGCCAACTGGTGGCGATCGCCCTGGTCGTGGTCCTGATTCTCGGCGGCGGTGGCGCGGCCTTCGTTCTGACGAGGCCGCCGCCGGTCCGCGCGCGACTGACGGTGAGGCCGGGGACGCGGGTCGACATCCACCAGACGGTGGTGGTCCGCTTCGACCGCGGGGTCGATCTGAGCCGGGTCCGGGTCGGCCTCGACCCCAGTGCCCATGTCCATCTCGACCGGAGCCGGTCGGAGCTGCGGGTGGCGCCCGTCTCGACCTGGCAGGTCGACACGCGCTACCGGCTGCGCATCGCCGGCGTCACCTCACAGGGCGCCGCGCCTCTCCAGGAGTGGACCGCGAGGTTCCGCACCCAGCTCGCCTTCCCGGCCACCTTCGAGGCGGATGGTCACGCCCTCGGCGCTCAGGCCTCGGTCTCCCCCTTCGTCCCGCTCACCATCGTCTTCGGCGCGCCGGTCCGGCCCGGCTCGGTGCGCGTGACCTGGGCCGGCCAGCCGCTTCCCGCGCGGAACCTCGGCTGGCAGGCCGGCGACCGTGGCGCCGCGATCACCATCCCCACCCCGCAGCTGGGCACGGCGGTGCCGCTGGCGCTGGTCTCGGCGACATCCCAGCGCGGCCAGCAGGTGACCAAGGCCGCCTCGGTCCAGCTGACCCAGCTGGTGGTCGAGCCCGCCGCCCAGGCGGAGTCGAACGGTGCCGCCCCGGCCTCGCCCTCAATGGTCGTGGTCGCCAACGACGGCGGCGCCCGACCCCAGGCGGGCCTGCAGCAGGCGGACATCGTCTTCGAGTACATCAGCGAGTACGGCGTGTCGCGGATGACCGCGATCTACTTCGGGACCGCCCCCGGCGAGGTCGGACCGGTGCGCAGCTGCCGTCCGATCAACCTCTACATCGGCTTCGGCTTCGACGGCCACACCCTCTGCAGCGGCGCCTCGGCGGGCACGCTCCACTACATCTGGACGGCCGGCCACGTCCTTCCCGGCGTGATGTGGGACTGGGAGCCGAGAGGCCGGCACTTCTTCGTCGACCCCGACCGGGCCTCGCCCGACGACGTCTTCACCAGCGGACAGAAGGCCGCCCCGCTCCGTTCCCAGCAACCCCTGCCCGCCCCGACCTACGCGGTCGACTCCGCTCACGCCGCCCAGCCTCCGCAGGGCATCCCCGCGGGGAGCGTCTCGGTGCCCGCGCAGAACGTGACCTGGAGCTACGACGCCGCCACCCACGCCTACCTTCGCTCCAACTACGGCGCGCCCTCGGTCGACGCCAACAGCGGCGCGCAGCTCCGGGCCACGAACGTGGTCGTGATGGACGTCCCCTCCCACCTCACCAGCTGGATCGAGGACGACAACGGCGGCGCCCACGCCGTCTGGTACACGATGCTGGGCAGTGGCCCCGCCCAGGTCTACATGGACAGCCAGATGATCCAGGCGACCTGGCACATGGGCCAGGCGGCGGCGCAGGAGTACTACACCAACCGCGATCCGGTCTGGTTCACCGACAGCCGGGGCCAGGTCATCCGGCTCGACACCGGGCTGACCTGGATCCACGTCGTCGGCAGCGGCCAGTGAGGATACCGGGCGGCTCTCAGCCGCCCAGCGTGCCGGCGTAGTCGGGCACGTAGCGATAGCGATCGCGGGGCGGGCGCTCATAGGCGCCCTCCGGCGGGCGGGCCGGCAGCTTGAGCTTGCTCGGCTTGCGCGGCTCCCAGGGCACCACCGACAGCAGGTGGGCGATGCAGTTGAGCCGCGCCCGCCGCTTGTCGTCGGCCTCGACCTCGTACCAGGGCGAGTCGGGCAGGTCGCAGTGGGAGAACATGTCGTCCTTGGCCTTCGAGTACTCGACCCAGCGGCTGCGGCCCTCGATGTCCATCTGGCTCAGCTTCCAGCGCTTGAGCGGGTCCTTGAGCCGCTCCTTGAATCGCTTCTCCTGCTCGTCGTCGCTGACCGAGAACCAGTACTTGACGAGGACGATGCCGTCGTCGATGAGCATCCGCTCGAAGGCCGGGCACTGCCGGAGGAAGCGGCTGTACTCCTCGTCGGTGCAGAAGCCCATCACCCGCTCCACGCCGGCGCGGTTGTACCAGCTCCGGTCGAAGAGCACCATCTCCCCGCCCGCCGGAAGCTGGGCGATGTAGCGCTGGAAGTACCACTCCGTCCGTTCCCGGTCGTTGGGCGCGGGCAGCGCCGCGACGCGGCACCAGCGGGGGTTCAGGTACTCGGTGATCCGCTGGATCACGCCTCCCTTCCCGGCGGCATCCCGGCCCTCCACCACCACGACCACGCGCCGTCCCTCCTCGCGGACCCAGAGCTGCATCTGCACCAGCCGCTCCTGCAGCTTCAGGAGGGTCTTCTCGTAGACGCCCTTGTCGATCATCTCCACATCCTGGCGCGATCACCGTCCCCACGCCCGCCGAGGTCCTCCCCGGCCTCCCCGGAGCCGGGTCGGTCGAAATAGGCCGCCTCATCCGTTAGGTTGTCCCTTGTCATGACGTTGCTCGATCTGACCACCGATGAGCTGCTCTCGACGACGCGGACGGTGCGGAAGCGCCTCGACCTGACCCGACCGGTCGAACCCGAGGTGATCGACGCCTGCCTCGACCTCGCCTTCCAGGCACCGAGCGGCAGCAACAGCCAGGGCTGGCACTTCATCGTCGTCACCGACGCCGACCAGCGCCGGGCGCTCGGAGACATCTACCGCCGCGGTTTCCAGCACTACGCCGCGTCGGGATCACCGAGCCGGTACATGACCGATGAGGGCCGCCGGATCCTCGACTCCGCGGTCTACCTCTCGGAGCACATGGGCGAGGTCCCGGTGCTGCTCGTCCCCTGCATCGAGGGCAGGACCGACGGCGCCCAGATCGAGGGCCAGGCCGGGCGCTGGGGCTCCATCCTGCCCGCCGCCTGGAGCTTCATGCTCGCCGCCCGCTCACGTGGGCTGGGCACGGCCTGGACCACGCTCCACCTCCACTACGAGCGCGAGGCCGCCGACCTGCTCGGCATCCCCTTCGACAAGGTCATGCAGGCGGCGCTGATCCCGGTCGCGTACACCCTCGGCACGGATTTCCGCCGGGGGCCCAGGGTGCCCAAGGAGAAACTCGTCCACCACGACCGGTGGTGAGCCGGCCGCCCCTCAGACGTCGCCGCGCCCTCGCAGCAGCGAGGCCCGAAAGCCTCTGAGCTCGCCGTGCGCGAAGCCACTGGCGATGGTGGGGCGGCGTCCTGACCGCCGACGCCGCCTCCTCGTCAGGTGCCTCGATCACGGCGACCCCGGTGTTGAAACGCCCGAGGGTGGGACCGGCGAGGATGAGCACGCCGTCCCTGAGCAGCTGCTGCAGGTAGGCGAAGTGCCGGTCCCAGACCTCCCCCTCCTTGCCGGTCATGGTCACGGCGAAGTTCTCCCGCGCTCTCGGCCGCCGGCACGGCCGGCTATCGAGCGGTCAGGTCCGGCCCTTTCCCGGCGGGAAGTCCGGATGGTAGTTCGCCCACCACTGGGAGTCCCGAGGGGGAGGGTCGCCCGGTCCGGGCTGCATCGACTCGAAGTCCGGTACGCCGGGCTCGATCTCCCGCGACCAGATCCCCTCCAGCTCGGAGAAGGTCATCGGCGTCCGTGGTTCGGGCCCGTTCCCGGCGTACTCATCACGGAGCTCGGCCGCCTTCCGGGCCAGCCACGCCACCTCGTCGGCGACCATGCGCTGTCCGACCCGGCGGTCCGACTCGCGAGCATCCCCGCCCATGGCGAAATGGGGCCCGGGATCGGCCGCGGCGGGGAACCGGGAGACGTCGACCGCATCGGGCTCCAGCGCCCAGAGCAGGGACGTCTCCACCTTGCCGGCGTGGTCGCCGCCGTGTCCGTCGAAGCCGGGCTCGTTGGCCTCGAAGTCGGGCAGCCCGTACATGCGCATCGCGAAGTGAGGCTGCAGCGTCCGCAGCACGGTCTTGAGGTCCTTCCAGTTGGGACCGTAGTGGCCGGTGACGAGGATGGCGGCCTCGAAGCCGAGGGCGTCCATGGCGCGGACGTGATAGCAGACGTTTTTGAAGTGCATCCAGGGCGGCATCGCGGTCAGCCATGGTCGGGCGGCGCCGATGCGGGGTGCCGCCCAGCTCGCGTACAGGCCGACCTCGTGAACGTGCCAGTAGTCGGGCGGCGCGACCAGCCCACCGTGCGCCAGGGCGGCGGCGCGGCAGATCGCGTGCGCCTTGAGCGCGTCCAGCCCGACCGCGTTCTGGGGACCGTGCGGCTCGCACAGCCCGTAGGGCAGATACACCACAGGGCAGGACCCGATCGCCTCCTCCAGCTCGTCCGGGAACATCCTCTCCATACGGACCTCGCGGCGTGCACTCATGGCCTCATGATGACGCGCCCCCGGTCCGGCGAAGCCGCCTAGGCCACGAGGGTCTGCCGGCGGGGCCGGGAGCGGCTCCCGATGCGTGAGAGGTGCTCGCGGCGGCGGTCCTCGTCTGTCCGCACCTCGTCCGCCGGCGGTCACTACGCTCCCCTCGATGGCATCGTGGAGCTGGCGCTGGATCGGGACGGCGGCCCTGGAGCCGGCGACGGCGATGCCCACGCCCGACCGGCCTGACCTGCTGGCGGAGGAGCGACTGGGCCTGCAGGACCTCTCCGGTCTGGGTCGCGAGCTGGCACGAAAGCACGCCCGCCGGTGGCAGGCCGGCGAGCGCGGCCGGGAGGCCGTGCAGGGGATCGCGAGCGCGATCGAGTTGCGCCTCCGCCTTCGAGCGAGCGTCCTCGCCCTGGTCGACGACGCCCGGCCGGTCACCTCCGCCAGTCACCTCGAGGAGTTCGTCGACTCAGACCGCCTCCTCGGCGTGGGCGCTCGCCAGGTGGCCGTCGACGTCGCGGCCGGCCTGAGCCGGGTCCCGACCGCCGGTCTCGCCGACGAATCACTCACCAAAGCGATCGAGGTGCTCGGCGTGTCGGCCTGGCTGGCGCTGGCATCGAGGCGCGTCCAGGCCCTCCAGCGGGACCAGGCACGGGGCCGCCAGCCGATCGAGCTGGAGCGTCTGGCCCCGATGTGGCGGCAGGCCGCCCACTGGGGCGAGGAGGTGATGCGAAGGGGGCGGTCGGTGGCGGCGGAGAGGTGGGCGCTGGGTGCCACCGGCACGATCCTGGAGGGGGTTCGAGCGGAGCTGGGCCCCGGTGCGGCGGCGCGGCCGGCCGGCCGTCGGACACCGCCGCCCGCGTCCCCCGATCTCCGCTGTCACTGGATTGGGACCGGCACCCTGCTCGGCCGCGGCCCGGCCGGAGTCTACGTGTCCGTGACCGAGGTCAGTCCGCTTCCGACCCAGTTGCATCGCTTCGGAGCTGACCTGGCGACGGATCATCCCGACCTCAGCTGGGGCTACGCCGGCAGGAGTGGCAGGCGGTTGGACACCGACCTCGTCGCCGCGGCGGCGGCGGGGATGCGGAGGCTGCTCGGCGCGCGACTGGTCGTCATCGAGGCGACACCGCCTCCCCGCCGGAAGCCGCCGGATGGGGAGATCCAACTGGATGCCAGCGACTTCTCCGTCAACTACAGCCACCAGCCCACCGGGGACGGCGTGGACACCTCCCCCATGGCCTCCGTCCGGCTCGGCGCTCACATCGGGGCGCACCAGGCGCAGCCGGCCAGGATCAGGGTGCTCCACGAACGCCGGAGGAGCGGCCAGCTGCCGGAGGACCTGAGGGAGTTCTCGCCCTTCTGGCAGCAGCTCCAAGAGTGGGAGACGGACCTGGTCCGGCGGCTGGGGCACCGGGAGAGCTCCCTCGAGAGGTGGGCCAGCGGTGTCGCCGAGGCGGTGGCCAACGGTTACCGGCGTGAGATGGAGGTGCGGAACCTTTACCTCAAGCGCCACGACGGCGGCATCCGCTTCGAGTTCGGCGACGGCTCCTTCGATCCCCGCGGGCACTGAGGACGGCGCCACCGCCCCGTGGTCGGGGCGCCACGGGGTTCCGACACCGGCCAGGGTCAGAGGGTGACGGCGGCCCTGCCGCGGAGGTCGGCGACGCTCACCTCTCCGCGACCTCCTCGACCAATCGCCGGCGCATCTCCGCCTGGTAGTTGCCGAGCGAGGTCCGGATGTGAGCGGACATGGCCCGGCGAGACGCCTCGGGGTCACCCGACTCCAGCGCCTCCACCAGCGACCGGTGCTCGTCGACCGCCCTCCGCAGCGAACCGGGCGTCGCGCCGAGGACGAGCCGCACCACCCACGACTGGAGGGACAGCGTCTGCCGGACGGTGGCGACCAGGAAGCGGTTGCCGGTGGCCTCGGCGATGCCGAGGTGGATGGCGGAGTCGCCCTCACCGAACTGCCGGACATCGCCCCGCTCGGCACCGGCCCGGTTGATCTCCAGCGCGGCGCGAAGCTCACGCGCCCTGGCCACGGTCAGACGTCCGGCGGCGAGCGCGGCCGCCTGCGGCTCCACGGTCAGGCGGAACTCGAAGAGATGATCCACCTGATCGGGCTCGACGGTGCCCAGACCGCCCAGGCCGAGGACGTGCCCCTCGCGTCCGACATAGATGCCGCTGCCCCGCCGGACGCGGACGAAGCCGATGGCGCTGAGCATCTTGAGCGCCTCGCGGACGATCGACCGGCCCACCCCCAGGCGCTTGGCCAGCTCCACCTCGGTCGGCAGCCGGTCGCCCTCTCGATAGGAGCCGGAGGTGACCAGTCCGACGATGCGCTCGGCGATCGATTCGTATCCAGGACGGTAGGGCGACGTCCCAAATGAGTCCGAGTCTCCGTCGGCACTGAGATCTTCATCGATCCCGATCATCAGCCACCATTGTAAGGATCGGACTGGCATCCGAGAGTCGATCCGACTCAGTTCTGACTACCAGACTGAGCGGGCGCGGCAGAGCGCAGCCGCCACGGATTGAACTCACGACGAGTGGACATTCACCGTCGTGATCGACATCAATTGATCTGATTCATTCTTGACCACCTTCAGACCCTTTGATAGCCTTCATCTCGCTAGGGGTGCCGGTCCGCGGAGGTCGGAAGTCGGCAAGAGGAGTCAGGTGCGATGGTGAGGAAGGGAGTGCCGGCGGTCACGTCCGTGGCGCGGGGCATCAGCAGGAGGGGCTTTCTCGGCGGGGCGCTGGCCGCCGGCGTGTCAGGGCCGGCGCTGGCCGGCCTGCTCGCCGCCTGCGGCGGTGGTGGCGGCTTCTCCGGAGGCGGCGGTTCGGCCACCAACGCCAAGAAGTTCAAGGGCAAGCTGGTGATCGGGATCAACACCGATCCACCGTCGGCGGCGCAGCGGGCGCTGGCCGCCGCCTACCGGAAGCACCAGCCCGGCGTCGACATCGTCTGGAACGTCCAGAACTGGGGCGGCAACGCCGACGGCTACAGCAACTGGTTGGGCACCCAGCTGGCGGCCGGCAACATCTCGCTCGACATCGTCTCCGGCAACTACCAGGCGACCTTCGGGAAGTACGTGAACCTCGACGAGTACGAGACGGTGACCAACCCGTACACGGGGAATCCCTGGAGCAAGGACCTCGACTGGACCTTCTTCGTCGCCCTCAACGCCGCCGGTCAGCGGATCATGCTCGCGACCCAGGCCGTCCACATCAGCTGGTACTACAACGAGGAGCTGTTCGACCGGGCCAAGGTCTCACCGCCCTCGACCTGGGACGAGCTGGTCGACGTCTGCCAGAAGCTCCAGGCGGCGGGCATCACCCCGATCGCCAGCAACTACGACTACATGGTCCCCCAGTGGTTCGCCGAGGTCTACTTCGACCAGTACCACGTCGACTGGGTCAAGACCGTCCGCGCCCGGCCCGGTGACTGGGATTACGTCCCCAGCCTCGACGGCAAGTTCCACTTCAACCCAGACGACCCCACCATCCACAGCCAGTACACCTACAACGTTCAGCGCTTCTTCCAGGGGATACAGAAGGGCACACTGCGCTTCGACACGCCCCAGATCCAGCAGATCGTGGCCAACATGGCGAAGGTCTTCCCCAAGTACGCGATCTCCGACCTCTTCGTGATCGAGGACCCCTACCCGGTGTTCCTCCAGCAGAAGGCGGCGATCATGACCGACGGCTCCTGGACCATCTCCGAGCTCGTCAACGACCTCGCCCAGCTGACGCCGGCGCGGCTCAAGACCCTGGGCATACCCAAGGGCTCGGTCAAGCCCTTCAAGTGGAACACCTTCGAGAACCCGACCATGCAGGGCTCGATGATCGAGTCCCAGCACGTCCGCAGCGTGGAATCGGCCTCGGGCGAGTACGTCAGCATCATCAGCAAGAACGCGAGCCAGGTCGAGATGGCCGTCGACTTCGTCATGTTCTGGCTCTCCGAACCCGGGTACAAGGCCTACCTCGACGCCTACGAGACCTCCGACGAGTTCGACCCGGCGGGGCCGCTCGAGGTGGAGCGGGTCTCCTTCCCGACCAAGTACGAGAAGCTCTTCAGCAAGCTGAAGTTCCTGGGCAACGCCGAGGCCAACTACAACGGCTTCTGGACGGCGGGCGCCGGACCCAGCGAGACCACCGACCTGCACAACCTGCTGCGCTCGGCGCTGGAGGGGAGCATCTCCCCGGCCCAGTACTCGGGCCAGCTGCAGCAGTACATGACGTCGCACTTCGCCGAGATGCTGAGCCTCTCGCAGCTCACGCAGCAGGACGTCGACAACCCCGCCCGCCGTCCGACGGGCGCGTAGCCGGGTGGAGTTCCGCCGTCCCGGGTCAGCCTGGTCGGTCGGGCGGGCGCTGGCGGCCATCGCCCTGGTCGCACTGGTGGTCGGCAACCTCGCCTTCCCGACCGCCTTCGCCGTCGCCAACCGGCAGGCGGTGCTGACCGCGTCCTCCCAGCGGAGCAACGACATCGTCAGCGCCAGCGCCATCCCCGGAGGCGGCGTCCTGGCCGGGACCAACGCCAACAGGGCCGAGCTGCTCGAGGGCGGCCGCGTCCGGGCGACGCGCGCCGTGCAGGGCACGATCACCGACACCGCCGTCGCCCCCGGAGGCGCCTACCTGTACGTCGGAACCAGTCTCGACCGGGTATACGTCTTCGGCCCCCGGCTCGACCTCATCCGCCGGATCACGATGGCCAATCCGGTCGTCGGCCTGGCCACCCTCCCCTCCGGGACGCTGATCGTCGCCAACGGCTCCGGCGCCTTCACGGACCAGTACTTCCTGACCGCGCTCCCCGCCGGCGGCGGAGCTCCGACCTCGAGCCGCCGGGCGGCCTTCACCATCACCTCGGTCTCGACGCTGGGCTCGGCCGCCCTCTACGGCACCATCAACTCCAACGTCGGCCTGGTCCCTCAGGGTGGGTCCGGCGGCTGGACGAGGCTGGTCAACCAGCCGGTCACGGCCGTGCTCGGGATCCAGGCCCGGCAGGAGGCGCTGATCGGCGACCAGCAGGGCGGCGTCACCCTGCTCAACGCCAGGGGTGGGCGGATCGGGACCGTCGCCGTCAGCACCTCCCCGATCAGCGCCCTCGCCTTCGACCCCGCTCACGGCCTGTTCCTGGTCGGCACCACCTCGGGCGAGCTCATCGTCCTCGACGCCGGCGGGCAGACCGTGCTCGAGAGGAAGGCGGCCACCGAGCCGATCGAGGCGATCCTGCCCACCTCGGGCGGACGCCTGACCGTCGTCCCGCAGGAGGGTCCCTGGTCCGAGCTCGATCCCGCCGCCGTCGGCTCCGCCTCCCTCGCCGACGGACTGGTCCCCTGGTGGATCGGCTTCGACATCGCCGACCTGCTCCTGCTCGCCGTCGGCCTCCTCCTCTACCTGGAGCGGACCAGGCACCGGACGGTGAGGCTGATCAGGGAGGTGCGGCGCGGGTGGCTGGCCTACGTCCTGATCGCGCCCGCCATCGTCCTCGTCCTGCTCTTCAGCTACTACCCGGCGACCAGCGCCGTGTACTACTCCTTCACCGACTTCAGCCTGCAGTCGGCGCCGCAGTGGATCGGCCTCACCAACTACGTCCAGATCCTGACCCAGGACATCTACTTCCACACCGGCCTGATCAACATGGTGATCATCACCCTGTCCGGCTTCCTCAAGGGCATCACCATGCCCCTGCTCGCCGCCGAGCTCGTGTTCTGGCTCCGCAACCGCACCCACCA
>DATAXV010000146.1:0-38785 GCA_036272915.1 Candidatus Dormiibacterota bacterium
ATCGTTCAGCGCCTCGCGGACCCGGGCCCGGCGGTCCGGCTCGGCCTCGCCGCGCAGGCAGGCGCCCAGCATGCGGGTGGCGCGGAAGGCGTGCGGGCGCTGCACCACCAGCGCCGCCCGCACCGGTCGCGCCGGCACCCGCGGGGTCACCGGCGGCAGCCAGGCGTAGGCCCGGCCGTCGCCCAGCGCCCACCAGCAGGGGACGAGCAGCGGCCCGTCCTCGTTGGACCAGCAGAGGTACCCCTGGCGCACGCCGGCCAGCCAGGCGGAGGTGTCACTGGGGATGCCCGGGAGCGAGGCCGCGTGCGCCCCGGGCGGCGAGCTCGAGGGGAGGGTCCGCACGTGGTCGGCGCGCAGCCTGAGCACGACGCGGTTGTGCGGCCACCACGCCCCCGGCGTGTTCATGAGGTCGAGCAGGTAGCCGGCGACGAAGGGGGCGTTCTTCAGCGTGTAGCCGGCCATCCCCCAGCCGAATCGTGGACCGTCGAGCGCCGCCCGCACCGACCCGCCCACCGAGCGCAGATCGTAGCTCTCCAGCGCGCCCTGCAAAAGCAGGCTGCGATCCGGGAACTCGACGACGAAGGCGGCTCGCGGATCGCGGCGGGCCATGGTCAGCTTGACCGCGTATCGCGACGTGGTCATCCAGATCGAGTCGCCGGAGTGGTGGAAGGCGGCGGGATTGACCAGCGGATGGCGTCCGTCGCGAAGCGCGAGCATCCCGATCCGTGCCTGTCCGAGCCGCGTCACGACACCGCTTTCCAACCTCATCGCTGTCCTGCTCACAGGCTACCGAGAGCGCGGCCCCCGGATGCGTGGCGCACTCGGCCGGAACGTTTCCGGCGGTCAGCTGATGAGCTCGGCCAGGACCTCGCCGTAGTCGACGTGCGGCGCCGGGGGCGAGCCGAAGGCCCGGGCGTAGGCCTCGCGCAGGGGCACCTCGGCGAGCAACACCGGGACCTCCCTGCCGGCGAGCTCCTCCCGCGCCATCCGCGAGCTGCGCGTCCCCGAGCGGACCCGGGTCAGCAGCACCCGCACCTGCAGCGGGTGGCGGATCGTCTCGCGCACCTCCCCGACCAGCTCCAGGGTGTCGGTCAGGCGGTCCATGTCCATCGGGCTGGGGCCGACGGGGATCACCACGACCTCGGCGGCGAGCATCGCGCTCCGCGCCACCGCCTCGTCGTTGGGCGGCGTGTCGATGACGACGTGGACGAAGCCCTTGGCCATCGCCGGCAGCTGCCAGTGCAGGTCCCGGCCGGACAGCTCCACGACCTCACAGGGGAAGCCCTCGCCGACCCGCTCCGCCCAGCGCGAGGACGAGGAATAGGGATCGGCGTCCACCAGCAGCACCCGCCCCTTCTGCGCCAGGCCGGACGCCAGGTGCACCGACGTGATGGTGTTGTGGGTCGGCACACAGTTCCTCGCCAGGTACAGCCGGTCGGGGGAGGCCACCTCGATGCACACGGCCTGTCCCCGGCCGACCGCCTCGATCGATGTGATCGCCCGGTAGGGTGGCCGCCGACCCTCAGGTAACAGTTCCTGTTTCCGCGCCAGCCGGAACAGGCGGACGCCGGGCGGTGACTGGATCCGCAGACGGTGCGCCACCTGACACGGCCGCAGCTCCCCACTCACCGTCCGGTGCGCGCTTGGTCTCGCCGCCCGTGTCACCACGCACCCCACCGTCTGCGCGATGAACTGGACATCGTCCGCAAGCTGACTGCTCGCGGTGCTGAACCTTGCCGCCGCACCCTCCACCCAGCCATCGGTGTCGAGAAGCCCCTGCAGCACGGCCAGGCGCGCGTCGGGGTCGGCGAGCTTGTAGATGTCCGGAACGAAACTGTCGGCGCCGCGAACGCCCCCCAGCCCCAGCCTGCGGAGTTCCCCGGCCAGCAGGTGCCGGCTCCGGCCCGGACGTCCTCCACGAACCCCGTTTCTGGCCAGTTGGAGACCGGCTCGATAGGACCCGGATCGAGCGGTGATCCCGTTCGCACAGGGTGCGTCGCCGGACCTTTGCTCGCGCCACCCGAGGTAGTCCTTCCTTGTCGCGGCGCCCGACTCGCGGACCGCAACGAGAAGGTCGCCATCCGCGTACCGGAGGCCACCCGGACGGGAGACGCTGTAGCCGCGCGTTCCAACAGCACGAGCTTCCAGGCTGGCCGGAAGGCCGCTCCGCAGGGCCTTCACCTCGGGTTCCGCGGTCGTGAATGTCACCCCCGGCGTGGACACCGCACCGTCCCCCAGCAGCAACCCGAGTAGGTACGGATCGATAGGCAGATCAACCGAGCCGAACCTCACCGGCCGGCACACCGGAATGAACCACTTGTGCCTGCGCCCCCTGCCAGGGCGTTCTTCGCCCAGGCCGTCGGCCAGAAGCTCAGCCGTCGTCATGAGTCGGTTGCCGGCCTCGGTGCGGGCGACCGTCGCGGAGCCGCCTGAGGGCAAGGGTCGGAGCGGCCGTCCCTGACGCTTCTGGAACAGGTGTCCGGGGCACAGCCCGCCGGAGATGACTCGCAGCCTGCAGTCAGGCCCTTCACATGTCCCTCGGCCCCGGTCGCTCGTTCGCTGTACCTCCCAGATGTGGTCGGCATCGGCGCTTATGGAGGTGCCATCAGACAGGGTCACTCGGTACAGGTCCCGTTCACCCTGGGGGTAGACGCCCAGCACCTCATACGGGCAACCGTCCGAGCCGACGACCAGGTCCCCGCGCTGCAATGAGCCGATCTGGCGGAATCCGCTCGGAGTAAGCACGGGCTCGGTCTCGGCGAGCGCCTTTCCGACGCCGCCCTTGAGGTTCACCACCGCGACGCGCATGCAATATCCAGTATCCACTGACGCGCATTCCGGCGCTCGGATCGCCGGGCGAAACTCGGCCTTGCCCGGTTCGCGATTGCCTGAGATGATGGATTCATGGCTGCGCGAACGCCGGTCCGGGTCCGGGCGGTGGTGTTCGACTGGGGAGGGACACTGACGCCGTACCACGACATCGACCTCGACGACATGTGGCGGGTGGTCGCCGACGTCGTCTCTCCCCGGAGGTCCTCGGAGCTGGCCCAGGCCCTGCGCTCGGTCGAGGACGAATTCTGGCTGCAGGTCGAGGAGAGCGGCGGCAACGCCAGCACCACCCTCGCCGATGTCCTCGACATGGCCGCGACGCGGACCGGGGTCGAGGTCCACGCGGCGCTGCGGCAGACCGCCTTCGCCGCCTACCTGGAGGCGTGGACGCCGCACACCCAGACCGTGCCCCACGCCCTGCCGGTGCTGTCCCTGCTGCGCGAGCAGGGCATCGCCATCGGGCTGCTCTCGAACACGGTCTGGCCGCGCGCCTGGCACGAGCGGTTCCTGGAGCGCGACGGCATCCTCGACCTCATCGACGCCCGGGTCTACACCAGCGAGCTCCGGCACTCGAAGCCGCATCGCGAGGCGTTCTCCGCGGTGCTGGGCATGCTCGGCACCGATGCCAGGCAGACGGTGATGGTCGGCGACCGGCCGCTCGACGACATCAAGGGCGGCAAGGCGCTGGGGATGCGGACGGTGCTCCTTCCCAACACCTACAGCCGCGCCGCGCGGGTGGAGCCGGACGCCGTGATCAGCTCGCTGGCCGAGCTGCCGACCGTCATCGCCGGCTGGGCCTGATCAGGCGGGCAGCGCCTCGACGCGGCGGGCCAGCTCCCGCATGGCCCGGTCGAGGCGCCCGCGGACAGCGCCCTCGACCTGGGCGGCGACCATGTTGCCGGCGATACCGCCCGGCGGCTCGTAGCTGATCTCCAGCATCACCAGCGTGCCCTGCGGCCTGGGCTCGAAGCGCCAGCCGCCGCGCTGAGCGATCAGGCCTTCGACGGAGTGCCAGCCCAGGCGTCGGGGGCGCTCCCAGCTGTCGAGGACGAGCACGTTGTGGAGGGCCAGCCCGGAGACGCCGAGGGCGACCTCGAACCGCGCCCCGACGCCGGTCGTGACCGGGCCCAGGGGTTGCCAGCGCTGGACGCCGTCCAGCGCCGAGGCCACGTTCCGGTGGTCCGCCACCCAGTCGAAGACGACCTCGGGCGGCCGCCGGACCACGACCGAGGCGGTGAACCGGCGCTGGGGCATGCGCCTCATCATGGAGAGTCGATGCCGACGGTGACTACCTACGACAGCGTGCTGGCGCCGACCCCTCCCCCGCCGGAGCGGCTGCGCCTGGGGCCCTTCACGAACTGGGCCTACCGGCTGGCCGGGATCCTCCAGTTTCGGGAGGGAACGCTGCGCCTGGGGCCGGCGGTCCTGGTTCGCTTCGGTGAGGCGTTCGCCGATGACGCCGGTTGGCACTGGCCCATCGCCGGCGGTCTGATCGTCGCCCGCCCCGGCGGCCAGTTCTCCATCGCCTGGGAGGCGGGCCGGCTGGTCTCGACCATCGAGGGCTACAGCCCGCGGCTTCCGGTCCCGCTCTACCGGCTGACGCAGCTCCACCTCCACCACCTGGTCACCCGTATCGCCCTGCTCGAGATGCGCGGCCCGCTGCCCTCGCCCGGGGTCCCGGCGGAGCCGGTCCGGCGCCTCGCCGCGGCCGCCATCGACATCGCGCTCTGCACCGGCGCCGCCTCCCTGGCCCGCCGGCGCCGCCCGCTGGTGGTCGCCGGCGCGCTGGCCGCGTACCACGTGGGCTTCTGGAGCCTTCGGGGCTGGACGCCGGGCGGCAGGCTGCTCGGCCTGCGCGTCGTCTCCCGCGACGGCGGCCCGGTCGGCCCCGCGCAGGCGGCGATACGGCTGCTGGCGCTGCCGCTCTGCCTGCGCGGGCTCCGCGCCCGCCACGATGAGATCGCCGGGACCCAGGTGATCGCGCTACGGGATTAGGCCGACCCCCCAGGCACCGTCGAAGCGCTGGCCCGGGGCGAGCACGATCACGTCCTGGCCACTCCGGAAGGCGTCGGGCGGGCAGGTCATCGGCTCGACCGCCAGCGCCGCCCGGTGGCGGGCGCCGCTCAGCGGGTCGGAGCTGAAGAGCTGGCACCAGCGCCAGCTGCCGTCCATCCAGAGGCGGACGGTGCGCCCGTCGGCGCCGGTCAGGTCGGCGGTGAACCGGCCGCCGGCCCCGCGCTCGAGGCCGCCGAAGCAGGTGTCGAGCTGCACGCCCCGCAGCTCCCTGGCGGTTCGGAAGTCGAGGCCGGCGGGGACGGCGCCGAGGCCGGTGGGCAGGAGCCGCTCGTCGACCTCGACCACGCTGCCGACGGCGAGACGGAGGCGGGCGCCGTCGACGCCGCCCGGACCGGGCGACAGGTAGGGGTGCTGGCCGGCGCCGAAGGGCAGCTGGCCGGTCCCGGCGTTGACCGCACCGTAGGTCACGGTCAGACCCGTGTCGTCGAGCCGGTAGCTGATCTCGAGCTCGAGGGCGAACGGGTAGCCGGGCTGGGGATAGACGCGCGTGGACAGGGCGACGGCGTCCTCGGTCCGCTCGACGATGTCCCACGGCTGCCAGCGGGTGAGGCCGTGGATGGCGTTGCCCCGTTCGGGCTCGTTCAGGGCCAGCTGATGCTCATCGCCGCCGAACCCGTAGCGTCCGTCGCCGATGCGGTTGGGCCAGGGCAGCAGCGGCTGGCCGTGGCCGGCGGGGCAGATCTCGTCGGCGGCGAAGCCGTCGAGGACGGCCCGGTCGCCGGTGTGGAACTCGCGCACCGTCGCCCCCACCTGCGTCACCGCCGCCGTATGCGGGCCGTGACGGAGCACGACCTCCTCTCCGGAAACTCCAAGAGCCATAGGCACAGATGGTAGGGTGGTCCGGTGCTGCGCACGACCGGCCTCGGCCGGCTGGTGGTGGCGTGTGTACTGGCAGCCCTCATGCTCGCCGCCTGCGCCAGGGGAGGCCCCTCGGCGACCAGGCCGACGCCGACCTCGGGGCCCCGGACCGAGCCCACCGCCAGCGATCCCGCCGCCGACCTCAGGGTCGACCTCGACCTCCTTCTGGGGCAGCACCTCCTGCTCCTGGCCAGGACCAGCGACGCCGTGCTCGCATCCCGGACGCCCGAGTTCGACGGGTACGGGGAGATGGTCCACGAGAGCGCCGAGGCGATCGCCGGCGCGGTCGCCCAGCACGCCAACCAGCCGGGCGCGTCCCAGACCGTCGCCCAGGACCAGCAGGCCTGGGACGAGGCCTACCTCGACTACGTCACCGCCGCCTTCGATCAGAGCGCCTCGGAGAGGGCTCCGGCGTCGGCCGGCCTGCAGGCGGCGGCGACGCAGTACGCGACCTCACTCGCCTCCCTCACCGGGGTGCCCTCCGCCCAGCTCACGCCGCTGCTCACCGCGCAGGTCCAGGACGTCACCGCCATGGTCGACGCCCAGGTCCAGGCCGGCACCTGGACCGCCGCCTACGAGGCGGTGCAGTCGGCCTACGCCCAGACGCAGTCGATCGGCGACGCGCTCGCCGCCGGCCTCGCCCACCGGGGCCACGTCCAGGGCTCGGGTGACACCAGGGCGGTCGACCTCCGGGCCTCGGTCGACCTGCAGCTGCAGGAGCAGGTCGCGCTGCGCGGGTTCGCCGCCTCGGCATCGCTGGGCGGGCGGTCAGCCGAGCTCGACGCTGCCGAGGCCGCCGAGCAATCGTCGATCGCGACGCTGGAGAGCAGCCTCTCCTCGGCGCCCCCGGGGACCGCCACCGCGGTCGGCCAGGCCCTGGGTGGCCTCGGCTCCTCCTTCATGAGTGACGTGGCCGCGGTCGCCGCCCAGAACCAGACCGCGCAGGAGCTGGCCGAGGCGAGGCTGATCAGCACGTTCCCGGCGTCGTTCGGGAGGGCCGCCTCCTACCTCCACCTCTCCTCGAGCCGGTCGCTCTCCCTGAGCAGCGGCCTCGGCCAGGCCATGATTGGGCTGGCCCAGACCGAGGGGGCGAAGAACTATCAGTCGGCCCCGTTCGCGCAGCGGACCGCCTTCCAGGCCGCCGCCGCCCTGGGCGACGGCCTGACCGCAGCCGTCATCCACGCCAGTCCGGCCTCGTTCGAGTGAGGTGTAAGCCGTGAAACCACCCGCGCCCTACAACGAGCCCGTGCGCGGCTACGCGCCGGGGACGCCTGAGCGGGAGTCGCTCAGCCGGCGCCTCGACCAGATGGCGGCCGAGGTCGTCGAGATCCCGATGGTGATCGGCGGCGAGGACCGCCGCACCGGCTCCACCTTCCCCGCCGTCATGCCGCACGACCACGCCCACGTCCTCGGCACCGTCCATCAGGGCGGCGAGGCGGAGATGGCGGACGCGGTCGAGGCGGCGGAACGCGCCCGGCCGGAGTGGTCGAGCGCGCCCTGGGAGGACCGCGCGGCGGTCTTCCTCCGCGCCGCCGACCTGCTCGCCGGTTCGTGGCGTGACACCGTCAACGCGGCCACCATGCTCGGCCAATCCAAGACGGCGCAGCAGGCCGAGATCGACGCCGCCTGCGAGCTCTGCGACTTCCTCCGCTTCAACGTCGACTACATGCTCCGGATCTACGAGGAGCAGCCGCTGTCGCCGCCCGGTGCCTGGAACCGGATGGACTACCGCCCGCTGGAGGGCTTCGTGCTCGCGGTCACGCCCTTCAACTTCACCTCGATCGCCGGCAACCTACCCAGCTCGGCGGCGCTGATGGGCAACACCGTGGTCTGGAAGCCCTCGCAGACGGCGGCGCTCTCGGCCCACCACCTGATGCGGATGCTGCGGGCGGCGGGCCTGCCCGACGGGGTCATCAACCTGGTCCAGGGCGACCCCGCCTCGATGGTCGCCTCGGCCCTCGCCGACCACCGCCTGGCCGGCGTCCACTTCACCGGATCGACCACCGTCTTCCGGGGCATCTGGCGCCAGGTCGGGGAGCAGATCGACCGGTACCGGAACTACCCGCGGCTGGTCGGCGAGACCGGCGGCAAGGACTTCATCCTCGCCCACGCCTCGGCCGAGGTCCCGGCCCTGGCCACGGCCATCCTTCGCGGCTCCTTCGAATATCAGGGTCAGAAATGCTCCGCGGCCTCTCGGGTCTACGTCCCGCGCAGCCTCTGGCCGGAGCTGCGCGAGCGACTCGGCGACGAGGTCCCGGGCATCGCCATGGGCGACGTCCGCGACTTCTCGAACTTCATGGGTGCGGTCATCGACCGCCGCTCCTTCGAGCGCCAGCGGGCCGCGATCGAGGAGGCGCGCGGCGACGGCTACGAGGTCCTCGCCGGCGGCGGCACCGACGACAGCCGGGGGTGGTTCGTGCGGCCCACCGTGATCGTCGCCCAGGACCCCGACGCCCGGCTGCTCCGCGACGAGCTGTTCGGACCCGTGGTCACCATCCACGTCTACGCCGACGGCGGCTTCGAGGACGCCGTCGAGCTGGTCGACCGGACCAGCCCCTACGGCCTCACCGGCGGCGTCTTCGCCACCGACCGCGAGGCGATCCGGCTGGCCGAGAACCGACTCCGCTACAGCGCCGGCAACTTCTACATCAACGACAAGCCGACCGGCGCGGTGGTCGGGCAGCAGCCCTTCGGCGGGGCCAGGGCCTCGGGCACCGACGACAAGGCGGGCTCGCTCTGGAACCTCACCCGCTGGGTCAGCCCGAGGGCGATCAAGGAGACCTTCGACCCGCCCCGCGAGTACCGCCACCCGTACCAGGGCTGAGCCCGGTCAGGGTCGGAGCGAGAACTCCATCTCGCTGGTGGAGGTGAAGCCCATCCCCTCGTAGAGGGCGCGGCCGTCGTCGCTGGCGTGGAGCCGGGCGACCACGCAGCCCTCCTCGCGCAGCCAGCCCAGCGCCTGCTCCATCAGCGTGCGGCCGATGCCGCGGCGCCGCCAGGCGGGGCGGACGTAGACGTTGTTGATCTGCCCGAACCGGGTCCCGAAGAGCGCCGTCCGGTAGTTGTCGACGACGCGTCCCAGGACCATCCCGACCGGCTCCGGGCCGGCGCAGGCGAAGAAGATCCGGGCCCGGCCCGCCTCCATCTCCACGCCGAAGTACTCGCGATAGCGTTCCCGCCAGTCGGCGGCGCGGCGGTCGAACGAGGCGTCCATCTCGTCCGCCATCTCCCCGCGCAGCCCGGCGGCGAGGTGCAGCTCGTCGACCCTGGCCACGCGATAGATGACGACGGCGCCCTTTTCCAACCCGCGGTCAATTATGCGCAGCGGCCTCGACCGGCTCCGCCGGCGCGGCCGCGGCCGGGGCGCCGCACCACCGCACCAGGGCCGCCTCGCAGTCCGAGGCGCAGTCGCCGGCCCAGGCGATGTAGCCGTCCGGCCGCACCAGGCACATGCCGGGCTCGGGCCCGGCGCGGCGGACCAGCTCGACGCGGTCCGCCCAGGGCGCGAGGTCGGGCGCCTCCCCGGCCGCTGGCGCGACCAGCACCAGCCGGCCGGCGCGGAGCGCCTCGTAGAGCCTGGAGGGACCGGGGCCCGCGATGGCGACGTCCGCCGCCCGCCGCCCGGCCGGCCGGCCGGCGCCGGAGCCGTAGGCGACCTCGAGGCCGGACACGCGCCGGGCCAGCGCATCGTTGATGGCGGGGACGCGGCCGATCGTCCGGGCCACCACCGCCCGCAGCAGCCGCAGCGCCGGGTCCTGGGCGAGTGCCTGCCGGAGCAGCATCGAGCTCAGGCGCCGGACGGCGACGCCGACCGGCCTCCGCTCCTCGTGATAGCTCTCGAGCAGGTCCTCGCCGGCCCAGCCACGGACGGCCGCGGCGAGCTTCCAGCTGAGGTTCATCGCGTCCTGGAGCCCGGTGTTCATGCCCTGACCGCCGGCGGGCGAGTCGACGTGGGCGGCGTCGCCGGCCAGGAAGACCCGGCCCACCCGGTAGCGGTCGACCAGGCACTCGTCGCTGTGGAAGCGCGAGATCCAGCGGCACTCGCCGATCCCGAAGTCGGTGCCGAACGCCCGCTGCGTGATCTCGCCGACCTCGGCCAGGTCGACGGGGATCGAGTCCGCCACCTGCCGGCGCTGATCCGAGGCGACGATGCGGTGCCAGCCGTCGCCGATCGGGGCCAGGAAGGCGAAGGCGCCGCGGGCGACACCGGCGTTGAGGGAGTCGGCCGGAGGCCGGTTCAGGCGGACGTCGGCGAGGATCATGGAGACGACCGCGGTCCGGCCGGGGAAGCTCAGGCCGAGCTCCGAGCGCACCGTGCTATGGACCCCGTCGGCGCCGACCGCGTACCGCGCCCTCCACTCGGTCGCCTCGCCCCTCTGGTCCTCGGTCCGGAGGTCGACGCCGGCGGCGTCCTGCTCCAGACCGACCACCCGGGTGCCCTCGACGATGCGCGCCCCGAGCTCGAGCGCCCGCTCGCGGAGGATCGCCTCGACGCGGTACTGGGGGATGACCAGGGTGAACGGATAGCGACCGGGCAGGCCCGACATGTCCGCGGCCAGGCGGCCGAAGAGGCGCAGGCGGTGGGCCCGCTCGCCGGAGGCGATCATGCGATCGGCGATGCCCCTGGCGTCGAGCAGCTCCAGCGTCCGCGACTGGATGACGAAGGCCCGGCTCAGGTTCGACTGCTCGAGCCGGCGCTCCAGCACCACGCAGTCGATCCCGGCCGCGGCCAGGTCGCCGGCAAGGATCAGGCCGGTGGGGCCGGCACCGACGATGGCGACATCGACATCGTTCCGCATGACGAGCACCTCCTCGGACGCCGGGGTGGGTTGCCCCTCCCAGCGTGAGACCAAAATTCATCAACTATTGAATTCAAGCTCGATGGTACGCGCCGACGCGACCGAAGTCAACGGATACTGAATTGCGTGCCCGACGCCCGCCCAGGACGGCGGAGACCGTCAGCCGGCGTAGTGGTAGGCCTGGTTCTGGAGGACGTAGAGGACCGCGCCCACCACCCAGACCAGGATCCAGATCAGGAGCTCCCAGCCCCGCACCTTGCCCCGGAAGATCCGGAGGTGGCCCTGATCCGGCCGGTTGCTCCAGTAGTTGCGGATCATCGTCCCGACCGAGACGACGAGGAAGGCGAGGAACAGGATGATGGTGAGAGCACCGATCCGGATCGGGAGGACGGCGACGGTGGCGCCGATCAGGGCCAGCGCGACGCCGTTGAGACGTATCGCCGCGCGGCTCGTCCCCCATCCGCCGGCGCCGCGAGCCATGAACTGAGGGACGCGGGCGACCAGTGCCGCCAGGGCCCCGGCCACACCCCACCGGTCAAGGGCGACGACGATCCCGGCGGCGATGACCAGCACCACCACCAGATCGCTGCCCAGGCCGGGCAGCGTCAGCACGTCAGCCCGCCCCCCGCCGCGGACAGGGCCGGGGATGGTCCTGCCCCCCCGGTGACCGGCGCCACTGCTCGCTGGTGATCTGGTGGCCGCAGACCCGGTAGCGCCGGCCGCGGTCGACCTCGTCGCCGGTGACGGTCATCCCCAGCCTGCCCATCACCCGCGCCGAGGCGACGTTGTCGATGTGGTGGCGGGCGCCGATGGCCGGCTCGTGCAGATCGTCGAACCCGCAGCGCAGGCACTCCCTGGCAGCCTCGGTGGCCAGGCCCCGGCCCCAGTGGCCGCGGCCCAGCACCCAGCCGATCTCCAGGCACGATCCGGGCCGGCGCTCGGGGACGGTGAGGCCGACCCAGCCGGCCAACTGGCCGGTCTCCTTCAGCTCGACCGCCCAGGCGTCGACGCCGTGCTCCAGCCAGCGGCGCATCCGATCCTCCAGGTAGCACTCGCAGGCGGCCTCGGACGGCGGCTCGCCGTCGCCCAGGTAGCGCGCCACGTCGGCGTCGCGGCGGATCCGGGTGAAGGCGGGCAGGTCGCCGGCGCGCCAGGGACGGAGGCGCAGGCGGTCGGTCTCGAGCTCGGCCGGGGCCCGTCGGCGACGATCGGAGCGCACGTCAGTCACCCACCGGCAGGGCGAGATGGGTCACGTCGCCGATCGAGTGGACCACGGTCCGGCCGTCGCCGACGGCGAGGACGCTGACGCTGGTGAACTGGGGCAGCATCGGCAGCTGTCGCCAGGAGAGATGGAGCAGGTGGGTCAGGTAGACCAGGATCGCCGCGCTGTGAGTCACCACCACCGCCCGCGCTCGCCCCTCCGCGCGCTGGGGAAGGGCGGCGACGATGTCCGCCACCGCCGCCTCCATGCGCGCGATCGTCTCTTCGGCGGGCTCCGGGAAGGGGTATTCCCCCCGGCTCAGCTCGGGCTGGGCGGTGCCCTCGTCCCAGTGGGTGCGGACCTCCCGCAGGCGCTCATCGCAGCCCAGCTCGAGGCCCTGGCCCGCGGCGACCGGCTCGGCCGTCTGCCGGGCGCGGAGCAGGTCGCTGGACCAGACGGCATCGATCGGGACCGGCGCCAGACGAACGGCGAGGCGGGCCGCCTGGGCCTGGCCGACCGGGCTCAGCGGGGGATCGATGCGGCCGTCGGCGAGGCGCTCCAGCCCGGCGTAGGCGTCGGCGTGGCGGACCAGCCACACCTCGCGCGCCTCCGGCACCCCGACCAGGTAGTGGCGGTTGAGGGCCGCCAGCGCGTCCATGAACGAGGTGTGGCGCTCGTCAGCCATCGACCCGCACCGCCCGCTCGATGGCCAGCCGCAGCGCCTCGGCGGCGGCCACGCCGAGCTGGACCAGGTTCTCCTCGGCGGACCCGGCGCTGAGGCAGAAGAGGGTGTCGCCGTCGTACGGCGTGTGCACCGGTCTGATCGCCATCGCCAGTCCATCCTGCCCGATCTCGCAGAGCTTCTGACACTCCGGTCGGGTCAGATCGGCGTCGGTGGCGATGACGGCGATGGTGGTGTTCGACGTCGGAGGTCCGGGCGGCGCCCCGCCGAGGAGCGTCGTCCAGGTGTCCAGCGGCCCGTCCGGCCCGGTCGCGCCGGCGACGATGCGCCCCTGGTGGTCGACCACGTCGCCGAGGGCGTTGACCACGGCCAGGGCGCCCACCCTCGTCCCCGAGGGGAGCCGGACGGAGGCCGTGCCCACGCCGCCGGGTCGGGCGAAGGAGGGTCCCAGGGCCTTGCCCACGGTGGCGCCGGTCCCGGCACCGACCCTGCCCTCCTCGAGGACGTCGCCGCGCTCGGCGGCGAGGGCCGCGGCGTAGCCGGCGTCCGGACCGGGAAAGACGTCGGGGGAACCGACGCCGAGGTCGTAGATCACCGCGGCGGGGACGATCGGCACCACCCCCGCGCCCATCGGGAAGCCGCGCCCGCGCTCGCGCAGGAAGCGCATCACGCCGTCGGCCGCGGCCAGCCCGAAGGCGGAGCCGCCGCTGAGGCAGATCGCGTCGGCGCGGGAGACCAGCCGGCCGGGCTGGAGCAGGTCCATCTCCCGGGTGCCGGGGGCGCCCCCCCTCACCTCGCCGCCGGCGACGGCGCCACCCGCCGGGGCGAGCACCACCGTGCAGCCGGTGGCCGCGATGGCATCGGTCCAGTGCCCGACCCGGATACCGGGCACGTCGGTGATCGACACCCACCCAGCCTACCCGGGGCCGCGGGTCGGTCACCTGAGCCCGGCCCGCAGGCTCAGCCGGTGACGGAGCCTCCGCCAACCATGATCGCGTCGAGCAGGCGGCGCCTGACGATCAGGAACAGGATGATCACGGGGACGATCGAGACCAGGGACAGGGCGAGCACGTCGACGTAGTTGGTGAAGTACTGGCTGCTGAACTGGGTCAGCCCTAGGGGCAGGGTGAACAGTTGCGCGCTCTGGATCACGATCAGCGGCCAGAGCAGGTTGTTCCAGCTGCCGACGAAGGTGAGGATGCCCATCGCCGCGGTCACCGGCCAGGCCATGGGCATCACGATCCGCCAGTAGATGCCGAGGTCGCTGGCGCCGTCGACGCGGGCGGCGTCGAGCACCTCCTGCGGGATCCCGATCAGGTACTGGCGCATGAAGAAGACGATCTGCGCGGTGATCAGCCCGGGGACGATGACGCCGAGGTAGGAGTTCACCAGGCCGAGGTCCTTGGCGACGATGAAGACCGGCACCATGATCGCCGGGAAGGGCAGCGTCAGCGTGCTGATGATCGACCAGAAGATCAGGTCCCGACCCAGGAAGCGGAACTTGGCCAGGGCGTAGCCGGCCATCTGCCCCAGGCCGACGCCGACGACGCTGATGACGAAGGCGATGAGGAAGCTGTTCAGTGTCTGCCGGCCGAAGTCGCCGCTCTGCCAGGCGCGGGCGAAGTTGGCCCACTCGATCGGGCTCGGGATCCAGGCGAAGGGGACGGCGAACAGGTTGGCGTTGGTGTGGAGGGCGCCGCTCAGCGCCCAGAGCAGGGGGATCAGCAGCGCCAGGGCGAGGACGATCGCGACCAGGTATCGGAACCCGGCCATGGCCCGGACCCGGGCCATGGTGAACGCTCCCTTACTTCCGACCATGGTTCACCTCAAGCGCAGCAGCCGGAGCTGGAGGGCGGTGATGATGATGCTGGCGACGAGCAGGACCAGGGCCATCGCCTCCCCGAGCCCGGCGCTGGAGTAGCTGAAGGCCTCGTCGTAGATCAGCAGCGGCAGCGTCGTCGTCGCCCTCCCCGGGCCGCCCTGGGTCATGACGAAGGGGGTGGCGAAGTTGCTGAGCACGGCGGCGACGGCGGTCACCGTGCTGAAGAGGATGGTCGGCCGCAGCATGGGCAGCTCGACGTACCAGATCAGCTGGCCGACGTTGGCGCCGTCGATGAGCGCGGCCTCGGTCAGATCCTTGGGCAGCTGCTGGTAGCCGGCCATGAAGATCACCGTGTAGTAGCCGACGAACGACCAGACCGTGGCGATGCTCACCGCGTAGAGAGCGGTGGAGGGGTCGGTCAACCAGGGGATGCTGAGGTGGAAGCCCTGGTTGATCACGCCGTAGCGCTGGAAGAGCAGGTCGAAGACCAGGGCCGAGGCGACGCCGGGAATGACGTAGGGCAGGAAGTAGATGGTCATGAACACGGCCCGGCCGTGGGCGGCGCGCATGGTCAGCCGGGCCATGGCCCAGCTCAATACCAGCGCCGGGATCACGACCTCCGCCGCGTAGGCGACGGTGCGGCCCACGCTCGCCCACCAGAGCGAGCTGGTGAACAGGGCGGCGTAGTTGGCCAGTCCGATGAACTCCGGGGGAGCGATCAGGCTGGCGTTGGTCAGGCTCAGGTAGAGGCCGTAGATGGCCGGTCCGAACACCCAGAGGACGAAGAAGGCGAGCGTCGGACCGATGAATCCGACGACGACCGCGCGGGACTGCCACGTGACCCGGGCGCGCCGCCCGTTCACGGGCGGGGGGAGCGCGACCCGTCCGCGCCCCGCCCCGACTGCCGCCGGTCGCCTCACCGTGCGAAACCCTGCACCACCACCCCGGGGTCCTCAGATCGGCTTCTGGTTCAGCAGCGGCTGGACCTGGGAGTTGGCCGACTGCATGGTCGATTTGACGTCGGCGTGGTTCTCGATGATGTTGTCGAAGGCGGCGCCGACGATGTCGTCGATCTGGTTGCCCTGGACCAGGTTGCCCATGTAGGTGGCGTGGGACAGGGCCGGGGCCCAGGTGCTGTTCCAGTAGGGGAACGACTTGGCCGCGCTCGACTTGTTGACGACGGTCTGCCCGGTGTAGAGGCCTCCGCCGTTGAACCAGGCCGCCCCGTCATTGCCGAGGGCGGCGGCGAAGGCCCAGTCGAGCTGCTGGTTGGGCGCGGCCTTGGGGACCACGTAGGCGTAGCCGTAGCTGATGTTGGCCGGCGGGACGCCCGCCTGGGTCGGGTACGGCTCGGGCTGCGAGACCGGCGGCTTCAGCGCCGGGTAGGAGGAGTCGAGGCCGCCGGTGAACCAGGAGCCGCCGGTCAGCAGCATGGCCGCCTGTCCGGACTCGTAGACCAGCCGGTCCGCGCCCTGCTCGCTGCTGTTCAGCGAGGGATAGGCGGCGTGGCAGGTGTAGACAAGGTTCTGAAGCATCGTCATCGCCTTGATGACGGCGCCGCTGGTCAGGTTGGACTTGGTCCCGGCCGCGTTGATCAGGGGCTCGCCGAACTCCTTGGTGATCGCATCGAGGGCGATGTACTGCCCGCCCGGCAGGTTGGTCGGGAGCGCGACCTCCTCCTGAGTGATCTTGCCGTTCTTGGACTGGGTCATCTTAGGCCCGTCCTGGCAGACCTGCCCCCAGGTCTTGGGAACGGAGAGGCCGGCGCCGGTGAACGCCTTGACGTTGTCCCAGGCCAGGTAGTTCGAGTACTCGGCGGGGATGCCGTAGACCTTGCCGCCGGAGGTGTAGCCGGTCAGCGCGCCGTTGACGTACGCCTTCTGGAAGGCGGCCTGGCTGGAGTAGCCGGCGGCGCCGTAGTCGACCGGGGACAGCACGCCCTTGCTGAGCAGGTCGGCACCGAAGACGTTGTCCATGTCGAAGACGTCGGGCGGGTCGCCGGCGCTGGCCAGCGTCTGGAACTTGGCGTCCTCGGTCCCCGACTCCAGCGCCTCGATCTTGACGGTCACGCCGGGGTGGGCCTTCTCGAACTTCTTGGCCACGCTCTGGGCGATGGTCGACAGCGGGGGCTGGTTGTAGTGGGTCAGAAAGGTGATGGTCACGTGCTGGTGCTTGGCCGTGGTGGAGCCCCCACCACAGGCCGCCAGCAACAGGGCCAGCACCGGCACCAGTCCGATCGCGATCCGGCGATGGACCGTCCCGGCCATCCGTCGCATCAGGTCTCCTCCTCTAATCGCCGTCGGGTCCGTTCCAGGGCCTGGTCGGTACCCGCCGGGACGTCGCGTCCCAGCGGGGACGGGACAGGCTTCTTCACGGCCATGCTAGGCCAGCAAGTGTCGATGGTCAACCATCTACCAGATGGTTGTGGAGGTCGCCGAGCAGGCGGCCGGCGGTGCTCACCACCAGCTCCCCCGCCTCGGGGGCGACACGGCAGGCATGGGTCACCTCGTACCCGCCCTCGGGGTAGGCGTCCCGCGTCGGCACGTAGCCGATGGAGCCGTCGGTGTAGCCGGCGAACATGGTGTGGGCGAAGGGCGAGCCGTCGACGACGGCGCCGCCCAGGCGGGTGAAGATCTCTCCCGGCGAGGTGGCCAGGGCGATCTGGCCGATGCGGAGGGCGGCCAGCGAGGCGGGCACCGGCTCCACCCCCGGTCCGCCGCGGAGCGCCTCCAGCCCGTGGCGGGCGCGGTCGAGCCGGCCCCCGGCCCACCAGATCGGACCGGGGGCGCCCGCCTCGCGAACCCGCTCCAGCTCGGCGGTGAGGCTGGCGACCAGGGCCTCCCCCTCCTCCACCGACGGTGGCAGCAGGGGCGGCAGGTCGACCTCCGCGCGGGCCATCCCCACGAATCCCGAGGCGGGGGCCGGGGTGATCCCCTTGTAGATGCGGATCGCCTCCTCGCCGAGGGTGGTCCCGAGGCGGGTCGGATGACTCCAGTCCCATCCCATCAGCAGCGGGTTGACGTCGGCGGTCGATCCCTGCAGGAAGAGGATGGTGGTCCCGGTCTCAGCCTCGATGAGGCGGCGGGCGTGCCCGGGGAAGTCGGCGCTGATGTGGGTGCAGGTGCCGCCCAGCGAGACCGGGTGGCAGGCGTGGTTGAGGAGCAGCGCCAGCGGCCGGCCCTCGGCGTCGTCGATGCGGAGGAGGGCGACCCTCGGGTCGTAGGGTCCGTCGGGGTTCTGGCCGAGGATCATCCGGCCGTCGGCCAGGCGCTCGCGGCGGTTGATGCCGATCCGCGCCTCGCCCTCGCCGAAGCCGAAGCGGCAGGGCGTGAGCCGGGATTCGGCCATGGCCACGGCGCCGGCGAGCAGGTGCACGAGGTTGTCCACATAGGGGCCGACCTGCGGGCCGGCGAGCTCGCTGCCGGCATCCACCATGGGTCCGTAGTGGGTGTGGCTGCAGGCGATCAGGACGTGGTCGCCGGCGACGTCGGTGAGGGCCGCGACGGCGGCTCGGACCCGGGCCACGGCCGGCTCCTCGAGCCAGAGCAGGTCGCAGGCGATGATCGCGGCCCGGCCGGGAGCCCCACCCGACCCCGGGCCCTCCACCACCAGCGCGGTGGCGGTCAGATCGTCCTGCACGTCGTTCGAGCTCGCCCGACCGGCGAAGCCGATCATGGCGATGCCCACGGGCGGCGTGATCGTCACCCGGGCGACACCCGCGCGCCACTCCGGAACCTCCATGTTTCGCCTCCTCGCTCTTCTTCGCTGGCTGCCGCCGTGTCGACGGTGACGCGGTACCTGACTCTTAGGTCAATGGTCGACCATCGACCCTTTTCCCTGGCCCTATCATAGGTTTCCCCGCCGATGTCCATCACCGCCCCGTCCCGCTGGCACCACCTCGGACAGCGCGCCTCGGCGCCCGGCCATCGAAGGAGGGTGATGGTGTTCCTCGCCGCCTGGAGCGGGCGGCCACTTGGCGACCGGCCACCGTCGGTCCGCCGTTTCCGCGACCGGAGGTAGGGCGATGAAGATCACCAGGGTCAGGGCCGCGGGACTGCGGGGCGCGACCCCGGCCGGCGGCTGGAGCAACGAGCTGAACCCCGACGACGTCGTCCACACCCTGGTCGTGGTCGACACCGACCAGGGCGTCCAGGGCGTGGGCAGCGTGTTCACCAGCGAGGATCTGACCCGGTCGGCGCTGGACGTGCTCGCGCCCCTGCTCGAGGGCGAGTCGGCGCTCGAACCGGAGCGGGTCAGCGAGAAGCTGCACCAGAACACGTTCTGGCTGGGACGGGGTGGTTCGATCACGCACGCCGTCAGCGGCGTCGACCTCGCCCTCTGGGACATCCTCGGCAAGGCCACCGGCCAGCCCGTGGGGCGGCTGCTCGGCGGGCGCTACCGGGAGCGGGTGCGGCCCTACGCCTCGCTGCTGATGGACGAGCTCGGCGCGATGAGCGAGTACCTGGGCGAGCTCAGGGGCCAGGGCTTCCGCGCCTTCAAGATCGGCTGGGGCAAGTTCGGGCGCCTCGACGCCGCCACCGACGAGGCCCTGGTCGAGACGGCGAGGCGGACGATCGGCGAGGACTCCCTGCTCATGGTCGACGCCGGGGGCAGCGACGCCTACTGGTCGGGCGACTACAAGTGGGCGCTCAGGACCTCGTCGATGCTCGACGAGTACGGCGTCTACTGGTTCGAGGAGCCGCTGACCCCGGACGCCCTCGAGGATTTCGTCGCCCTGCGCCGGGCGTCTCGGGTGCCGATCTCCGGCGGCGAGGTGCTGACCCGGCGCCAGGCCTTCACCCCCTTCCTCAAGGCGGGCGCCTTCGACATCGTCCAGCCCGACGTGACCAAGGTCGGCGGCCTCAGCGAGCAGCGCCGGATCGGCTGGATGGCGGAGGAGTGCGGCGTTCGCCTCATCCCCCACGGCTGGAACACGGCGGTCGGCCTGGCCAGCGACCTGCAGCTCGCCTCCGCCCTGCCGCAGACCGACCTGGTCGAGTTCAAGACGGGGTCGCCCTACGTGGAGGACCTGGTGACGGTGCCCTGGCGCCTCGATGGCGAGGGCATGCTCGAGATCCCGTCACGCCCCGGCCTGGGGCTGGAGCTCGACCCCGAGGCGGTGGAACGCTACACCGGCCGAAGGGACCTGCTCAACCAGCTCTAGCCCCGGCTCCGGCCGAGAGGTAGGATCGGGCGCATCCCGACCGCGACGGGTCGGCCGAACGATGGTGAGTTTGGAGGGGACCGGCGTGACGGATCAGAGCGACGACCGCTACCTGCTACCGCGGGACACCGGGGAGATCGACCGGCTGGACCTGCAGCACTACGCGTTCACCGAGGCACTCGGAGCACTCCATCGGGCGCCGGCTCGGATCGAGGGCCTCACCCTCGACGCCGGCGCCGGAAGCGGGCGATGGGGCTGGGATCTGGTCGAGCAGTCACCCGAGGCGCAGGTGATCGGGCTCGATCTGATCGCGGGTAGGCCCGGCTGGCCCCGGCGCTACCAGCCCCTCCGGGCCAACGTCCTCGACGGGCTCCCCTTCGGCGACGACTCGTTCGACTTCGTCCATCAGCGGATGATGCTGTTCAGCATCCCGGCCAGGTACTGGCACGCGGCCATCCACGACCTGGTCCGGGTGGCGCGGCCGGGCGGATGGATCGAGCTCGTCGAGATGCCGGTGGGAGGCTTCGAGAACACCGGCCCCATGGTCGACCGCATCGCCGGGCTGGCCCTGGAGGCGGCGGCCGGACGGGGCCTCGACACCTCCGGGACGCCGCACCGCCTGCTCGATCAGTACCTGCGCGCCGTGGGCTGCGACGACGTCGAGCGGGTGGACGTGGCCCTTCCCGTCGGAGAGTGGGGCGGCAGGGTGGGCTCCATCCTGGCCACGGACTTCCGCCTCGCGTCGGCCCGGATCCTGGAGGCGTTCAGCGGCCTCAGCGTCGAGGAGCAGGCCGAGCTGCTCCGGCTCGCCCACGTCGAGTGCGAGGAGCGCCAGGTGACGATCAGCCTGGCGGTGGCCTTCGGGAGGAAGCCCGCCTGACCGAGCCGGCGCTGATTGTCCCGCCGCCGAACTGGCGAACGGGCGGTTGAGCCGGTAGAGTTGCTCCACCGATGGCGGAGGTGATGGAGCCTCTGGTCACCGCGGACGAGCTGCGGGTGGCCCAGGCGGAGATAGCGACCCAGCTCGGCGACCCGGTGGGTACCCGAGACGGTACGGATCTCGATGAGATCGTCCGCGTGCCATTGCGCTCGACTGCGGGCAACGCCCTCTACGAGGTTCCGACCCGAAGGGCGAGCATCCTCACCCGGACGCTCCTGCTCCGACGCTGCTTCCGGAGCTGCAACCGTCGGGTGGCGGTCGTGGCGGCCAGGTCGTGGATGGAGCGCGAGGGGTACTACATGATCTGCTCCGAGGAGGACCTGGTCTCCACCGTCGACGCCCTCGCCGACCTCCACCTGCCCGAGCAGCGCTTCACCGCCTGGCTGTCGCGCAACTTCCGCCGGCTGACCGGCCCTCATCCGGGCGCCGACCCCGGGGTGCGCCGGATCGCATCACGGGCCGACTGGAATCCGGAGAAGGGGTCCTTCCCGCCGAAATTCCTGCTCGGACGGCCCGACCCGATCAACAAGAAGAGGAAGGGGTTCGGCCTCGGCTTCTTCGAGTAGCGCCCGGTCCGTCTGAACCGTGGAAGTTCGGCTGAGGGCGATGACACTGAACGATCTCGGCGCGGTCATCGAATGGAGCCGCGACGAGGTCTTCTGCCGGGCCAACGGCTGGCCGGTGGGGCGCACGGCGGACATGATCACGGAGCACTGGCGAGGAATCCTGCTGCATCCGGCGCAGGACTTCCTCCGCCTGGGCGTCGAAGCCGGCGGCCGGCTGGTCGGCTTCGCCGACCTGGCTCACATCCGTGACGGACGGGCAAGCCTGGGAATCGCCATCGGCGATCGCCGGCTCTGGGGACAGGGGGTCGGCATCGGCGCCGCACGCCTGATGCTCGCCCAGGCCTTCGACGGACTCGGCCTTCGGAGCGTCCGTGCCGAGGTCCACGAGACCAACCTCTTCTCGCTCGCTCTCATCCGCGGGCTCGGCTTCCGGCCCGCGGGAGCGGCCCCGGAGCCGGACATGTACGAGGGGGCGCCGGTCCAGATCCTGCACTTCGCTCTGGACGCCGCCAGGTTCGGCGGCGCTACTTGAGCAGCTGGCGCTCCAGCCGCCTCGACGCCACCACCAGGCCGATCAGGGCCAGGACCAGCAGGTAGACCACGTCGACGGCGATCGAGGGACCGACCTCGCCCGTCGTCAGCGACCGCAGCAGATCGACGCTGCGGGTGAGCGGGCTCAGCTGCACGACGATGCGGAGCGCAGGTGGATAGATGCTGATCGGATAGAAGGTGGCGGAGAACAGGAAGATCGGCATCATCACCAGCATCGTGATGTCGAAGTCGCGGAAGTTGCGCATGAACGTCGTCACCGCCGACCCGACACAGGCGAAGCAGAAGCCGATCAGCACCGACCCGGGCAGGGCCAGTATCCCCAGCGGAGAGCGGATGGTGCCGAACAGCCACATGACGAGCAGGAAGCCGGCGGCGTAGATGGTCCCGCGGAGGAGTGCCCAGGCGACCTCGCCAAGGGCGATGTCGGTGACGCCGATCGGAGTCGACAGCACCGCCTCGTAGACCTTCGAGTAGCGGAGCTTGAAGAAGAGTCCGAACATGCTGTCGAAGAGGACCCCGTTCATCGCCGCCGAGGCCATCATCGCCGGGGCCACGAACGCGGTGTAGGGCAGCCGCTGACCGTCGAAGGCCACGGTGCCGACCAGCGATCCGACGCCGAACCCGATGCCGGCGAGATAGAGGACAGGCTCGATCAGGCCGGTGGCGAAGACCCACCAGAGCCGTCGGTAGACGGCCAGGTTGCGCTGGACGATGCGTCGCGCGCCGATACCGGGGAGGGGCGCCACCCTGGGCTCGACGAAGAGGTTCTCGACGCTCACTGCATCAGCTTCCGGCGGAACGCCCACCGCGCCGCGATCAGGCCGGCGGCGGTGAAGGCGAGCAGCACGGCGACGTTGATCGCCCCTATCCCCGGCGACAGGTTGCCGAGAACCAGGCCGCGAGTCAGCGACACGCCGTGGAAGAGCGGGGTGCCCCAGGCGACGATCTGGAGTAGGCGCGGCAGCCGGCTGATCGGGAAGAAGGCGCCCCCGAAGAGGAAGAGCGGGGTGACCACGAGCCGGAAGACGAGCGTGAACCCGCCGTCGTTGCGGAGCAACGCCGAGATGGCGATCATCGGCGTCGCGAAGGCGAGACCGGTCAGCGTCGCGGCGGGGATGGAGAGGAGGCCCCACCAGCTGGGCACGGCCCGAAAGACGACCATCGCGATGAGGAAGCAGACATTGATCTGGACCAGCCGGACCGCCGCCCAGATCACCTCGCCGGCGACCAGCTGATCGATGCCGATCGGTGTCGCCAGCAGGGCGTAATAGGTGTGATTCCAGCGGATCTTGCCCATGATCGGCCAGGCGTTGTTGGATACCGCCGACTGCATCGCCGCCGCCGCCATCAGGCCCGGCGCGAGGAAGACGATGTAGCTGACGCCGTCGACGCCGCCGCTCTGGCGGTCGACCAGCGTGCCCAGCCCGATGCCCATCGCCGACAGATAGAAGAAGGGTCCGATGATCGAGGCGAGCGACGACTGCCAGCTTCGCCGGAAGAGCCAGAAGTCGTGCTGGACGAGGCGGAGGGCGAGCGGCATCACTCGACCAAACGGCGGCCGGTCAGCCGCAGGAACACGTCCTCGAGCGTGGCGCGGCGGACGAGCAGGCTCGCGGGATGGAGCCCCTGCTCTTGGAGGCGGGTCGAGGCCCGCTCACCGTCGGCGGTGTAGACGAGGACGCGATCGGGCAGCTGCTCGACCCGGTCGGCGACGCCGCCCAGCTTGCCGTCGATCACGGGAGGATCGCCCGGGAAGCGAAGCTCGAGGACCTCGCGGCTGGAGTGCTCCTGGATCAGCTGGCGGGGCGACCCCTCGGCGACGATCCGGGCCTGGTCCATCACCACCAACCGGTCGCAGAGCTGCTCGGCCTCGTCCATGTAGTGGGTGGTCAGGATCAGCGTCACCCCCTGCTGCTTGAGGCGGTAGAGGCGCTCCCAGACCAGGTGCCGCGCCTGCGGGTCGAGGCCGGTGGTGGGCTCGTCGAGAAGGAGCATGTCGGGCCGGTTGATGAGCGCCCTGGCGATGACCAGCCGGCGCTTCATGCCGCCGGAGAGCGGGTCGACCTCGTCGTTGGCGCGCTCGCCGAGCTGGACGAAGTCGAGCAGCTCATCGGCCCGCTCTCGCGCCTCGCGACCGGAGAGGTTGAAGTAGCCGCCGTAGATGAGCAGGTTCTCGCGGACCGAGAGCTCGACGTCGAGCGAGTCGAGCTGGGGGACGACGCCGAGCCGGGACCGGATCCTCGGCCCCTCGTGGCCGGGGTCCATGCCCAGGATCCGGAGGGTGCCCGAACTGACCGGAGAGACGCACCCGATCATGCGCATGGTCGAGGTCTTGCCGGCGCCGTTGGGACCGAGAAAACCAAAGGCCTCCCCGGGGTGCACGTCGAAGTCGATGCCGCTCACCGCGACACGGTCACCGAAGCGCTTGGTCAGTTGACGCGCGTGTACCAGCGGCTCGTTGGCCGACAGAGGAGACATCAACAGGTGAGCGTACCGGAATTTCAAAGCACCTCGGGAACACTTGTTCAAGTCCGATCCAAACCGGCCCGTTCCGTTCGCCAGGCCCGTCAGTGGGACATCCAGGTTTCGTTTCGGGAGCCCGTGGTAATGGAGTAATTCATGTTTCAACCCACGGCGGAGCCCCAGGCGCTCGACGCCTACTCGACAGTGGTGACCGGCGTGGCCGATCGCCTCATCCCCTCGGTGGCGAGCCTCCGGGTCCGCCGCCAGTTCGGTCCCGGGCGCACGGCGGAGGGCACGGGATCGGCGGTCGTCATCTCCCCCGACGGCTACCTCCTCACCTCGGCGCACGTGGTCGCCGACGCCAGCGCCGGAACCGCCGAGTTCGCCGACGGCACCAATGCCCCGCTCGAGGTGGTGGGACGCGATCCGCTCTCCGACCTGGCCGTGGTCCGGGTGCCCGAATCGGGCCTCGATACGCTGGACCTGGGCAACGCCGACCGGCTCCGGGTCGGCCAGCTGGTGGTCGCGGTGGGGAGCCCCAACGGCCTCGCCCACTCGGTGACCGCGGGGGTGGTCAGCGCGCTGGGCAGGTCCTTCGCGACCCGGTCCGGCGAGCACAGCCGCATGGTGGAGAACGTGATCCAGACCGACGCCGCCCTCAATCCGGGCAACTCCGGGGGCGCCCTGGCCGACGCCTCGGCGCGACTGGTCGGCGTCAACACGGCGGTGGCCGGTGTCGGCCTCGGCCTCGCCGTCCCGATCAACCCGACCACGCTCCATATCGTCAGCGAGCTGATCCGCGAGGGCCGGGTCCGGCGCGCCTACCTGGGTCTGGCCGGCGGCCCCAGGCGCCTGACCCCGGGCGCGGCCCGCACCGAGGGCCACGACTGGGGACTGGAGATCGTGGAGGTGGTCGGTCAGAGCCCGGCCGCGAGCGCCGGCCTACGTCCACGGGACGTGCTCCTGGAGATGGACGGCATCGCGATCCAGGGCCCGGGCGACCTCCAGCGGCTGATGACCGGGGAGCGCATCGGCCGGCCGCTGCCGGCCCGCATCCTGCGCGACGGCAGGGAGACGACGGTGACGGTCACCCCCGCCGAGCTCAAGGACTGATCTCAGGACTCGTCGACGACGTCCTCGGTCTCGTGCCTCCGCAGCGGGGGCCAGAGCTGGGTGGCCTCTCCCCTCCGGTAGAGGTCGCCCCGCCTCCCCCCCTTGGAGGGCGCGATGTCGCCGACCGAGGTGACGAAGCCCTGGCGGCTGAGGACCTTGCGGCGGAAGCTCGCCGGGTCCTGGGGCACCCCCCACACCTCCTCGTAGATGGCCCGTAGCTCAGAGAGCGTGAAGGGCTCCTCGAGGAAGGCTGCGGCCAGCGGCGTGTACTCGATCTTGGCCCGTGCCCGCTCGACCCCGTCGGCCAGGATCCGGGCATGGTCGAAGGCCAGCTCCGGCCCCGGCCGGTCGGCCTTGCCCTCGCCGCCGTGGTCGAGCGTGACCTCGCTCATCGGCCAGTACCTGGCGAAGTCGGCGTCGTCCCCGGCGCGGGGCTGGGGCAGGTCGGGCGCGAAGGCCAGGTAGGCGACGGAGACCACCCGCATGCGGGGATCCCGCCCGGGGTCACCGTAGGTCCGTAGCTGCTCCAGATGCATGCCCGCCGGCAGCTGGTCCAGTCCGGTCTCCTCGGCGAGCTCCCGCGACGCGGCCTGGTGCAGGCCCTCCTCCGGCTGGACGAAGCCGCCGGGGAGCGCCCACCGCCTCCGGTATGGGTGGTTCTTGCGCCGCACCAGCAGCACGCTGAAGCGGCCGGAGCGGACGGTGAACAGGACCATGTCGACGGTGACCGCGATCCGCGGATAGCGGTCGGGGTTGTAGCCGGCCAGGAATGTCCTCTCGTCCTGCCCTCCGGTCGGCGGCGTCACGCCCCCACCCCCTCGGACACCGATTCCCCCGCCACGGGCGCCGCGACGATGGCGGGACCGCCGGCCTGGATCGACAACGCGCCGGGCCGGAGCCGGGCCTTGGTCGCGGCGTGGAAGGCCCGCGCCTCCTCCAGCGAGTGCTCGCAGTGGATCTCGCCGCCACGCATGAACTCGACCTGCAGCGGCTCTCCGGGAGCCTGCGCCGGAGGCTCCCCGAGGACCAGGTGCTCGGCCGCCGCGAACCCCTCGGCGTCGAACGCCCGGTAGGCCCACTTCCTCCCGGGCAGGTTGGTCTTGCCGGCCGAGCGCTTGGCGACCGGCCGCAGCCGGCCGTCGGGTGCGTCCGCGATCGCGACCAGCTTGTAGACGAAACCCGGGTTGGGGTGGCCGATCAGCCGCTCGCCGACGCCGAACCCGTCGACGGGACCGCCGCTCAGCTCCTCCATCGCGTACTCGTCGAGACCGCCGGTCAGTGTGATCCGGGCGTCGCCTGCGCCCAGTTCCCGGAGCAGCCTTCGGGCGGTGGGGACGATCTGCAGCAGCTCGCCGGAGTCGATGCGGATGCCGCCCAGCCGGGGCCCGGCGGCGCGGACCGCGTTGCGGATCCCCTCCTCCAGGTCGTAGGTGTCGACGAGCAGGGTCGTGCCCGGGCCCTGGGTCGCGACCTGGGCCTCGAAGGCCTCCAGCTCGCTCGCGTGGGCCAGCGTGAAGGAGTGGGCGGCCGTACCCCGCACGGGAACCCCGTAGCGGTAGCCGGCCTCCATGTTCGAGGTCGAGGCGAAGCCGCACAGGTAGGCGGCCCGGGCGGCGTCGACCGCCGCCTGCTCGTGGGTGCGGCGGGACCCCATCTCCAGGATCGGCCTGCCCGCGGCGGCCGTGACCATCCGAGCCGCCGTGGAGGCGATCCCGGAATCCCAGTTGCAGACGCTCAGCAGCAGGGTCTCCAGGAGAACCGCCTCACCGAACGAAGCCCGCACCGTGAGCACCGGCGAGCTGGGGAAGTAGATCTCCCCCTCGCGGTAGGCCCAGAGGTCGCCGCTGAAGCGACGGCCGAGCACGCGCTCCCGGGTGGCCGCGTCGGCGATGCCCTGCTCCTCCAGCCAGCCGACCTGGGGCTCGGTGAAGACGAACCGCTGGAGGTAGTCGAGGATCCGGCCCAGACCGGCGAAGACCCCATACCGCCTGTCAGGAGGGAGGCGACGGGCGAAGAGCTCGAAGACCGCCGTCCGTTCGGCGGCGCCTGAGCGTATCGAGCCCTGCAGGTTGCCGAGCTCGTACTGGTCGGTGTGGAGGGCGATCGAGGGGTCCTCCCCCGTCCGCCAGCGCGGCCCCGGCTTCGGTCGCATCGACGAGTAGACGCTACCACGAAGGCGGCTGTCTCCAGATAAGGAGAGGCCGGGACCCGAAGGCCCCGGCCGGGAGCGGGAAGGGGACGGAGTTTCTCAGTCGGGTCGGGAAACCGCGAGTTCGACCCGTACCGTACGGGCCCCACGGTTAGGACCCAGTTAGGGGGCGGTTATCAGGCGGATGGCGGCGATTTCGGCACCTCCGCACACGCTTTTTGTGGACCGAAGGGCCATCTATACTCGGGCCGTGATCTGGGGGCACTGGAGACGGATGCGACATCCGGAATCGGAGGGCGAGGAGCCCCCCGGACCGTTCGAGGACCTGATCGAGGAGGCGCCGGTGGCGGCGCTCCTGCTCGACCGGGACCAGGCCCTGGTGGCGGTCAACCGCGCGGCGGCGGCGTTCTTCGAGATCGATCCCGAGCGCCTGCCCCTGGGCCTGATGGAGGCAACCCGGGAAGCCGGACTGGTCGCGGCCCTGACCTCGGGAACCCCGGAGAGCGAGGTCCGTCTCTCCCACCGGCGACGCATCGTTGGAACCCTCTCGGTGCCCGGCCCCCGACCCGGTCAGACCCTCCTCTTCGTCACCGACCTGACCGCGCTGCGCCGCCTGGAGACGGTCCGGCAGGAGTTCGTCGCCAACCTCGCCCATGAACTGATGACGCCGATCACGTCGCTGCGGCTGGCCGTGGAGAGCCTCCAGGCGCAGGTGCCGGCGGACCAGCGCCGCCGGCTCCTGGACCGGGCGCTTCGCGAGGTCGACAATCTCGCCCTGATCATCACCAACCTGCGCCAGCTGGCCCAGCTGGAGGCGGGTGCCGACATCGCCAGGAGCGACAACTTCGAGCTCCGGGCCATGGTCGACGAGGTCATCGATCGCCTCGACCTGAGCCGGCCGATCGAGGTCGGCGTGCCGACCCTGTGGATGACCAGCGACCGCTCCAAGCTGGCCCAGGCACTGACCAACCTCCTCGACAACGCGGCCAAGTTCTCACCCGAGGGAAGCGCGGTCGAGGTCGACGCCGAGACCGCCGAGGGCTCCGTGATCCTGCGGGTCAGGGACCACGGGCAGGGGATCTCCCCCGAGCACTGGGAGCGGGTCTTCGAGCGCTTCTACAAGGTCGACCCGGCCCACTCACGAGGGCAGTCGGGGAGCGGGCTCGGACTCTCCATGGTCCGGCACCTCGCGCTGGCCCTGGGCGGAAGGGCGTGGACGGAGGCGGCTGACGGCGGAGGTCAGGTGTTCGCCATCGCCGTTCCGGTTCCGGACATCAAGACGCCTCAGCGCGCCGACTGAGAACGGACGGGGACGACGCCGGCTGGATCCGTCGGATCTCTCCCCGGTCGCCGACCGCTCAGCTGGACCGGTCCGCGGCCTTCCATGAGAGGCGCTCCAACAGAACCGCCTGCTCGGCCGTGTTGGTGGTCAGCTCGAGGGCACGCTGGTCGGCCAGTCGTGCCTGATAGGGGTGGCCGGTGGCGCGGAGCAGCTCCGCCCGAGTCGCATGGAACAGGTGGTAGCGGTCGAGGGTGGCGGCGAGTGTCTCGACCTCGTCGAGCGCAGCCTGCGGTGAGGTGGCGTAGCGGAGGGCGATGGCCCGATGGAGCCGGGCAACGGGCGAAGGGGCCAGTTCCAGGAGCATGTCGTACAGAAGCACGACCTGCTCCCAGTCTGTCTCCTCGAAGGTGGGCGCCGCGGCGTGGCAGGCGACGATCGCGGCCTGCAGCTGGTAGGGGCCGGGTCGCCTCTGCCCAGCGGCGCGCACGAGGAGCCGGTCGGCGTCCGCGATGACCTCCCGGTCCCACCGGGTTCGATCCTGGTCGGCGAGAAGGACGACGCCGCCACCGGCGCTGAACCGGGCCTCCGCTCTTGCTCTGTGAAGCCGGATCAGAGCCAGCAGTCCGGCCGCCTCGGGTTCGTTGGGCATCAGGTTGTGCAGCTGGGCCGCGACCCACTCGGCGTCGATGGCGAGGTCCTTCGACCCCGCCCGTTCGGTGGTTCCCAGGTATCCCTCGTTGAAGAGGAGGTAGATCACGGTGAGGACCTCGCCGATGCGGCTGTCGAGCTCTGTGGGGTCGGGCATCCGGTAGGGGATCCCGGCCTCGGAGATCTTGCGCTTGGCCCGGGTGATGCGCTGCGCGACGGTCGTTTCGGGAACCAGGAAGGCGCGGGCGATCTGTGACGTGGTCAGGCCGCACACGACCCGGAGCGTGAGGGCGATCTGCGCCTCCCGGGCCAGAGCGGGGTGACAACAGGTGAAGATCAGCCGGAGGCGATCGTCGGGCGACGGGTCGGGATCGTCGAGCCAGGTGAGCTTGGTGCGATAGTTCGCATCCCGCCGCAGCGCGTCGATGCCGCGGTTGCGGGCGACGGTGTAGAGCCAGGCATCGGGCCGCTCCGGGATCCCGGTGGTCGGCCAGCGTCGCAGTGCGGCTTCGATCGCGTCCTGGACGAGATCCTCCGCCGTGGCGAAGTCGCCGGTCACCCGCACGAGCGCGGCGGCGACGTCGCTGGCGTGCTCCCGCACGACCTGGGCGAGCTCGGCGCGGGCTACTGGCTCATTCACGGCTCGGGGGTATGAGCGACGTCGCCGGCACCTGGATGGGCCGGATCTCGACCACGGGGCAGCCCGGCCAGGTGCGGACCATTCGCAGCGCCTCGTCGAGGTCGGCGACCTCGACCTCGCAGTAGCCGCTCACGATCTCCTTGCCTTCGACGAACGGCCCATCGGTGATCAGCGGCTCCTCACCCCGTTCCAGGTGCACGGTCGTCGCCGTGTGCCCGCCCTGGAGCTTGCTGCCGCCGTGGATCTTGTCGGCGTGGTCGGCGAACCACTTGCCGACGAGCTCGAAGGCACGGGCGCGGCCGTCGGGGCTGAGTGCCTCGAACTCGTTCATGAATCGCTCGGTCTCAACGAACAGCAGGACGTATCGCATCGGGTCCTCGCATCAGGTGCTTGCGGTTGTCTGCCAGGGAGCCCGCCCGAGGTACGCGAGCCATCGGGTCTGCTCGTCGGCGCCCTCCGGCGCGGTCAGCTCAGGGCCGAAGAAGCCTGGCATTCGCATCAGATTGTCTCGCGCCCACGCATGTGAGGCCGCGACCAGGTCGGCGGGAAGACCGGTGTCGCCGCCTACGGCGTGCCGGACATCCCATGCGTGGATGAGCGCGTCGTTGGTGAGGATGGTGATCATCGCGGCGAGCGGCCGGTCGCCGACGCCGGCGAGCGTGATGGCGCGGTCGAGCGGGGCATCGTGGAGGACCTCGTCGCCGGCGGCGCGGACGGCCCGCCAGCGGGAGACGGGGTCGCCCTGGGCGATCTCGTCCGGCCGCTCCGTCCCGGGGCCGCCGGGCAGGCCCCGGTACTCGTCGCCGGTCACCCAGCAGCGCATCTGCTCCTGGCCCCAGATGACATGGCCGGCGATGTCGCGAATCGACCACCTGTCGCAGGGCGAAGGCCCGTCCCAGCCCTGGGACGGAACCGCGGCCAGCGCCTTCCCGAGCTCGTCGAGGCAGCGGCCGTACGACACGAGCGCGCTCATGACGGCATCTCCGCCATCCGCCGCATCATCTCCTCGGGGGTGACGTCCTCGACGTGGGACGCGATCGTCCAGCCGTGTCCGAACGGGTCGATGATGAACCCGTCGCGCTCACCGTAGAACTGGTCCTGCGGGGCTCTCACCTGTGTTGCGCCGAGCTCGACCGCCCTCGCCACCGTGGCATCGACGTCCTCGACGTACACATAGAGGAAGAAGGGGGATCCGTCCAGACCTCCCGGTGCCGGCGCCTTGGTACTCGTGTAGGAGGAGGGGTCCTCGACGATCAGTATCGAGTCGCCGAGCACGATCTCCGCGTGCGCGACGGTGCCGTCGGGGCCGGGGATCCGGGCGCGCTCCGTGGTGCCGAACACCTCGCCGTAGAACTCGATCGCCTTCGCGGCGCCGTCGACGACCAGGGCCGGCGTGACCCGACGGTAACTGTCGGAGATCGGATTCGGCTTCGTCATCGTCTCAACTCCTCTGTGTCTGCCTGACCAGGGCTTGGTTGCCCTCTATGGAGCTAGACGATCGGGAACCACCCGGATACGACATCGCCGCGATCCGTCGGTCATGGCCCGATCGGAGGATGGCCGTGTCGATGACAAGAGGGAAGCCCGGGAAGGAGGGCACCATCGGGGCGCATCAGCGGCACCGCGACCTTGTTTACCGGGTCTTAGACTGCCCTTAACACAGCGCCGTCTACCGTGGGAGGCGTTGAGCGCTACCCGCGCACACCGTTCCCCCCGTCTCGACTCGACTTCGAGCATGCGCTGTGGTGAATCAAGTTAATTCAACCGTGACCCTTCCGTCCCCCATCTTCGCCCGAGAACTCCGGGAACTCCGAGAAGCCGTACTTCGTATGGCCGGCCAGGTGGAGTCCCAGATTGAGATCGCCCTAGCCGCCCTGCGGGCCCTCGATGACGTCGGCGCCAACGAGGTCTACCGGGACGAGCAGGCGATCAACGAGGCATGCCGCCAGATCCGCGAGCGCTGCTACGAGGTGATCGGCGGGCAGCATCCATCCGGCCCCGAACTCCGCTCCCTCATGGCCGTGGTCCACATCGCCATCGAGCTGGAGCGGATGGGCGACTACGCCGTCCGTCTGGCCAAGCGAGCGTGCGTGCTGAAGGAGCTGCCCCGGCGGCCGATGCGCGCCGAGCTCGGGCTGATGGGCGAGCTCGCCAGCCGCCAGGTGCGGGACATCCTCGACGCCCTGATCGACCAGGACACGCAGCGGGCGGTCGAGGTGGCGCGCCGAGACGAAGCCATCGACCAGCTCTACCGCCGGGTCTTCGACGACCTGATCGAGGAGCTGGCGGCGGACCAGGATCCCGACTGGGCGCTCCGTGCCGTGACCCTGACTCAGGCGGCGCACGACGTGGAGCGCATCAGCGATCGGGTGACCAACCTGGCCGAGGACATCGTCTTCCTGGAGACGGGCCGGATCGTGGAGCTGAAATGAGGGAGGAGATGAGCCGGATTCTCATGATCGAGGACGACGAGGGCATCTCTGACCTCGTCCGATACAACCTGGAGGCCGTCGGCTACACGGTGCAGGTCGCCAGGGAGGGCAACTCGGGCCTCCGGATGGCCCGGACCGGCGCCCCCGACCTGGTCCTGCTGGACCTGATGCTTCCGGGGATGGACGGGGTCGAGGTCTGCCGCCAGCTCCGGCGCGGCGGCTCGGTGCCCGTGATCATGCTCACCGCGCGCGACTCCGAGGTCGATCGCGTCCTCGGCCTCGAGCTCGGCGCCGACGACTACGTGACCAAGCCGTTCTCGATGCGCGAGCTGCTGGCCCGGATCACGGCCGTGCTCCGACGCTCTCGGGAGGGCAAGTCGGCGCCGCCGACACTGCCCGAGCGCGAGACGATCGCCGAATTCGTCATCGACCGGGCGGCGCGCCGGGTGCTGATCGACGGGGCGGAGGTGCGGGTCACGCTCCGCGAGTTCGACCTCCTATCCTTCCTGATCGGGCACCGCGGCCGGGTCCACACGCGGGACGCGTTGATCCAGAACGTGTGGGGTCCTGACTTCGGCGGCGACCAGAAGACGGTGGACGTCCACATCCGCTGGCTTCGCGAAAAGTTCGCCGACCGATCGCCGTTCCAGATCGTGACCGTGCGGGGCGTCGGCTACCGCCTGGATCTGGCCGGCGAGGCCGTTCCCGGGAGTGCATCCCAGAGCTCTGCCTCTTAACCGTCCCCGAACTCCGGCTTAACCCTCTCGAAAGTACGTTTAGCCCGTGCTCGCAGGAGTGGATGGAGCGCTGACGGGGTGGAGGAGTTCCGGCGATGACGACTGAGCCTGCCGACGGCGTCTTGGTACCGCGCGTCGTCGCGGACACACCGATGATGAGCGTGGAGCAGCTTCGCGTCGCCGCCGGTCGCACCGAGATCCTGCACGGCGTCGATGCGGCCTTTCCCGAGTCGCGGGCAACCGCGATCATCGGCCCGACCGGCTGCGGCAAGACGACGCTGCTGCGCTGTCTCAACCGCATGCACGACGGATCACGCGAGATCAGGGTGCAGGGCCGGGTGACGCTCGAGGGCGTGGACATCTACAAGGAGTTCCGCGGCGTTCGCGAGCTGCGGCGCCGGGTGGGCATGCTCTTCCAGCGGCCCAACCCCTTCCCCCAGAGCATCATCGAGAATTTGAGCGTCGGGCCCCGCCTTCACGGCCTGGTCCGCCGCCGCGATCTCAAGGAGCGGGCGGAACACCACCTGCGCGAGGTGGGCCTGTGGGACGCGGTCAAGGACCGGCTGGGCGGATCGCCCTTCTCACTGTCCGGTGGCCAGCAGCAGCTGCTGTGCCTGGCCCGGGCGCTCTCGGTCGAGCCGTCGGTCATCCTCCTCGACGAACCCACCTCCTCGCTGGACCCGAAGACCACGGAGCAGATCGAGGAGCTCCTCCGCGACATCAGGAAGCGGATCACCGTGATCATGGTCTCCCACAACCTCGGCCAGGTCAGGCGGGTCTCCGACTCCGTCCTCTTCCTGCTCGCCGGGGAGCGCGTCGAGTTCGCAGACACGCAGACGTTCTTCGAAAGTCCCGACGACGAGCGCAGCCGCGCGTACATCGGCGCCGAGGTCGGCGCCGCCTGATCCGCCGCCGCTGCGCCCCGCTGCGGTGGTTTCGTCACGTGTATGAGGAGGTACAGCATTGAATATCGTCGCGCGCAGGCCCTGGGCCGCGATTGTCGTAGCGGCCGTGGCGGCGATCGCCATGGTGACGGCCTGCGGCTCGCAGCCCTCGGCCAAAAAGCCGACACCGAAGCCGTCACCCACGATCAACGACCAGGTCGGAAATCCGGCGAGTTCCGTGACCCTGAGCGAGGCCGGCTCCTCTCTCGTCGAGCCCTACCTCGCCGCCCTCGCCCCGCAGCTCACCTCGGCCTACTCCAACATCACCCTCACCCCGTCGGCCGGGGGCTCCGGTGTCGGCATCAGCGATGCCGCCACCAACCTGATCGACCTGGGCGGCTCTGACGCCTACCTGAGCGACAGCGAGATGACTCAGTACCCAGGTCTGATGAACATCCCGATCGCCATCTCCGCCCAGGAGATCGCCTACAACCTGCCCGGCGTCAGCGACCTGAAGCTGAGCGGCAACATCCTGGCCGAGATCTACCAGGGCAAGATCACCAAGTGGAACGACCCGGCGATCGCCAAGCTCAACTCGGGCGTGAACCTGCCCAGCGCCACCATCGTCCCGATCCGGCGCGTCGACTCCTCCGGTGACACCTTCATCTTCAGCTCGTTCCTGAGCGCCACCAACAGCGCCTGGAACAACGGTCCGGCCTTCGGCACCACCGTGACCTGGCCGGCCGTGACCGGTGAGCTGACCGCCACCGGCAACCCGGGCATGGTCCAGGCCGCTCACGCGACGCCGGACAGCATCGCCTACATCGGCATCAGCGTGAAGTCGTCGATCCAGTCCGCTGGTCTCGGTATCGCCGAGCTCCAGAACAAGGCCGGCAAGTTCGTCTCGGCGAGCCAGGCGACGATCACCAGCGCGGTGACCAACTCCGCCCAGGACATTCCGTCCAACCTCGCCCAGTCTCTGATCTACGAGCCGGGCGCGCAGAGCTACCCGATCGTCAACTACGAGTACATGATGGTCCAGAAGCAGCAGAAGGACGCGAACACGGCGCTCGCCATCCGCACCTTCCTGACCTGGGCGGTCGACTCCAGCGGTGGAGCCAACGCGACCAACCTGGCCTCGGTCAACTTCATCGCCCTCCCCTCCAACGTGCTCCTGAAGATCAAGCCGGCGATCGGCTCGATCACCTCGGGCTCCTAGGCAGAAAGATGGCAACCAGGACGGCAGCGGCAGCCTCACCGGCAGGGCGGCGCGTCTCCCGTCGGGACCAGTCGCTGGGTGACATGACCCTGCGGTGGGTCTCGCTGGTGGCGGCTCTGCTGCCGATCCTGTTGCTCTGCGTCATCGTCGGCACGATGGTCGCCTCGGCGAAGGCGGCGGTCATCTACGCCGGCCTCCACCTGTTCACCGGGGCGATCTTCACCTTCGGCAACCTCTACGGTGGATCGCCCTCGGTGCACAACGGGGTCACCGCCCCGCACAACGCGCAGTACGGGGCGGCGACCCTCCTCGTCGGCACGCTGCTGACCTCGGTCATCGCCCTCGCAATCGCCCTGCCCGTGGCCGTGGGCGGGGTGCTGATGCTCACCGAGCGCATCCCGCCCCGGCTCCAGAACGGCTTCTCGGTCTTCCTCGAGCTGCTGGCCGGCATCCCCAGCGTCGTCTACGGCATCTGGGGCGTGCTCATCCTCGGGCCCTTCTTCGCGCTCCACTTCTTTCCAGCGCTGGCCAATTCCCTGGGACGGATCCCCTTCCTGACCTGGTTCCGGCCGCCGGTGGGCGCCGGCGAGGGCCTCCTGACCGCCGGGCTGGTCCTCTCGGTGATGGTCATTCCGATCATCGCCGCCACCACCCGCGACCTCCTCCGGTCCGTGCCGGTGCTGCACAAGGAGGGTGCCCTGGCCCTGGGCATGACCCCCTTCGAGGTCGTGCGGGTGGTGACGCTGCCCTTCGTCCGCAACGGCATCCTGGCCGCCGCGCTGCTGGGCTGGGCCCGCGCGCTGGGCGAGACCATGGCCGTCCTGCTGATCTCGGGCAACGCCCTCAACCAGTTCCCCCAGAGCATCTACTCGCCGGTGGGGACGATCGCGGCGACCATCGCGGCGACGCTTGACGGCGCCCTCACCGACGGCACCGGGATGGCCGTCAGCGCCCTCGGCGCCCTCGCCCTGGTCCTGCTCCTGGTCACCCTGCTCACCAACTGGGCCGGTCGAATGATCGTCCGCCGCAGCTCGGGGGCCGCGCTCCCGGTCGGGAGGGGCTTCTAGATGGCGATGCCCGCGCTCACCGCCCGCCGCTCGGTGGCCCGTTCCGTGCAGAACCTGGCCTTCTGGGGCCTCTGCGCCCTCGCCCTGGCCATCATCATGGTTCCCTCGATCTGGATCATCGTCGGCCTGATCAAGAGCTCGCTGCCGCTGCTCAACATCAACCTGATCACGCAGACGACGACCAACTACGGTCTGCAGAACGCGATCCTGGGCACGCTGCTCCTCAGCTTCGGCGTGCTGGTCGTGGCCGGTCCGATCGGCATCGGCGCCGGGATCTTCCTGGCCGAGTTCGCGCCCCCTCGCACCTCGTCGATCGTGCGCTTCTTCTCCGAGGTGCTGGCCGGCGTGCCCTCGATCGTCATCGGCTACACCGGCTACGTGCTGCTCGCCGTCCGGCTCCACTGGGGCTTCTCCCTGCTCTCGGCGATCCTGGCCCTGACCGCGCTGGTCACGCCCTACATCGCCAAGACCACCGAGGTGTCCCTCCGCCAGGTGCCGACCGCGCTTCATGAGGGTGCCGTCGCGCTCGGCCTGACGATGACGACGACGCTGCGCAAGGTGCTGCTGCCGCCGGCGCTGCCGGGCATGGTGACGGGGCTGGTGGTCGCGGTCGCCATCTCCACCGGTGAGACCGCGCCTCTCCTGTACACCGCCAACTTCAACACCGCCGACCCGACCCTGCAGCTGACCAACCATCCGGTCGGATACCTGACCTACGTCATCTACGAATACATCCAGCTGCCCGGCGACAAGGCTCACGCCCTGGCCAACGCGGCGGCCGCGGTGACGCTGATCTTCCTGATCATCCTCATCGCCGTGGGCCGGTTCTTCGCCTACCAGTCCGCGAAGCGCACCAACCGCATGAACATCTGATCCGGGCGCCGCCCCTCGCCCGGCCTGCGGAATGGCAGGATCGGGGGATGGCCAAGACCTGGATGATCGACGAGCTCGCCCACGCCGGCCCGGAGCATCTCGACCAGAGCTTCATCGCTGGCTACGACCGGAAGCAGGGACACCCCGACCCGGCCGGGGACATCGAGGCGCTTCGCGAGCGGGGCGCCGGCGAACGAAGCACCGTGATCGACATCGGCGCCGGCACCGGACAGTTCTCGCTGGCCGCCGCCCGCGCCTTCGGGCGGGTGGTGGCGGTGGACGTCTCCCGGCCGATGCTGGACCTCCTCGGGAGCCGGGCCGCGGAGGCAGGGCTGACCAACCTGGAGTGCGCACAAGCGGGATTCCTCTCCTACCGCCACCAGGGCGAGCCGGCCGACGCCGTCTTCACCCGCAACGCCCTGCACCACCTCCCCGACTTCTGGAAGGGCATCGCGCTGAACCGGATCCGGGCGATGCTGCGGCCGGGCGGCGTGCTCAGGCTCCGCGACCTCGTCTTCGACCTCTCCCCGGCCGACGCCGAGCCGAGGATCGACCACTGGGTCGAGAACGCGAGCCCGGATGCCGAGGCCGGCTACACCGGCGAGGACTACGCCGAGCACGTCCGCACCGAGTTCAGCACCTACCGCTGGCTGCTGGAGCCGCTGCTGACCGCCAGCGGCTTCGAGATCGCCGGCGCCGACTTCCAGGGCGCGATGTTCGGCGCCTACACCTGTGTGAGGACGTAGCCGAGACCGCCGTCCTCCGGCGCCTTCGGACGTACCATTTGGTACATGGAGTCCACGATCGCCGCGAGGAGGACCACGATGGCGAGGATCACATTCGCGACGGAGGCCTGGACGCCGGCCAGCCCGTCCACGGTCTACGACCTGCTGAAGGATGGGGCGACCTGGCCCCAGTGGTCGCCGATCGGCTCCTTCCGCCTCGAGCGCGAGGGCGGCGAGGGGGGTGAGAGCGCCGGCGCGATCAGGGTGTTCTCGACCGGCACCGTGCGCAGCCGGGAGGAGCTGATCGAGCTCCGGCCGGGCCGCGGGCTGAGCTACGTGGCCCTCTCCGGGCTGCCCGTCCGCGACCATCGCGCCGATGTCGTTGTCACCCCCGAGCGGGGCGGCTCGGCGCTGGCCTGGCACGAGGCCTTCCGGCCCGTCATCCCGGGCACCGGCTGGCTGCTGCGGCCGCTCCTCAGGAGGTTCGTCCAGCGGTGCGCGGACGGGCCGGCGCAGGGCGCCGCCGATCGGGAGGGGAGTGCTGATATTGCAAACTAGCTAGCTATCGGATATACTCGGGGATATGCCGCAGCGATCCGAACCGACCAACGCGCTCTACGTGCGCCTCCCCGCCGGCGAGGCGCTCAAGCTCGACCGGGCGGCCGAGGCCCTGAGAATGAGGAAGAAGGACCTGATCTCGAGCCTGGTCTCCAGGTACATCGACCTCGAGCGGCTGGACGAGCTGCAGGCGCTGAGGGACAGCATCCGGACCATCCCCGAGCCCTCCGAGAGGGAGCCGCAGGTGGGGCACATGTCCTTCCACCCCACCGACCCGCCCGAGGTGCTGACTCCGGCCCAGGCGGCCGACCTCCTGCAGGTTGAGGAGGAGGTGCTCCTCCGACTCGCCGAGGGCGGCGACGTTCCAGGCCGACGCCTCGGGGACGTCTGGCGCTTCTCGCGATCGGCCCTGATCGGCTGGCTCTCCGGCTCCTGAGCCCGGTCCTCCGGACCTTCCGTCAACGCGCCACGGGGACCGCGCGATCGCGCGGTCCCCGTGGCGCGTT
>DATAXV010000147.1:0-55378 GCA_036272915.1 Candidatus Dormiibacterota bacterium
CACGCGAGTTGGCTCAATCAGGTTGAAATCTACTTTGGGCTGGTCCAGCGGAAGGTCCTTACCCCGGCGGCCGCGACAGGCCTTGACTTGCTGGCGAGACGGATCATGGGGTTCGAAGGCCAGTGTCGGTGCCGGCCGAAGCCCTTTCGCTGGAAGTTCACCTCCAAGGACTTTCGGGTGCGACTCAGCGAGCTCGCCGCAGCATGATCAACGGGGGACACGCACGAACTTATGCCGGGGACCACTAAGGCAACCGTGCATTCGTACGTGCGTGTGGTGAATCAGATGGTCACCTAGGCCCGTGCGGACGGCGACGCCGAGCTTCCTGATAGCACCGTTCGACTGCCGAGGCTTGGCCGGCCGGTCAAGGACATCCTGGGTCGGGATGAGATCGAGTGCATGGAGGACCGCGCCAAAGCGGAGCGTCACAAGCTCATCATCCATGTCCTCGGTGACACCGGCATCCGCGTCGGTGAGCTGGTCAAGCTCAGGGCCTAGGACCATCGCCATATCCGCGGAAAAGGCGACCTCGATCGCCTGGTGCCGGTCATCGACCCGAATCTCTGGCGCCGGCTCCAGCGGTTCGTGAGAGGTCGGACTGAGGATGCGAGTGGTGACCGCCTGTTTCTCGGGCTCAAGCGCCGAGCGGGATACGAAGACCTCGAGCCGATCCCCGAGTCCGGGGTCCAGCAGATGATTCGTCTCATCGCCAAAGAGGCTGGACTATCGAAACGTGTTCACCCGCATCTCTTCCGCTACAGCGCTGCCACCTGGATGCGAACCAAAGGCTTGGACCCATCGACGATCGCGAGGGTAATGGGGCGGACGAGCCTCCGCATGCTGCAGCGGATCCACGATCAGGCCACGGCCGTCGACGACTATGACGCCATGTGGGCGGCAGCTGCGCTCCGAGACCGAATAAGAAGCGATTTTAGAACGGTGCCCACCGCGCACTACTCTGTGCATTTGTGACCGTCCAGCCCTACCGGGACACCGAGTTCACCGGCCAAGCCTGCGGTGCTGTCGCAGGGGCCCCGCCTCAGCGACCTGCTCGAGGTCACGGTGTACAAGGACTCAACGCATCACTGGCTGGAGGCCCAGCTGTCCGCCGTGAACCGGGCGAGCGCCGCCCTGCTCGGGCCATGCACGTTGCCCGGGAGCGATCCGGCGCCCAGGCGCTGGCCATGCATCCCGATCAGTAGCCTGCACCGTCTTCGTGGATGGCCCGCCGAAAAGGCTCCACGCAACCCTTCGAAATAGGTGCGTCCTCGGTCCGGAATTCGCGTCGAGGATCCATTGTTCGGATCACTGACGTGCGGCTCGATGCCGAGACCGTTTCAAATGGCTGTGCACGGTGTTTTCGTGGGGAGGCGCTCATGTCCCGGCGGCATCGCAGCGGCGGGGTCGGTGCCCAGGCCGCGTTTGTGTTGAGATCCCGGCGCCAGGGTCGCTCGGGCCGCCCGGGGGCACGACCGTACCCGATGCCCTTCCCGCCACACGCGACGGGGGCGATGGTGCTTTCATCGCAGAGTGGCCCTTACCGCCGACGACCGTGCGCGTCTCTCGAAAGTGCCGCCCATGATCACCGCCGGGTTCTGGGTCGCGAAGATCGTCTCGACCGGCATGGGCGAGGCGATCAGCGATTGGCTGCACCTCGACATCGCGTCCCTCGTCGTCGGTGCCGCGATCGGGGTTGTCGCCTTCGTCGTCGCCATCTCTTTGCAGTTCGCGGTGCGCCACTACATCAGCTGGATCTACTGGTTGTGCGTCTCCGTGGTCGCCGTAGTGGGGACGATGGGCGCCGACGGCATGCACTTGATCCTCGGTGTGCCCTACTGGGCCTCGTCCTCCTTCTGGCTGATCGTCCTCGCCGGGATCCTTTTCGTCTGGCACCGGACCGAGCACACGCTGTCCATCCACAGCATCGTCACCCTCCGCCGCGAGATCTTCTACTGGTTCACAGTGATCGCGACCTTCGACCTGGGCACGGCGGTCGGCGACCTGACGGCCATCACGTTTCACCTCGGGTACCTGGCCTCAGCGATCTTCTTCACCGCCGCCATCTGCATCCCTCTCATCGCCTGGCGGTTTCTCCGGATGAATCCGGTGTTCGCCTTCTGGTTCGCCTACATCCTGACGCGGCCGATGGGCGCCTCCTTCGCCGACTGGCTAGCCTGGCCACGCTCGGCGGGGGCGTTGGGCCTGGGCCACGGCGCGGTGGGGAGCGTGGGCGCGGCCCTGGTGTTCCTCTGCGTCCTCTACCTCACGATCCGGGAGCGGTCGGCTCGCGACGAACATGAGACCGACCTGCTGGAGGTGGCCCAGAAGTAGGCCCGGTGCTCGGGTCCGTGAGGAACTCGACAGGCATTGCCCGCCAGAACGGCTCGACGTACCGGGTCATGGCCCGCGGCCAGCGCTCAATCCCGTACCGCTATTCCCTCCACCCCCGAGTAGTCGAGAGCGGGACAAACCGTGAGAGGGAGTAGGCCGGAACTGGGGTGGACCGCAGCACCGGTGGCCGGGGAGAGTTCACCTCTGGCTCGCCGCTACTTTCTTCGCGAGCTCATGGATGCCGTCGCCGAGAGCGTGGTCACGATCCTGCTCTCACCTCACCGGCGAACTGGAGCGGGGTTGCGACCACTTGGTCCTGCTCCAGGGAGGAATGGTCGAGTTGGCGCGAGCATTGAGGGTCTTACGCACACACATCAGGTGGTGGCCGGTCCCCGTATTGGAGCCGGTCCCTATGTCACGACTTGGCCGACGACTTCCAGCGCTGGCGTCCCGGCTTCAGCCATGCCGGACCCGAACCGAAACGACGTGGCCTCCCACGGTTTTCCCGCTCACCCACTTTGCGGCTTGTGACGCGGCTAGTGTTCCGTCTCGTATATGACCTGACAACCAAATCGCCGACCGGCGAGTTTGAGCGATTGTAAAGCCGTTTGTGAGACGGCACACTAGCGTAGGAGTTCAGTGGCGCTCACGGTGACGCCGCTGACCGGGCCTATCCTCGCGCGTTCTGCTCGCCGTCTGGGCCGCCGTCCAGGCCGAGGACGCCGCCGTCGGCGCGATCCCTGGGAGCCGGCTCCGGACCGCGGGGCCCGGCCGTGTTCGCGATCGCACTGCTGGTCTCGGCGTGGAGGCTCCGGCCGCGACGGCTCTGAGGAAGCGACGCCGCCGGCGGCCCTCAACCTATCGAGACCGTGGTCGGTTGGCCGAGGAGGAATATGGAGACGTCCGGGTTCCAGACCAGGGTCATGGTCGCGCTCGGCGACCCGCCGGCCAGGAAACACAGCGTCTTCGGGCCCTGGTTCGGACCGACCTGCTGGGCGTCTGCGTCTCTCGGTGGCGCGCTCGCCTCGCCCGCGGGATGGAGGTCGGCCACCCTCCAGCGCGCGCAGGCCGTGCCCGGGACGAACGTGGGCGTCCTCGTCGTCCCGTCGGCGATCAGTGAGAAGTCGATCGGGCTGGCCAGCTGCTGGTCAGTGGAGCGATTGGTGAAATCGACGGCGATGGTGACGTAGTGGTGGTCGTTGGGCGGAATCGGCGTGCCCGCCGGATGGGCGTCCCTATCCGCCTTCGTGATGGCGATGGCGAAGCGGGAGTCGGAGAGGCCGAATGAGGAGTGGGCGGTGTGCCACCGTGGTCCGCCGTTCCGGCTACTGTTGTTGGTCGGCTCGGCCTGCCGGTGCAGGGTCAGCGCGACCGCGCTGAGGAACACCAGGCAGACGGCGGCCACCACGATCACCATGCCCGGGTGACGTCGCAGCATCATCGAGGTGACGGCTCCGAGACGAACGCCGAACCGGACCCGTCCCTACCCTCGTCGTATCTCACCTTGATCAAAGCACCGAGCTGGCCGCATAGTGTGACAGGTGCGGGTCTGGCGATTCAAAACGCACTCCTGGTCCCCGGGGGCCTCCTCGCGCCGTTTATCGGGACCATTCGGTCGACGTGCACGAGTCAACCTTCCTCGAGGTTTCGCCGTCGCAGCCCACCCAGCGCGCGCCTCAACCCAATGCTGGAGCGCTTCGCCTGGATCTGCGCCGCCAGACGTGGACGGTTGCCACCGGCCCCAGCTCGACGTCGGCGATCGCCTCGGCCCCCCCCCGCCCCATCGGGGACGGCCACCGATGAGTGTTGCGCCGGCGGGTGACGCGGACGAGGAGCCGCAGTTGCTCGGCGGCGTGGATCTGGACAACGATCCGGAAGTTCCCAACCTGATAACCGCCACAGACTAGAGCCCACCAGGGGGCCGTCCCCTACCGGGGGCCTGGAAGGCGGCTGATTCGATAGCGGCCGGCGGAAGGTCCTCAGGGGAACGTACGCGGACCACGACCAACTGCACGTCCGTGACGCGATAACGACGGCCCAGTAGGGATGCACTGGCCATCAGAAATGGCGTCCATCTCCGATGGGGTGGCCCTTGCCCTGCGAGAGCCCCGAAAGAGCCTGAACGCGCATCTCACCGCGCGGATTCGATCAGCAGTTCCGGGCCAGTGGGCGTCGATATAGAGCAGATCGAGGTCGGCTCGCCGATTCCACCGCAACTGGGCTGGGCGTCCGAGGGCGCCCTCGTGACGCTGCTCGACACGACGATCGTCAACGTCGCGCTGCATCACCTTCAGATCGACTTCCGCTCCTCGGTCTCTGACACGCAGTGGGTGGCGACCGGGTATCTGCTCTCCTACGTGGCGGTCATTCCCGTGAGCGGATGGCTCTCGGAGCGGATCGGTGCTCGCAACGGCCTGGATGCTCGCCATCGGAGCGTTTGTGCTCGGCTCGGCTCTGTGTGGCATCGCCGGGACGCTCCCGGAGCTCATCGTCTTCCGAGTGCTGCAGGGCCTCGGCGGGGGCATGGTGGTTCCCATCACGATGGGGATCAGGCGGCGAGAGGCAGGTCCCCACCGCGTCGAGCGCGCGATGATCGCAATCGCGTTGCCTGCGGCTCTTGGGCCGATCCTCGGATCGGTGCTAGGCGGAGTGATCGTTCAGTCATGGAGCTGGCACTGGATCTTCCTTGTCAACGTGCCGGTGTGCGTCACCGCGCTCGTCCTCGGATACGTCCTAATCCCGACGGCTCCGGGTCAGAAGGACCAGCGCTTCGACGTGACGGGCTTCCTGCTGCTGACGCCAGCAGTCGTAGCGATCGCCTTCGGCGTCAGCAAAGCCGCAGGCGGCAGTGGCTTCGCTACGCCCGACGCCTGGGGGCCGCTGGTGGCGGGGATGGCGCCGATCTCCCTGTTCATCGGGCACTCGTTGCGATCGACCGATGCGTCGTTGATCGATGTCCGCGTGTTCTCACGCAGGAGCTTCGGAGTCGGCAGCGTCATCACGTTCATGAGCGGGTTCTCGCTGTATGCGCTCATGCTGATCCTGCCCCTCTACTACCAGATCGTCCGTGGCGAGTCTGTGCTCGACACCGGACTCCTCCTCGTCCCCCAGTCTGTGGGGACGATGCTCTACTTCGGACTCATGCGCAGGTTGACCGCCAACCTCGCCGGCCGCATCGTCGTCGGCGGCGGCACGGTCCTGATGATGATCGGTGTTCTCCCGTTTGCGCGCGCAGGCGCCGACGGAGACACGGTTGTGCTTCTGGCTGGGCAACTCCTCATCGGAGTGGGTTTCGGCGCATCCTCGTTCCCTGTTCTGTCGCTCGCGCTCGCCGGCCTCTCCCACGACGAGGCCCCCCGAGGCGGCGCCGCGTTCAGCATCGTGCAGCGTGTGGGATCGCCGTTCGGAGTTGCCGTCGTCTCCGTGATCTTGCAGACCATGCTCAACGACGCGATCACACGACACGAGCGACTTACGGCGTTCACCGGGACTTTCTGGTGGGTGTTCGCCCTAGGCGCGATCCCGCTCGTGGTCGTTCCGTTCCTTCCCGGCAGGGCACGGGAGGTCCAAGAGGAATCGGGCATGCCTGGTCAGAAACCGTCCACGACGATGCTCGTTGACAAGCGATAGGGATGGTTCGACAGTGAGCCCGACCGAGACTGGACCAGGCCCTATCCCGCGGTCGCTGATTCCCTGGTCGCTGCGCGCAACGGTCACAGACGTTGCGCAACGAACCCCACGGATGCGGAGCGTCACCATCGTCGGAAAGGAGCTACGCGGTCGCCCTTGGACCCCGGGCCAACACATTCGCGTCGCCTTCCGTGACCTCTCCGACCCGACCAATTTGCTGTCGCCATATCTCTTGAACTCGATGCGCGACTACTCGCTTGCCGACTACGACCCCGAGAACGGCATCTACCAACTGGTTGTCATGGCCCACGACGGTGACGGGCCGGGAGCCAAGTGGATGCGCAGCGTGCAACCCGGCGACGCGGTCGTCGTCGGACCGCCCGAGGGCAAATTCGCAATCGCGCCCGACGCCCGGCAGGTACTTCTTGTCGGAGAGGAAACCTCCTTTGCCGCGTTCTCAGCGATGCTCGGCGCGCTGCCAGCCGGTTGCGACGCACAGGTCGTAGTCGAGGCCGAGTCCACGGCCGACCATCTTGACCTTCCCGACACGGCAACGGTCATCCGCGTGCAACGCGACGGCCGCCCAGCCTCACCGTCATTTGCGCTGGAGGACGCGGTACGAGCGCTCCCGCTCCCTGAACAAGGTGTCGAGGTGTATCTCGCCGGCGAGGCCAGAACGATCCAGCGCGTCCGGCGCCACCTAATCAACGATCTCGGCTACTCACGTCGCGCCATCCACACCAAGCCGTTCCGGGCCCCCGGCAAACGCGGCCTGGATTGATCCGGCCATCGACTGCCTCCAAATCTTCGGCAAGGAAACACAATGACACCGCCCGGCCCAACCCCCGCGCTTCCAGATCCGTGAATCGTGCTGGGATTGATGGAGGTTCTGGCGCCTTGTTATCGAGCCAGGACCTGGTCGTCCTGACGGGTAGCGTAGAACCTCGCTTCGAACTCGACGGGTGGTAGGTCGTCGAGGTTGCTGTGTAGTCGTTGATGGTTGTGCCAGTGCACCCACCCCAACGTGGCGAGTTCGAGCTCCTCGACCGTCTTCCAGGGACCTGAGCGAGCCCGACCGCGGATCAGTTCGGCCTTGTAGTAGCCGTTGACCGTCTCGGTCAGGGCGTTGTCGTAGCTGTCGCCGACCGAGCCGACCGAGCCGATCGACGGGACGGCGCAGATCTCCGCGAACCGTTCGCCGTAGCGGATGCTGGTGAACTGCGATCCGGCATCCGAATCGCATTTGAAGTCGGGGTGATGGTGCCCGCGACCCCAGCGAGCCATCTCGATCGAGTCCAACACCATCGAGGTGCGCATGTGGCCCGCAACGCGCCAACCAGAACTCAGCTCTCGTTATCAGCGGCTGCCCTGCTCCTCGCGTTGCCCAGGCTCTCGCAGCCGAGCCAGGAGCTCCTCTCGCGCCTCACCAGCGCGGCCCGCATAGTGCTCAACCTGGTCATGGCGGAGCGCATCGCGGACCGATGCGGGTAGTTCGAAGCCCAGCCGGCCCTCGAGCTCCTCGACGCTGAGGACATCCATGACCTCGCCGCCGGCGAGGATCTCGCCTCTCAGCCGTCCGATCTCCTCGTCGTAGAGCTCCGGATCTTCGACCAGCTCCTGGTAGTAGGGGGGCTCCTCAGTGGTGACGGCGATGAAGGTCACCCGCTCCGGGTACCAGCCAACACCGACGTGGAAGCCCTGCCCAGGGCCGTCGACGTACCCTCCGTCATCGACCCAGGGCAGGTTGCCGATCTCTTAGATCCTCACCTGGTCCCTAAAGATGCGACAGCTGACCCCCACCGGGTAGTTGGGCACCTCTCCGGGGTCCTCCTCGCCGGTGATCGCCCGGAGCACGGTCAACCACGGCCCCGAGATCTCGTCCTTGGCGCGCAACCGGAGGTAGGCGTCGCCCTCATCGGCGGTGTCCTCGAGCAGGCACAGCGCCTCGGCGAGGTGGCGGACGACCGGCTCCCAGACGGCAGCGAGCTCCCGCCACCGCTCCTCCCTGGAGACCTCCCAGAGCGCCCACGCGCGAGCCGGGTAGTCCGCGGAGCGCCAGCCGATGGTCTCGCCACCCTCGACCTCGATCGGCGGGAGCAGCTGACGACCGAGCTCGAGGTATCCGCGACCGTCGCGGACCACGCTGGTGGGCTGCTGCAGCCCGCGGCCCATCAGCTGGTGGAGGCGAGGCAGCCACCGGTTCCCACCAGGGACCGTCGGCCATCAGATCCTCGATCAGCCACTCGTAGCGCCGGACCGCTCGAGGTGGTGCTGGCTCACTCGTGGACGTGGCGCCGTAGCCGGTCGCGCTCGCTCACCGCGGCCTGCAGCTGCGCGACCTCGTCGACCGGGGGATGCAGGGCGCGGTCGACCGCCTCGGCGAGGAGGATGCCAGCCGCAGTGGTCGGCGGACGACCCCACCGTCGGGCGAGCTCGGCGACGCCCTCGGCGACGTCGGCATTGACCGTGATGAAGAATCGCTTCGACATCAGCGCCGGCTCCCACCGGATCCGGATCCAGACGGGTCAGCGCGCATTGCCTCACGGCCACCTGGGCGTTCAGCCTGGCGCTCCTGAGAGCGCGAGACGCCCTGTTCGATCGCGACCGTGGTCGAGGCCTCCGTCTGGCGCTGCACCTCGGCCTGGTGGATCTCCGCCGCCCTGCTCGCGATGCGTTGCTCGTCGATGACGCTGGGAGCGGCCATGATCAGGTGCGATCGCGCCGCCACCGAGGCCGCGCGGACCAGCTCCGGACCCGGTCCGTTGGCGAGCACATAGGCATGAGGCAGGGCGCCTGGTTCCAGCCGGAGCCCCTGCTCCGCGGAAGCCTCCGCGCCGAGCCAGGCCTCAGGCGGCTGTGTGCGCTCCTGGTACGCCTGACAGCCTTGCTGCAGGCGGCCGCGGGCAAAAGGCGCGTCTCCGTTGGTTGGCTCGGTTGCAAGTCGAACCTTCCAACGGGCGCGCCATTTGTTCGGCTACACACAGTTGCCTGCCCACCATGACCCCTCACGCTTCAACGCCGTCGACCACTTAGGGTGAGCCAATAAATTAGGATGACATTCTTGGGGGAGGCGGATATAGTCGGGGCGTGGAAACGGAGGCGTCGCTGTCGAGCAGGTTCGCGGCCATCTCCCCTCATCTCAACGAACGACAGCGACGGCTGTGGGCGGCCTCCGAGGCGCGTGATCTGGGGCGTGGCGGTATCGTCCTGGTCTCCCGGGCCACCGGCGTCTCCCGTCCCACCATCTACAAGGGACTCGAGGAGCTGGATGGGGCGCCGATCGAGGAGGGTCGGGTGCGGGCGCCGGGTGCCGGGCGCAAGCCGCTCTCGGTAACCGACCCTGGTCTCGCCGCCGCCCTCGACGAACTCCTCGATCCCGATTCTCGAGGCGATCCTGAGTCGCCCCTGCGCTGGACCTGCAAGAGCACCGGCCAACTGGCACTGGCGCTGACCAGGGGCGGCCATCGGGTCAGCGCCGAGAGTGTGGGCAAACTGCTGCACGAGGCGGGCTACAGTCTGCAGGCGAACGTCAAGGTCCGCGAGGGCAGTCAACACCCCGACCGCGATGCCCAGTTCCGCTACCTCAACGAGCAGGCACGCGAGTTTCGAGAGTCAGGCCTGCCGGTGGTCTCGGTCGACGCCAAGAAGAAGGAACTCGTCGGCGACTTCAAGAACGGGGGCAGGGAGTGGCGGCCCAAGGGTCAGCCGGTGCCGGTACGGGTGCACGATTTCATCGACCCCGAGTTGGGCAAGGCGATTCCCTATGGCGTCCTCGACATCGAGCGCAACGTTGGTTGGGTCAACGTCGGCCAGGACCACGACACGGCCAGCTTCGCCGTGGAGAGCCTGCGACGTTGGTGGCACGGCGATGGCGGCGCTGCCTATCCAGCCGCCAAGCAGTTGCTGATCTCCTGTGACAGCGGGGGCAGCAACGGCTTCCGCAGCCGTCTGTGGAAGGTGGAACTGGGGCGGTTCGCCGATGAGACCGGGCTTGAGGTGACGGTCTGCCACCTTCCGCCGGGGACCAGCAAGTGGAACAAGATCGAGCATCGGCTGTTCGCGCACATCAGCATGAACTGGCGGGGCCGCCCGCTCGTCAGCCATGAGGTGGTGGTGAATCTGATCGCGGCGACGACGACCAAGCAGGGTCTTCGCGTCCACGCCGAACGAGACCTCGGCCAGTATCCGCTCCATACCTCGGTCTCCGACCGTGAGCTTGCCGAGGTCGGGGTTCGGCCACATGCGTTTCATGGCGAGTGGAACTACACCATCGCACCTCGCCGGCTCCTCGTCCCTCCAACTTTGTAAGCGTTATTCCTCAGAGAGCCCTCAGGCCTCCCGGCGATAGGTCACGTCGAAGTCGTGCTCCCAGGTGCCGCCGTCGTCGGTGGACTTCTCCCAGGAGCCGCTCATCTCCCGGCTGTCCGTCGCCAGCTCGCACCGAAACCGCTGCCAGAAGCCGGGTGCCTCGCGCCGAATCGTCCAGATCCGGTCGACCAGCGTCATCCGGTAGACCCGCGAGACGGGGCGAGCGTCGTAGTAGAGGATCGTGTATTCGGAGGCGGCCTCGTCGCGGCCGATCAGCCAGAGCGCCGAGGCGGGCCTGGGCGGCTCGTCGCCCTGGCGCATGACCAGGATCGCCCCCTCCTCCGCCCAGGTGAAGGAGGTGCGGATCTGCGCCGTGGCGGAGGGATCGGGCAGGAACGCCGCGTTCGAGAGCTCCACGGTCCAGTCGCCGACGAGGGCGTCAAGGTCTCGCAGTGCGGGATTCGGCTCAAGCTGCTCCATGGAACCTCCTGATCGAAGGGACGGCATCGCGGACGCGGCTCCCATGTTGAGAGGTGTGACGGCGCGAGGCAAGGGCCGGGTCATGGCCGTTCCCTCCCGCTTGCGGTCAGCCGCCGTCGACGGCGGTCCTCTGAGAGGTGCGAAGCGGTCCCGCGAGGAGCCAGATCGCGCTCAGCGTGGCGATGACGGCGCCGACCGTGAGCGTCGGCACCAGCCCGATGTCCGTGCCCAGGATCCCGCCCAGGAAGGCGCCGATCGGGATCGCCCCCCAGCTGAAGGTGCGGTAGACGGCGTTGGCGCGGCCCTGGATGCGGTTGCGGATCACGGCCTGGCGAAGGCTGATCGAGTTGACGTTGAAGATCGGCTCGAAGAAGCGGGTGACGATGATGATGCCGCCCAGGACCAGGGCGGGGTGGAAGACCAGGGCGAGCGGGCAGAGCAGGTAGCCCGAGCGGAGGAAGAGCAGGCCGATGGTCATGGTCCGGCCGAGGCCGATGGTGTCGGCGATCCTGCCCGCCACCGAGGAGCCGACCACGGCGGTCAGGCTGGCCAGCCCGTAGATGATCCCGACCTGAGCCGGCGTGAGGTGCAGTCGGGTGTAGGCGAAGACCAGGATCACCGCCTCGATCAGCGAGACGCCGAGGTTGGCGGTGGCGCCCGCGCTCATCAGCGCCCGCAGCATGCGGTGGCCGAAGACGGCGCGGACGCCCTCGGACAGCTCCACGCCGAAGCCGCTCCCGGCCGCGCCACCGGGCTCGGGCGGAGGCTCAGGCCGGCCGATGGTGGCGACGCTGACGGCGGAGGCGACGTAGGAGAGCGAGTCGGCCAGGATCGCCAGCGGTGCCCGCAACGCCTGGATCAGGAACCCGGCCAGGGCGGGACCGATGACCTGCGCGACGTAGCCGGTGGCGGTGAGCTTGCCGTTGCCCTCGACCAGGTCCTCGCGGCGCACCAGGGATGGCAGGTAGGACTGGTAGGCGACGTCGAAGAAGACCGAGCAGATCCCGACGACCAGGGCGACCACGTAGGTCTGGGCCATGGTCAGCACGCCCATTGCATAGGCGAGCGGGATCGAGGCGAGGACGACGAGCCGGGCGCAGTCGCAGGCGATCAGGATCGGCCGGCGGTGAAGGCGATCCGCCCAGACCCCCGCGACCATGCTCAGAAGGGGGTAGGCGAGCATCTGCAGGGCGGTCAGGATGCCGACCTGGAAGGCCCTGGCCCCGAGCAGCTCGATGGCCAGCGTGGGCAGGGCCAGCTGCGTGACCGCGGTCCCCACCTCGCTCACGGTCTGCCCGAACCAGAAACGAAGGAAGTTCGTGTCGCGCCAGAGGGCGCCACGGAACATGCGGCCCACCGTGGCGAAGACGTTCATGACCGCGGTGCCGTCCACGTCGAATCGCGCCGACGGGGCGCCGACACCCTCACCTCCACCGATGCAACCGGATGCGACATGGACCGACCGCCCACCCCCTTCCGCGACCTCGTTCCCCTCGGCTCTAGATTAACCCCGAGCTTCGGGGCACGGACGTCATCAGGTTAGGCGAATGACGGAGACGCCCCCCGGCTCCAAGGTAATCGTTTCCCCATCTGCCGGGGTCCCGATGAGGACCTCGGCTCCCTCGCCCACCGCCACCGGGGTCTCCGCCCCGCCGTGGTTGAGCAGGAAGAGGATTCGGCGCCCCTCCCCGGAACGGACCACGGCCTCGACCTCGGGCGGCACCGGGAGGGGACCGCGGACACCGGCGCGCTCGCAGAGCGCGAGGACCATGCCGAGGAGGCCGCCCTCGTCGAGGCGGGTGCTCACGTAGTAGGCGCCGCCGCGGCGGGTGATCGCGGGCAGGCCGGCGAGCTCACCCTCGGCGTAGGTGGCGAGCACGTCGGCGCCGTCGGCGTGGACGATCTCGCTCCAGAGCGACCCGGTCGCCGCCACCGGTCCGTCGCCGAAGCGCAGCCCCACCTGCTCGCCCTCGGCGAGGGGCCGGAAATCCTCGACCATGACGCCGAGCAACCGGCGCAGCGGCGCCGGGTACCCGCCCAGGTGGATCTGGTCGAAGCCGTCGACGATCCCGCTGAAGAAGCCGACGGCCAGAGTGCCGCCCCCTTCGACGAAGCTCTCGAGCCGCGTCGCCGTCTCCCTCTCGACCATGTACAGGTTCGGCACCACGACCAGCGCGTACCGGCTCAGGTCGGCGCCCGCTCTGACGAAGTCGACGGTCACGCCGCAGCGGTGGAGTGCCCGGTACCAGTCGCCGATCTGCTCCAGCAGGCGCACGTCCCCGGAGGGCTTGGAGGGGAGCTCCAGCGCCCACCAGCTCGGCCAGTCGACGAGGATCGCCGCGGTGGCCTCGACCCGCGTGCCGATGACCGCGTCGAGGCCGGACAGCTCCGATCCCAACTGCCGGACCTCGTCCCAGGTGCGCGATCGGTCGAGCGGACCGTGTGGGACCATCGCGCTGTGGAACTTCTCGGCGCCGGCGCGGGAGGCCCGCCACTGGAAGAAGAGCGTGCCGTCGGCTCCTCTGGCCAGTGCCTGGTAGCTCCACCGGCGCATCATGCCCGGCCGCTTGGCCACGTTCCGCCGGCGCCAGTTGACGCGGCCGGGGGTCTGCTCCATCAGCAGCCACGGATCGCCGCCGCGCAGCGAGCGGATGAGGTCCTGCGCCATCGCCGCGTCGACGTACGAGCCGGGGTCGGCGGGGTCGGGGTAGGAGTCGTGCGAGCAGAAGTCCAGCTCCTCCGCCCACCGCCAGTAGTCGAGATGCTCGTACGGGCCCATGAGGTTGGTCGTGACCGGGAGCTCCGGGGTCAGCCGGTGGAGCACGTCGCGCTCGGCGGTGAGGCACTCGAGGAGGGCATCGCTGCAGAAGCGGCGGAAGTCGAGCTGCTGGCCCGGGTTGGGATAGGTCGGCGCCGTCCGCGGCGGGATCACCTCCTCCCAGTCGCCGTAGCGCTGCGACCAGAAGTCGGTCCCCCAGGACCGGTTCAGCTCCTCCAGGGTCTGGTACCTCGCCCGCAGCCAGTTCCGGAACGCCGCCGCGGAGACGTCGCACCAGCAGGCGGGGACGTGGCAGCCATACTCGTTGCCGGCGTGCCAGGCGACGACGGCCGGATGATCGCCGTAGCGCCGGGCCAGCGCCTCGACGAGACGGACCGCGTGCTCGCGGTAGACGGGGCTGCTCGGGCAGTACTGCTGGCGGCCGCCCTGCCAGAGCCGGGTGCCGTCGGCGAGTTGGGGCAGCGACTCCGGGTGGCGGTGCGCCATCCAGGGTGGGGGTGACGCGGTGGCGGTGGCCAGGGCGACCGACATGCCGCCGCCGTGGAGCAGATCGAGGACGCGATCCAGCCAGCCGAACTCGAAGGTGCCGGGCGTCGGCTCGAGCCGCGCCCAGGAGAAGATGCCGACGCAGACGAGGTTGACGCCCGCCTCGCGCATGAGGACGACGTCCTCGGCCCAGACCTCCTCCGGCCACTGTTCGGGGTTGTAATCGCCGCCGTAGAGCAGGTGGGGCAGTCGCCCGCCGAGCAGGGGTGAGGGCATGTCCACCGACATTAGTCCATCAAGCTGCGGCGCGTTCCCCGTTCTCCGGACCGTGTCAGAATGGCGGGCGAACATGGCACGTACCGTCCGCACCGTCCTGCTCTCCGTCGCCGCGCTGCTCATGCTCGCCGCCTGCTCCCAGGGGTCGGGCGAGCTCCAGCCCGGGTTCAACACCTCGGCCCCGGTGCCCGCGGGCTCCGGCTCATCGAGCACGCCGACGCCGAGCCCGAGTGCGAGCCCCAGCCCGGGAGTGAGCCCGAGTCCCAGTCCGAGCACTCCGAGCAACCAGCCGGCCAGCGACCTGGTCATCGACAGCGCCAAAAAGTCGGTGACGCTGAAGCTGGTGGCGGCCCAGACCGGTGCCAACGATGGCTTCAACTTCGACGGTGCGGCCAAGGGTCAGCTCGTCGTCTCCATCCCGCAGGGCTGGTCGGTCACGGTCGACTGCTCCAACAACGCGACCATGAACCACTCCTGCGCGATCGTCGGCGCGTCGAGCACGAGCCCCGCCTTCCCCGGTGCGGAGGGCAGCAACCCGACCACCGGCATCAGCAAGGGTCAGACCCAGACCTTCACCTTCACCGCCAGCACCCCGGGCACCTACCGCATCGCCTGCCTCATCCCCGGTCACATCTCGCTGGGCATGTGGGACACGTTCAAGGTGGTGGCGAGCGGTCAGCCCTCCGAGACCACCAGCGGCAGCTGATCGGGGACCGGTCCTCTCCGATCGCCTGAGCCGGCGGGGCGTCAGCCGACCGGCGTTCGATGCCGGGTCGCCGGCCGCGCGTCCAGCGCCCGGCGAGCGGCATGGAGGGCGCCGGCCAGCCCGATATCGGCCACGGCGAACGCATCGTCCCATTCGAACCAGCGCACCTGGGGGCTCTCCCCGGGCGGGGGCTTGGGGTTCAGCGGCGGGGCCAGGGTCAGGTAGCGGACGTCGTAGTGGACGTGCTCGTTGGCGGCGGGCATGACGTCGACGTGGATGAGCAGCGGCCCGGACTGCGGGTGCACGGCCGCGACCCCGGTCTCCTCCCAGGCCTCGCGGAGCGCCGTGTCCCAGGGCCGCTCGCCGGGGTCGATGTGACCGCCCGGCTGCAGCCAGATGCCCAGCCGCTTGTGGATGTGGAGGAGGACGCCGAGCTCGCTGACCACGATCGTGGACGCGGTCAGGTGGCCCAGACCCGCCTCCCGCCGGAAGGGCTCGGGAAGCAGTTCCAGCGCCGCCTCCGTCAGCCGGACCGACCGCCGCTCCCGCTCGTCCGCGACATGGTGGCCGCGAAGGCTGGCGAGCACGTCCCCGGCGATGGGGTCGAGGGTGTGGATTCCGTTCCTCTCCTCGTGCATTTGACCAGCAAGTAGAACACGAGGGCGGTCCCGGATGCCACACGCGTCGAGGCCGGCTGTGGCAGTCTGAGAACGGGTGACGCCTGAGATGGGTGCAGATGCGGCGCGCGAGCAGCGGACCGTCGAGCTCAGGGACGGCCGGCGGGTGCTGGTCCGTCCGATCCGGGCGGACGACGAGGCCGGGCTGCACGACGCCTTCTCGCGGATGTCCGAGCGAAGCGTGTACTTCCGCTTCTTCTCGCCCCTGAAGCGTTTGCCCGAGGCCCTGGCCCAGCGCCTGAGCCAGGTCGACTACCGCGACCGCTTCGCTCTGGTCGCGGTCACGGCCGAAGATCGCATCGTCGGCGTCGCCCGCTACGACCGCATCGCCGACCACTCCGCGGCCGAGGTCGCGGTCGCCGTCACCGACGAGGAGCAGCGCCAGGGCCTGGGCTCAGCGCTCCTGCTGGTGCTCGCCGAGATCGCCAGGAACGCCGGCATCGAGACCTTCACCCTGATCGTGCTGCCCGAGAACCAGAGCATGCTCTCGCTGCTGCGTCACCTGGGCTGGGTGCATCGGGCCCGGTTCAGCGGCGGCGTCTACGAGATCACGTTCAGCACCGCGGCCCAGGAGGCGGGTCCGGCCTGACCGGTGCCCCCTCGGGGATCACCCGGGCGACCACGCCCTGGAGCTCGGGGAGCCGCTGGCGCAGGCGGGTCTCGAGATCGGTCTCCACCTCGTGGGCCCGGTCCAGAGTCACGTCGGCGGGCATGCGGGCCACGACGTGGGCGACCAGCCGCCCGCCCCGGGCGCTCAGCTCGACGTCCTCGCAGCCCAGCACCGCCGGGTGCGAGTTCACGATCTGGCGCACCTCACGAGCCAGGTCCTCGCGCCCACCGGTGACGTCGTGACCCCTGACCAGGTCGGGCTCCAGCGGTTCGAGGTGGACGTCGATGCGCCACACACCCGGGAACTCCTCACGCAAACGCCGCTCCAGGTCGGCGCTGGCGGAGGTGGCGGAGGCGAGGGTAAGGCCGCCGTCCAGCTTGGCGTGCATGCTGAGGTGGAGGCTGCCGTCCTGCTCCAGCTCGACGGTGACGTTGTGGAGGTCGTGGATGGCGTCGACGCGCTCGGCCACCGCGTGCACCCGCTCGACCAGCTGCTCCTCGCGCGCCTGGGCCTCGGTCACCACGGTCAGATCCAGATCGGGATAGCCGTCGGCGAGCGCGGTCCGGATGCGGTTGCGCAGCTCGCCCGCCGCCTCCATCGAGAGCAGGCGCTCGGTCGCCACCCTGGCGTCGCCGAGGAGGCCGGCGCCCGAGCGTCGGATCCGGACCGAGCGGATCTCCTTGACGCCGGGGACGCGCTCGATGATCCGCGCCACCGCCTCCTCCACGTCGCTCGGCGCCCGGTCGATGAGGATGTCGCCCGAGCGCCAGACCAGGAGCACGGCGGAGCGGGCGATGACGACGGCCACGAGGAGGGCCGCGGCGGCGTCGGCCCAGTGCAGGCCGAGGCGGACCGCGATCAGGCCGATCAGCACCGCCACCGAGGCCAGGAGGTCCGACGCCCGGTTCTGCGCGTTGGCCGCCAGCGCCGGGCTGCGGTAAGTGCGGGCGACCCGCCGGAGGACGGTGGAGCGCACGCTCTCGATGACGACGGTCGCCGCCGGAAGCGCGATGGCGTACCAGGTGACGTCGACCGGGGCGCCCCTACTGAGGAGGCGGCCGACGCCCTCGAAGGCGATCACGGTGGCGGCGACGAGGAGGGCGATGCCCTCGCAGAAGGCGGCCAGGTTCTCCGCCCGACCATGGCCGAAGGGGTGCTCCCGGTCGGCGGGCTTGGACGCCGCCCGGATCGCGACCAGGGCGAACGCCGAGGCGACGAGGTCCAGGCCGGAATGGGCGGCATCGCTGATCAGGGCGAGGCTGCCGGTGAGCGTGCCGACCGTCAGCTTGGCGAGGACCAGGAGGGCGTCGACGGCGACGGAGCCGAGGGCAACCAGCTGTGGCGTCCTCGAGCGAGGAGCCTCGTGGACCACGGGGCACACTGTATGCCGTGCCGTGCCACGATCGCGACCGGCCAGATTTAGCTGAACTTTAACCTCGGCGCATTAGATTGAGGAGATGGCATCAGAAGTCGAGGTGCTCGCCTCCACCGAAGCGGGGGCGGCTGGCTCGCGTTACCTCAACCGCGAACTGTCTCTGCTCGACTACGTCACCCGGGTCCTCGCCCGAGCCGAGGATCCGTCGCTGCCGCTCCTCCACCGCGTTCGCTGCCTGCACTTCTTCGTCCGGAACCTGGACGACTTCTTCCAGATCCGCGTCGCCGGCCTGAAGGAGCAGCTGGCCGCAGCGCCGGATCTGGCGTCGCCGGAGGGCCGGACGCCGGTCGAGCAGCTGCGCGCCATCCGGCGCCGGGTGCTGCGCCTGATCAAGCGCGAGACGCGGCTCTGGCATGACGACTTCCGCCCGCAGCTGGCCGAGGCCGGCATCAGGGTGCTGGACGTGGCCGACCTGGACGCGTCCGATCGCGCCCACCTCGACCTCTACTTCCGCAGCCGCATCTTCCCGGTCCTGACCCCGCTGGCGGTCGATCCCAGCCATCCCTTCCCCTACATCTCCCACTTCTCGCTGAACCTGGCGGTCTGGGTGCGCGACCCACTGCACCGGCGCCCTGGCTTTGCCCGTCTCAAGGTGCCCGACCTCCTGCCCCGGTTCGTTTCGCTGCCCAACGGGACCCGCTTCGTCCCCCTCGAGCAGGTGATCGCCGAGCATCTGGATCAGCTCTTCCCCGGCATGGAGGTGATCGGTCACAGCGTCTTCCGGCTGACCCGGGACAACGACCTCGACGTGCGCGACTCCGAGGCGGACGACCTCCTGGTCACGATCCAGGCCGAGCTGCTGCGCCATCGCCGGCGGGCGGACGCGGTGCGGCTCGAGATCGATCGGGATATGCCCGTCAGCGTCCGGCAGCTCCTCGTCCGCGAGCTCGAGCTGCGCAACGAGGACGTGTACGAGATCGAGGGCCCCCTCGACCTGGGCGCGGTCGACTTCCTGGCCGACCTCGAGCGCCCTGAGCTCAAGCTGCACCACCTGGCCCCGGTCACGCCGCCCGAGCTCGAGCGGGGTGGGACGAGCACCACCGGCCCCACCGATATCTTCGCCGCCCTCCGCGAGGAGGACGTGCTCGTCCATCATCCCTACGACTCGTTCGCCTCGACCGTCGTCGCCTTCATCGAGAAGGCCGCCGACGACCCCAAGGTCCAGGCCATCAAGCAGACGCTGTACCGGACCTCGGGCCCGGCCAGCCCGATCGCCATGGCCCTGGTGCGCGCTGCCGAGGCGGGAAAGCAGGTGGTGGCGCTGGTCGAGCTCCAGGCCAGGGGCGACGAGCAGGCCAACATCGCCTGGGCCCAGCAGCTCGAGCAGTCGGGCGTGCATGTCGTCTACGGCCTGGTCGGCCTTAAGACGCACGCCAAGGCGGCCCTGGTCGTGCGGCTCGAGGGCGACACCATCCGGCGCTACGTCCACCTCGCCACCGGCAACTACAACCCGAACACCGCTCGCGCCTACGAGGACCTGGGGCTGCTCAGCTGCAATGAGGACCTGGGCGCCGACGTCTCCGACCTCTTCAACTTCCTCACCGGCTACAGCCGCCAGAACAGCTACCGGCAGCTGCTGGTGGCGCCGCTCAGCCTTCGGCCCGGCCTCAACCAGCTGATCCGCGAGGAGGCGGCCCAGCCCGACGGGCACATCGTGATCAAGGTCAACAACCTCACCGACCTGGGCATCATCGACGTCCTCTACGAGGCGGCGGCGAACGGCGCCGAGATCGACCTGGTCGTTCGCGGCATGTGCTGCCTGCGCCCCGGCGTACGCGGCCTGAGCGAGCGGATCCGCGTACGGTCGATCGTCGGCGACTACCTGGAGCACTCCCGCATCTTCCGGTTCGGCACTGAGGGCCGCGGCTTCCGCTATTACATCGGCTCGCCGGACATGATGGATCGCAACCTCGACCGCCGCGTGGAGGAGATCGTTCCCGTCCGTGGGGCGAAGTTGGAGGAACGGCTGGGCAAGATCCTGCACCTGCTCCTGACCGATGACGTCCAGGCCTGGGAGCTCCGCGCCAACGGCGTCTGGCACAAGGTCCCCACCGAGGAGGGTCTCAACGCCCAAGTCCGCCTGCAGGAACTCGCTCAGGAGCGTGCCCACCGTGGAGCCCATCCCCTCGGGACCGGTGGCGGTGTCGCCTGAGCGCCGGGTAAGGCTCCTCGTCGGTCAGATCTTCCGGCTGCCGTCGTTCGAGGACGGCTCGATCCAGGCGGAGCCCGATGAGCCCCGGGAGCACCGCTTCGAGGCTCAGTACTGGGACACTCCCGACCTGCGCTTGGCCCGCTGGGGGGCGGATCTCAGCCACGAGAAGGGTGGTGGGTGGACCCTTCGTCTGCCGCTGGCTTCCTCGCCGCTGCAGTTTCCCGGGCTGGCCCGCGAGGTGCCGGAGGCGGCGCTGCGGCTGCTGCCCGCCCTGCTCCGCTGCGCGAAGCCTCGATCGACGGTGACGCTCTCCACGTGGCGCCGGGAGATGCCGCTGGACGGGCTGGAGCTGTACGACGACGACATCGCCGTCCTTCGCCACGGCCGGGTCGTCACACGTTTTCGGGAGCTGGAGGTGGCGGGCCCCGGTGACAAGGTGGACGCCGCGGTCGAGGAGCTCCGCGCGGCGGGGGCGGTCGAGGTCGATCCCACGTCGACCGTGCGCCGCGCCCTCGGCGCCGCCAGCCAGGCGCCGGAGGTCCGGCCGCAGCCCAGCTCGAGCAACCCGACCGCCGGCGAGCTGCTGAGCGCGGCGATGGCCTCGTCGCTGCGCACGCTGATCCTCAACGACCCCATGCTTCGACTGGGCGGCGACCCTGAGGCCGTCCACGACGCCCGCGTCGCGACCCGGCGGATGCGCTCACACCTGCAGACCTTCCGGCCCGTGCTCGACGCCGGGTTGGTGGAGGGGACACGCGAGGAGCTTCGCTGGCTGGCCGGCGAGCTCGGCGCCGTCCGCGACCTCGAGGTCCTCGGCGGGCGCCTTCGCGAGTCGGCGGCGGTCCTCCCGGCCGACGACCGTGATCAGGCCGAGGCGCTGCTGGCCACCCTCGACGCGGAGGAGAGGGCGGCGAGGGACCGGATGCGGGCCGCGATCGACACGTCACGCTACCTGAAGCTCCTCGACCAGCTGATCGGCGCAGCCCAGCAGCCGCCGCTGCTGGACGAGGCGACGCGGCCCGCGGCTCAGGTGGTCCCGGGGCTGGCCCGGAAGAGCTGGCGGCGCCTGCGCCGGGCCAGGGAGGCGCTCCCCGAGCAGCCGGAGGACGCGTCCCTGCACCGCATCCGAATCCTGGCCAAGCGGACGCGCTACACGGCCGAGGCCGGGACCTCGGTCGCACCCAAGGCGGCCAGGTACGCCAAGGTCGCCGCCAGCCTGCAGACCGTGCTCGGCGAGCTGCAGGACAGCGTCACCGCACAGCACTGGCTACGCGAGCATGCCTCCGGTCGCGTGGCCTGGGTGGCCGGCGAGCTGGCCGGCATCGAGCGTGGGCGGGCGGAGCAGGTCCGCCTGACCTGGGGTGAGACATGGCGGAGGCTGGACAGCAAGGAGTTGCGGGGATGGATGAGATGAACGGGACGGCGCCGGTGCGCGCCGCAGGAGGCGTGGTCTGCAGGGCGGGCCCCGGTGGGCTCCTCGAGGTGGCGATCATCCACCGGCCGACCCGGGACGACTGGAGCCTGCCCAAGGGCAAGCTGGAGCCGGGTGAGGAGCCCTTGGACGCCGCTCTGCGCGAGGTGGAGGAGGAGACGGGCATGCGCTGCGATCTGCTCGAGCCGGTCGGGGAGACCAGCTACGTGGACCGCAAGGGAAGGGACAAGACCGTCCTCTACTGGCTGATGAGGCCGGTCTCGGGGACCTTCGAGCCCGGCGACGAGGTCGATGTGCTCCGCTGGCTCACCCCGGAGGAGGCGCTCGTGGTGATGAGCTACGAGCAGGACCGGGAGCTGATCTCGCGCGTCGCCCGAGAGTGCGCCTCGGCCCGTCTGGCGGCCCTCTTCGCCTGATCTTCCGCCCGGTTCCGCCCGGGTGCGATTCCGGCCCCGCTCGGGCCCGTCTCGGCGGGTGCCGGAACGCTAATGTTCCTGAGCGTGGACGAGCAACCGACGTGGCCGTTCGGGGGCATCTGGGCGGCTCTCGGAGAAGGGGTGATCGAACTCGCCGGCAAGCCGGTCGGGTTGAGCGTGGTCGACTGCGGCGAGCTCTCCGTCGCCAGCGGGCACCTGCTCGCCATCGACCTCTTCGGCCCCAACGAAGACGATGGGCTCGGGGTCAGGGTCCCGCCCGGCCGCTACCCGGTGCGGCTGACGCTGGCCGACGTGAGCGGCCGGCTCGACGGGTCGAACCTGGTCGAGGCCTATCTGAGCGTGGTCCTGGGCGATGGTGAGGAGTCGTCCCGGCGGGTGCTCGGCCCCGAGGGTGAGGGCGATGACGGCGCACCGCTCGCGCTCGAGGACGAGGCCGAGGAGGTCGATGACCCCGAGGGCGAGGAAGACCCTGAAAGTGAAGAGGACCTCGAGGGCGACGAGGAGGAGGACGACGAGGACGACGAGGACGACGACGAGGAGGGGGACCTGGTCGAGGGTGAGTTCCGCGCCGTGGCTGTCGACTCGGACACCGTAGCCCTCGTCGACGAGGACGCGCTGGTCAGCCTGATGCCGGATCCGTCGGCCTGGGAGGACGACGTGTTCGCAGGTGGCCCCGACCCCTGGTACGACGTCCTCGACGACCCGGACGAGGTCCGCGAGGGAGCTGCGAACGTCGAGCTCCCCGGGGCCGAGCGAGGCGAGAACGCCATCCTCTGCCGGGCCGGTTGGGGCGACGGCCGGTACCCCTTCGTCGGCAGCTTCGACGAGTCGGGGGACCTGATCGCGGTCCATCTCGACCTCCAGGTCGTGGGCACGTTCGAGTGAGGGAAGCGCCCGCCGATGAGTCGGATAGTCTAGGGAATGTGACCGACGCCGATTCCTGGTCCGTGTGCTGAGGTGGCGTCGGCGATGCGCTTCTTCCGCCCCTCGCACCGCGTGGTTCCGGCGCATCCCGCCGAGGCCGCCGCGATCGCACGGCTGTACGAGCGGTCCTGGGAGGACGCGGGGGCGACGCTCAACCCGGCCGCGCTGCGCGAGGTGGTGCCCTCACGGGAGGAGGTCGTGGCCTGGTTCGGCGGCGGCTTCGAGATCTACCGCACGGAGCAGGACAGCACCCTGGTCGGCGCCGTCCGGCTCAGCTTCCCCGCCGGCTCCTGCCACCTCGACCAGCTGGTCGTGATACCGCCGTTCCGGCGCAGGGGCCACGGCCGCAGCCTGGTCGAGCACGCTCTGGGCCGGGCTCGCCGGGCCGGAGCGACGCGGGTCTGGGCCCAAGTCAGCCCGCGCCTGCACCCCGGCCAGGCGTTCTTCGCGAGCATGGGCTTCCAGGTCTCGTCCCCCAACCCAGTGGTGCTGGCGGGCGAACCGGTTCTCCCTCTCGAGCTGGCGGTCTGAGCCGCCGGCGGCGGGGCGGGATCAGCCCCCCCCGTCGCCGTGGAGGCCCGGCTTGGTCAGCTGGGCGGGATCGAGGAGGATCTCCAGCTCCTCCTCCGTGAGTCCGTCCTCCCGGGCCAGCTCGCGGATCGTCCGGCCCGAGCGCAGAGCCTCCTTGGCCAGCTTCGCCGCCGCGTCGTAGCCGATCTTGGGGGCCAGGGCGGTGACCAGCATCAGGCCCCGCTCGACCAGCTCCGGGCCGCGCTCGGTCGCCTCCAGGCCCTCGACGCACCGATCGGCGAAGTTGCGGGCGGTGGTGGCGAGCAGCGTGACCGACTCGAGCAGGGAGACGGCAGCCACCGGCATCATCACGTTCAGGTCGAGCAGGCTGCCGGTCTGGGCGAAGCTCAGCGTGGTGCCGTTGCCGAGAACCCTGGCCACGACCATGGTCAGCGACTCGACGATCACCGGGTTGACCTTGCCCGGCATGATGCTGCTCCCGGGCTGCGTCTCGGGGAGTGCCAGCTCGCCGATCCCGGCGCGGGGGCCCATCCCCATCAGGCGGATGTCCGAGCCGATCTTCCAGAGGCTCAGCGCGATCGTACGCAGGGCCCCGTCGACGGCGATCACCCGGTCCAGCGTGCTCTGGGCGTGGAAGTGGTTGTCGGTCTCGCGCACCTCGAGCCCGATCAGCGCCGAGAGACGGGCACAGGTGCGCGTGGCGTACTCGGGATGGGCGTTGATGCCGGTGCCGACGGCGGTGCCGCCGAGGGGCACCACGAGCAGCTCGGCAAGGGCCGCCTCGCCGCGCCGGATCGACTCCTCGATCTGACCGGCGTACCCCTGGAACTCCTGCCCGAGCCGGATGGGGGTCGCGTCCTGAAGGTGGGTGCGCCCGGTCTTGACCACCGGCATGAAGGCCTCCGCCCGGCCGGCCAGGGCAGCGTAGAGGTGGCCCAGCGCCGGCAGCAGGTCCTCGGCCATCGCCATCGCCCCGGCCAGCTGCATGGCGGTGGGGATGACGTCGTTGGAGGACTGGCAGCGGTTGACCTCGTCGTTGGGGTGGACGCGGGTGCCGTCGTTGAGGCGGCGGGTGGCGAGATTGGCGATGACCTCGTTGGCGTTGGTGTTGGTCGAGGTTCCCGATCCCGTCTGGTAGACGTCGATGGGGAAGTGGTCGTCATGCTCGCCGTCGGCGACGGTGATGGCGGCGGCGCTGATGGCGGCGGCCCGGTCGAGTTCCAGCAGGCCGAGTTCGGCGTTGACCTCGGCGGCAGCCTGCTTGATCAGGGCCAGCGCGCGGAGGAAGCGGCGGGGGAAGCGCTGGCCGGAGATCGGGAAGTTCTCCACCGCGCGCTGCGTGGAGGCTCCCCAGAGTGCGTCGGCCGGAACCTTCATCTCTCCCATCGAGTCACGTTCGATTCGCGTCTCAGGCATGTCCAGCCAATATAGCCACCGCGCCACGGCGACCTTGCGGTACCCTGTGCCACGATCCCCGTGGACGCCGAACCTCCAAGTACCCACTCCGGCCTCACCCTGCTCGACCGGGGTTCCCGCCGATCCCGGTTAGGTGCCGTCCTCGGACATCTGCTTACCACCGCGGTGTCGCGCCGCCGTGCCCGTCCGGTGCGCTCCCTCGCCGAGCTGGAGGAGTCGGTTCAGCTGGCTCTCCGCTCCGGCAACCTGGATCAGTCGCTCGGCCGCATCCTGCTTCGTGCCCTCCATTTCCCGCAGGCGATCGCGGAGGACGTCATGGTGCCGCGGACAGAGCTCGACGCGCTGCCCGCCACCGCCACCGTCAAGCGGCTCTTCGAGCTGGCCGGGGCAACCCGGCACGCGCGCTACCTGGTCCACAACGGCGACCTCGACGACGTCCGCGGCATCGTCGACCTCAACGACGCCGCGCGGCTGCCCGAGCGGACCTGGTCCAGCACCGAGCTCGCCGGCATCTGCCGTCCGGCTCTGGCGGTGCCGACCATGGCGCCGCTGACGACCGTGATCGGCCAGCTGCGCCGCGAGCCGACGGGGATGGCCCTGGTCGTCGGCGAGTACGGCGGCACCGCCGGCCTGATCACGATGCACGACGTCTTGGAGAAGGTGGTCGGTGAGGTGGACGCGCCCGGCGGCCGGCTGCGACAGCTCCGGGCCCCGCTGCGCGGCTACATCGTGCCCGGCGGGATCCGCGGCGAGGTGCTCGAGGAGGAGCTGAACCTTCGGCTGCCCCAGGGCGAGTACGAGACCGTCGCCGGTCACGTGATGGACCGGCTCGGCCGCCTGGCCGAGGTCGGCGACGAGGTCGCCGTGGGCGGCTGGACGCTCCGCGTGCACCAGGTCGAGGGCAATCGCGTTGCCTCCCTGCTGGCGCTGCCGCCGCCGGCCCCGACCGGACGCGTCGGGAACGGCTGGCGCCGCGAGCAGGGTCCGTCCGCGGCGCGGCTGGCCGCCATCGTCGACGCCTCGCTTCGGGAGCGGACCCTGCAGGACGAGGACGTGGCCATGTTCCGAGCGGCGCTGAGCCTGCGGCGCCTCGACGCCGGGCGGGCCATGGTCCCCCGGGAGCGGATCTCCTGCGTCGACCGGAGCGCCTCGAGGGAGGAGATCGGGCGGACCTGGCTGCGCCATGGCCATCCCCGGCTCCCCGTCCACAGCGGGGGGATCGACAGCGTCCAGGGCTACGTCTTCGCCCCTGAGGTCCGCCGCTGGACGGGTGGGTGGGGAGACCACATCCCCGAAGCGCTGCTCCACCCCGTCCTCCGCACCGTCCGGACGCGCACACTGATCGACGTGCTCGACGACATGCGCCGAACCGAGTCGTCGGTCGCGATCATCACCGGCCCCCGGGGAGCCACGGTCGGCATGCTCAAGCTCGACGACGTCCTGGTCCAGCTGCTGTTCCAGTCGTGAGGCGCATCGCCGCCGTCGACATCGGCAGCAACACCGTGCACGTGCTCGTCGTCGAGGTCGGTGACGAAGGGAATGTCGACGACGTCGCTCGCTACGCCGAGATACCTGAGCTGGGGGCGCGGGTCGACCGGGATGGCCTGCTCGGCGAGGAGGGGCGCGCCCAGGCGCTCGCCGCCCTGGACAGCGTGCTCGAGCAGGCTCGGCAGCACGGGTACGAGCTCCTCCTGGCCAGCGCCACGGCCGCCGTCCGCAACGCGACTGACGGCGCCGAGCTGCTTCGTGAGGCGTCGGACCGGATCGGGGTGCCGATGCGCCTCATCTCAGGCCGCCGCGAGGCCGAGCTCTCCTTCCTCGGGGTCACTCTGCGCAACGCCGTCGACGGTCCCTGGCTCATGGCCGATCTCGGCGGCGGCAGCACGGAGCTGGTCGTGGCCGAGGCCGACGACATGCGCGAGTGGACCTCGCTCCGGATCGGCTCGGGCGCTTTCGCGGCCCGCCTGCTCTCCGACCCGCCGCAGGGCGACGAGCGGGTGCGACTCCGCCAGCTGGTGGCCGAGCGCCTCGACCAGGCGCCCGCCCACGAGGTCGAGCGCCTGGTCGTGACCGGCGGCACGGCCAGCACCCTGCCCCAGATCCTCAATCCCGAGGCGCCCCCTGCCCGGCTGACGGTCGCCGATCTGCACGAGGCCAGGCGGCGGCTTGACACCGGCACCGCCGCGGAGGTCGAGGAGCGCAGTGGGATCAGCGCCAAACGGGTGAAGGCCCTGCGCGCCGGGGTCGACATCTTCGCCGAGATCCTATCGCTCTACGGGCTGGACGAGCTCCGGGTCAGCCGCGAGGGTCTCCGGCACGGTATGGTCGTCGGCTACCTGAGCCAGGGCGACGACTGGTGGCGGGACTCTGGCACCGATGCCTGATCGACTTCGGGCGGCCGTCTCGATCGGATCGGAGCGCCGGCTCGCATCTGATTAGGATGGGAGGCATGTCCACGGACACCGAGCGGCGGGAGGTCGAACCTCTGGAGGACGTGTACCCCTTCGGCGACGAGGAGCCGGAGGAGCGCCGCGGCGTCGACTGGAAGCGGGTGCTCCTGATCGCCCTCTTCATCGGAGCCTCGCTGGCGGTGGCCCTCTGGACCGCCGCGCTCTACGCCCAGCCCTCGGCTGGGTAACTGGTCGCCGGCGCCGGCCCGTCATCCGTAGAGGCGGTCCAGATGGACCAGCACGAAGTCGTCGCGTGAACGGGCGGCGGCCTCCAGGCCCCTGATCGAAGCCGCCGCCGCACTCATCCGATCACGGACCAGACTTTCGTCGCACGTGGATCGACGGATGGCCATATCGAAGCCGACCCGGCGCTGTGTGTAATCGGCTGGTGAAACACGCCCTGCCCGTGATCGTGCTGGTCTTGCTCGCGCCGCTCGTCGCCGAGGTCATGGTCGGCGACATCTCTTTCTCGCTCGCCGGGCTCGTGGCGTTCGTCGTCGTGATACCCATCTACGGCGCCGGCTCGCTCCTCGTCCGTGAGGCGGTCCGGCGTCGGGGTGCGGGATGGGTGAGCGTCCTCCTGCTCGGCGCGGCCTATGGCGTCGTCGAGGAGGGGCTCGCCCTGCAGAGCTTCTTCAACCCCGGGATTTATGGCGGACTCGGCCACTGGTGGGGTGCGCGGGTTCTGGGGGTCACGCTCTCCTACACCGAGATCCAGCTCATCAACCATGCGGTGTGGAGCGTCACCATCCCTATCGCCATGACCGAGCTGCTCTTCCCAGATCGCCGAGGCGAACCCTACCTCGGCCGCTTCGGGCTCTCGGTCACCGCCCTCATCTTCCTGTTCGGCGTCGGGCTGCTGATGCTGTCGACCCACAGCACGATCGCCCCCGGCTTCTGGGCGCCGCTCCCGCTCCTGGGCCTCGCCCTCGTGGTGGTGATCGTCCTGGCCGTGGTCGCACTCGCCACCGCGCCCGCTGCCCCTCGCCTCGGCTGGACCGCGCCGCCGCCGCCCTGGGCGCCGTTTCTCCTCGCCGCCGTCGCCTCGTTCCTCTGCCTGGGGATGATATTCGGCCCGGGTCACCTCCATCTCGCCGTGATGCGCAGCCCGCTCGTGGTCCTGCCCATGCTGGGGTCGGCTCTCGTCGCCGCGATCGCCGCCTACGTGGTCGCCGGCTGGACCTCTTCACCTGGATGGGGCGACCTGCAGACCCTGGGCCTGGTCGGTGGCGCGCTCGTCGGCCATGGCCTCGCGGGCGAGCTGATCACCGCCCACCGCGTCGAGCTCACGGTGCTGCTGGTGGTCATGCTCGGGCTCCTTGGACTGACGGCCGTGCTCATACGGCGCCGCGAGCGGCTGGGCGTCACCGCGTGATGATGCCGCCGGGTCTCAGAGGTGGGCGGTGTGGAGCACCGCATAGCAGACCCAGCCGAAGGCCCCGGCGGCGGGGATGGTGAGCAGCCACGCGGCCAGGATGTTGGCACCCACGCCCCAACTGCTCGGGCTCAGGCGGCGGGGCGCGCCGGCACCCATCACGGCGCCGGTGACCACGTGCGTGGTGCTCACCGGGAACCCGAAGGCGGTGCCGACCAGGATGGTGACGGCGCTGGTGACCTGGGCGGCGACGCCGGTGGCCGGGTCCAGCTTGTAGATTCGCCAGCCCAGGGTCCGGATGATGCGCCAGCCGCCGGCGTAGGTGCCCAGGCAGATCGAGGCCGCCGACAGGCCCACCACCCAGATGGGTACGTGGAAGTGCGCCATCCTCCCCGCCGCGACCAGTGCCAGTGCCATCGCCGCCATCGACTTCTGAGCGTCGTTGGAACCGTGCCCGTAGGAGACGGCGGCGCTGCTCAGGATCTGCAGACGCCGGGAGTTCACGTTGATCCGGGCCGGCCGCACCCGGCGGAGAACCAGGTAGAGCAGCGTCATCAGCGCGAAGGCAAGGACGAATCCGATCGGCGGCGAGATGACAAGGCCGATCACGACCTCGATCAGCGCGTGCCAGTGCACGCCGCCCGGGCCTCCGGCGGCGGCGACGCCGGCGCCGATCAGGCCTCCGACGAAGGCGTGCGTGGAGCTGCTGGGGAGGCCGCGAGACCAGGTGAGCAGGTTCCAGGCGATCGCTCCGAGCAGGCCGGACATGATGATGACCAGGCCCGGGTGGGGCAGCAGTGAGGCGATCGTGTTGGAGACGGCCCCGCCGAAGACGGTCACGGTGACGAGCGCGCCGACCAGGTTCAGGACCGCGGACAGCGCAACCGCCTGGCGAGACGTCATCGCCCGGGTCGAGACCGAGGTGGCGATCGCGTTGGCCGTGTCGTGGAAGCCGTTGGTGAAGTCGAAGGCGAGCGCGACCACGAAGGTGGCGACCAAGAGGGCCAGGAGCATGCGGCGGTCAGGCGTTCTTGATCGAGATCGTGGAGAGGAGGTTGACAGTCTTCTCGCAGCGGTCGAGCGACTGCTCGAGCAGGTCGTAGATGTCCTTCCACTTGACCAGTTCGACCGCGGGCCGGTCGACGGAGAACAGCTCGGCCACCGCCTCGCGATAGAGCCGGTCGCCCTCGTTCTCGTGCTCGTGGACCTTGATCCGGTAGCGGTCCAGCTGGGCGAACCCCTCGATCTCATCCAGCGCACGGCTCAGAGCCGCGCCGGCGTCGGCCAGCGTCTCGCCCATGGCCCGCGCCGACGGTGTGATCTCACCCACGTGGTAGAGCTCCATCTTGTCGCCGATCTCCTCGGCGAGGTCGACGATGTCGTCAAGCGATGAGGCGAGCGAGATGATGTCCTCCTGGTCGAAGGGGGCGACGAAGGTACGGTTGATGAGCTCGTAGATCTCCCGCGTGACCTCGTCGCACTGGTGCTCGAGATCTCGCAGACGGGGATGGCGCGACCGACCCTCGAGCATGCTCTTGGAGAGTTCGTCGAGCGTCTGGCTCACCAACTCGCCCTGTCGGCGGAAAAGCTCGTAGAAGCGCCGCTCGCGCGGCACCAGGCTGAACTTCATATGTGCCAAACGCTACCGCTCCTCGAGTAAGGCTCCTTCCCTGGAGAGGATTCGCCTGGCCACGGCGACGGCGGCGGCGTACGTCGAATCCATCCCCCGATAGCTAAGACCGCGAGCTCCCAGTGTGCGCGCCTGCGTGTAGGGCGTGTCGGAGGCGTAGTGGATGATGCCCAGGTCCAGGGTGAGCCCGGTCATGCTCACGTTTTCGTTCATCGGGTGGCGTCCCGACTCCAGGATCTCGTAGGACGCGTCCAGGTACGGACCTGCCTCCATCTCGACCACGGTGTAGCGGCCCTGGTAGTAGAACTCCAGGTAGTCGCGGTTCTGGAGGAAGGTGCCGCGGACGGTCACTGCGCGCTGGTTGTCGAGGACCGATCCGAAGGACAGATGGTCGGTCACGTCGGCCGCGGAGAAGCAGTTGTCGAGCCAGTACGTGTTGCCGGAGTGCTCGTTGTAGACGGCGTTGGCGATCATGACGTCGCCGACCTGTCCGTTCAGGGTCGCCGCCTTGCCCATGACGTAGACCCCCTCCACCCAGGGCACCGACTCGGCGACCTGCCGGAGCAGGTGGTACGCGGCGAGACCGAGCGGATAGTCGATGTTGAGGACATATGCCTCGGAGGCCTTCAGCGCCAGTGGATCGACCGGGCCGATGCGCGGATCGAGGCGGTTCGGGTCGAGCCGGCTGAGCTTGATGATCTGGGCCGCCGAATCGACCCCTCCGGGCTCCGGCTGGACATGGCGGATGCCCAGGTCCGCCTCGAGCTCCCGGCGCTGCCGGCGTAGGCGGTGGGCCTCGGGATGGCTGTCGAACATGCCCCGGGCCGCGAAGTAGAGCCAGTTCTCCCGCGACGCCGGTGTGCGCCCCGACTCCAGCTTCCGCAGCTCATCCATCATCTCGCCGTCGCTGTCCGCGGTGTGACTGAGGATCTCGGCCTCGAAGTAGAGGGCGACGCCGCTGAGCACGTTGACCAGGCTGTGGACGTTGGAGGAGACGAAGTAGACCGGCGCGTCGGTCAGGCACATCTCGTCGATGGCCGACTGGATCGGCTGCCACCAGCGTCCGGCGTTGCGGGCGAAGCCGACGTGGGACCCGCCGACCATGCGCAGCGATAGGCTGCACTCGGTGTTCCGGATCCGGCCCAGCATGGGCTCGAAGTCCGGCCCCCAGGCCTCCCTGAGCCGCTGCCAGTCGCCCTCGCTGGCGCCGGCCGCCTCGCGAACGCGCTCCGACTCGAGCGAGATGCTCTGGAGCGCGCGGTGGAGCTTGTTCCACTCGATCTGGTACGCGACCAGGGTGGGCACCAGATCGTCGATGTCGGAGGGTGAGGAGAGGAAGACCGCGAGCGTGTCCTCTCCGTTCCAGAACCAGGGCCGGCGGCGAGCTGGGGCCTTGACCCGGATCCAGGAGTCGACATCCTCCCCGAGCACCGCCCGGAAGCGGTGCGGGCTCTGGCCGAGGACGATGCGCGTCGCTCGCGCGATCTCCTTGGGCAGGCGCTGGACCGAGTACAGCAGCGCGCCCATGTCCATCGTCGGCGACGCCGCCAGCGAATGGAGCGAGGAGGCCATCCCGAGGTGGACGTGGGTCAGGGATTCGAGCCGGATCCACCCCGAACTCTGGAGCATCGTCGAGTAGGTGCGGACATAGAGCTCGACCCCATGCCGGTCGCTCCAGCCGGGGCCGTCCGCGGCTGCCCCCATTGCCGTCTGCATGCTTAGGCGAGTGTACGGGCAGGGCACCTCGCGAACGGCCCTGGCTGTCCCGCGTGACGCTGGGCGATCCCAGAGCCACGGCGGGATCAGACGCGGCCGTTGGCGCGGAGCAGGACGAGGGAGTCCACGGTGAGGAAACCGCGCCAGTCGCGCTCCGCGGCCGGCGACCAGGCCGGCCAGTTGAACATCCAGCCGCCGTCCTCGCGCTGACCGCGCGCCAGATGATCGAGGTGGGCCTCCATGACGGACTGGTCGAAGAGGGCACGGGCGATCGAGTCCGGGTGAGGTGCGAAATCCAGCGGCGAGTGCACCTCGCCAGGTGCCTCCGGATCGAGGTCGACCAGGTTCTGGCTCAGGATCACCGGGCCGATCCGGTCGAACGCCTCGACCGCTCGCTCGCGGTCGGGCACGTGCTGCAGGAACCGGAGGATGCCGAACATGTCGTAGGCGCCGAGTTCGGCGACGTCGGCGAGGCGCTTCCACATGGTGTCGGTGGCGCGCTCCAGCCAGGGATGTTGGACACCCCGCGCGTGGAGGGTTCCGGCGATCATCCCGGTCTGGATCAGGGAGGCGGAGGGACCGGGCGCGGGCACCCACCAGGGCGCGTGCTGCCAGCGGGACACTGAGGGCAGGACCATGGCGGCGCCACCCTCGGCCGGGGCGACGGCGTCGAGCCAGTCGCAGCCGGCCCTGACCAGCTCGTCGTCCCATGAGTCGGTCTCGTCCAGCATGCGGAAGGCCATCTCGGTCGCGGCCGGCTGGCTGGCCGGATCGCGGAGGTCCGGTTCGAGAGCGTGCCCGAAGCCACCGTCGGCATTGCGGTAGGCGGCCACGGCGTCGCGCACCTCGGTCGGTCCGCCGTCCTGGAACAGCCGCTCGAACCGGCGTTGGTCGAGGATCCGCGCATTCGCTGCGATGAAGGCGGTGGCGTCGTCGAGATCGGGAGCGTTCATGCCCCCATCCCAACACGGGAGTCCCCTCCCCGTATTGAAGGAAACGGCCGGTCGGACCTCAGCGCGGGCGCTCCATGCCGCGGAACGAGGGAAGGATGAAGGGGGCCAGGGTCGTGATCAGATAGACGCCGGCGGCGGCGCCCAGCGTGGGGCGGAGGCCCAGACTGCCGGTCAGAGCGCCGGCGAGGAGCGAGCCGAAGGGAATCGTGAGCCAGGTGCTGGCCATGACCGTGCCCAGGACCCTGGCCTGGAGCCCCGGCGGGGTCCGCTCGTACGGGGTTGCTCCGATGATCGGGTTGATGGCCCCCCCGGCGGTCGCCGCGAACAGGATCACGATCAGTACCGGGGGAAGCGTGCCGGCCAGGGCGAACACCGCGAAGGTCGGAGCGCCGGCGAGCAGGAATCCGATGCCGCAGGTGAGCCGTCGCGGGAGCCTCGTGCTCAGGAGGGGCCCCGCCACCGACCCGATCAGAGAGCCGGCTCCGGAGACGCCGAAGATCACGCCGAGCGCGGCGGGATCCCCGAGCTGGCGATGCACCCACACCGGCGCCAGAACCGAGGTCAGGCCCTGGTCGAGCAGGTTCGTGATCGCGGCCATGGCGACGATGCCGAGCAGGAGGTGGTCGGCGAGGAGGAAGCGGAACCCCTCCGCGAGCTGATGGACGTAGCCGGCGTCCTGCGCGGGGGACTCGGCCGGCGTCAGCTCGTCGGGGATGAGACCCCCGCCGAGCACCGCCGCAACGGCGAACGTCCCGGCGTCCAGGAGGACCACGGCGGGGGCCCCGACCAGTGCGACGAGAACGCCACCCAGCGGAGTTCCGATCAGAAGGCCGGCGCGGCTGGCGGCGGAGGAAAGCCCGGCGGCCCGCTCCATCCCGATCGAGCCGCCGGACGCGGTGCGCGGGACCAGGACGTTGCTGGCGCAGTCGGCCGTACCCCGCAACGCGCCGGCCAGCGGCACGACGGCGGCGAGCAGCGGCACATGCAGGCCGGTCATCTGGATCGAGAGCGGGATCGCCGCCGTCGCCACCGCGGCCGCCGCGTTGCCGGCGGCGCAGGTCCGGCGCGCTCCGAACCGGTCGACGATGGGACCGGCGAGGATCTGGAGGGCGACATAGGGCGCCATCTCGGCGAAGCCGACCAGACCGGTCAGGCCTGGGCTGCCGGTTCGGGTCAGGATCAGCCAGGGGATGGCCAGCTGCGACATCGCCGTCCCCAGCACGGAGATCAGGCGTGACGTGAGCAGGGCGGCGAACGGCGTCCGGAGCCGCCAGCCTGGCAACACGTCACTCTCGCCGGCCCGTCCGAAAGGAACTGGAAGGCGGCGGCGTTCAGGGCCGCGCCGGTCCATACCGGTGACGACGGACGTGCGGTCGCAGGTGTTGGATCGCCCCCGGAGGGTCCGGGCGGCTACGCCGGTAGGCGCAGCCGCCTCGAGATCAGGGCTCCTGGCCTCCGGGCGGGCCGAGCCGCCGCATCAGCTCCTCGAGGAGACGGCGCGCCTCGGGGTCGGAGAGGACCTTCTGCTGCATCTCCTCAGCGGCATGGCGCAGCTCCGGGTCGTCCATCAGCCGTTCGGCCATGCTCTCGAACCGGGTCGCCATGTCCTTCAGGGCAGCCTCCTGGGCGACCTGCATCAGCACCGGCTGGCTCGCCGCCGAGGCCACCGCCTCGACCTGGGCGCGCAGCATCTCGACTCCGCGGCAGCCGAGACATTCACCCTTGAGGCCGCAGTGGCACAGCTGGCGCCGGAGCCGGTCCAGCGCCCAGTGGACTTCGGAGAGATCGACCGCCATCAGACGGTCGCCTCACGTGGTGCGTCGTAGAGATCGTTGATCACCGTTTCATACCGCTCCTGGACCACGCGGCGCTTGACCTTCAGCGTCGGTGTCAATTCGCCGTTCTCCTCCTGCAGGTCGTGGGCGAGGACGGCGAAGCGCTTCACCGTCTCCCACTGGCCGAGCGTGCCGTTGGCCCGGTCGATCCGTGACTGCAGGGCGGCACGGACACGACCGTCGGCGGCCATATCGGTCTCGTCGCCGTCGATCCCAAGCTCGTGTCGCACAGCCTCCCAGTCTGGCACCACGAGTGCGGTGACGTAGGGACGCAGGTCGCCGATCACGATCGCGCGCTCGATCAGCGGATCCTGCTGCAGCTCCGACTCCACCGCCTGCGGCGCCACGTACTTGCCGCCCGCGGTCTTGATCAGGTCCTTCTTCCGATCGGTGATGCGCAGGTAGCCGTCCCCGTCGATCTCACCGACGTCGCCGGTCCTGACCCAGCCGTCCTCCAGCGTCGCCGCCGTGCTCTCCAGGTCGTGGAAGTAGCCGAGCATGTTGCCCGGGCTCTTGACCAGGATCTCCCCATCTGCGTCGAGCCGGAGCTCGACGCCGCCGAGGGGCCGGCCCACCGTGCCGTACCGGTGGTGGGCGAGCGTGTTGCTGGTCGCCCCGGAAGAGGTCTCCGTCATCCCCCAGCCCTGGAGAATGCTGACGCCGAGCGCCCAGAAGAATTCCTCGATGTCCGGCGAGATCGGCGCGCCGCCGGTGAGGAAGAAGCGCAGCCTGCCTCCGGTGAGGCGCTCCCGCAGCGCGGAGAGGACCAGCCGCTCGGCCAGGGGGAGGAGCGGGGCCGACTGACCACGGGCATGCTTCCGGCCCTGTCCCATGGCCCAGTTGAAGAGGGCCCGGCGGAACCGCGTCTCCTTCCGGACCCTGGCCATGACCGCCTGGTGCACCTTCTCATAGAAGCGGGGCACCGAGATCATCAGCGTCGGGCGGCACTCCTGGATCTCCTCCATCAGGTGGTCGGATCCGCGGCTCAGCCAGACGCTGGCGCCGACCGTGGCGCCGACGAAGATGCCGTTTATCCGCTCCAGCACGTGGGAGAAGGGCAGGTACGACAGCGCCGTGTCGCGGGCGGAGATGTCGAACTCGGAGAGGCAGCCGTGGGCGATGTCGACCAGGTTCCGGTGGGCGAGCATCACGCCCTTGGGCAGGCCCGTGGTTCCCGAGGTGTAGACGATCGTGACCAGGTCGTCCGGCCCGAGCCGCTCCAGGCGCTGGGTGACCTGCTCCATCTCCACCTCCGAGGCGTCCTCCTTCAGCCAGGTGGCGATCTCGCCATCGATCAGGAGGGTGCGCAGCGGGGCCAGGTTGGCGGCCAGCTCGGGGCTCTCGGCGATGCCCAGGACCGCCTCCGAGTTGGCGATGATGCTGGCGGCCACGGTGGCGGTGGTGCTCGGATAGATGGGCACGGTGACGGCACCAGCGGCCTGGATGCCCCAGTCGCACGCCAGCCACTCATAGCGGTTGTGGCAGAGCAGGACCACCCTCTGGCCGGGCTCCACACCCTCACGAACGAGGTGCCCGGCGACCCTGAGGATCAGGGTCCGCATGTGGTCCCAGGTGACCTCCTGCCAGCTCGAGCCGTCGTGGTACTTGAGGCAGGTCAGGCTGGCCGATCGTTCCGCCCGGCGCAGGATCAGACCGATCGTCGTCCGATCCGACAGACGCGATGTGTCCACGGTTCGAGCATATCCCCGGTTGCGCCGGGTTGGTTAACGAACGGCCTTGACCATGAGCTCGATCGTACCGGCGGGGACGACGACGCTGATCCTGTCGCCCTGCTTCTTGCCGACCAAGGCCTGGCCGACGGGCGACTCGACCGAGATTCGACCGAGGCCGGGATCGGCCTCCACCGCGCCGACCAGGTGATACTCGGTCTTCTCGCCCTCCTCGTCCTCGACCTCTATGGTCGAGCCGGGACCGGCCACGCCGTTGTGCGTGCTCTCGATGATCCGGGCCCGGCCGATCATCTCCTTGAGCTCGTAGATCCTCTCGTCGATGCGCCCGAGCTCTTCCTTGGCCTGCTCGTACTCCGGGTTGTCCTCGACGTCCCCGGGCTGAGACGCTTCCCGAAGCTGCTGGGCGGCCTCGCCCCGCTTGCGCTGCACTTCGTCAAGCTCCACTTTGAGCTTGGCAAGTCCTTCGGCGGTGAGCAGCACGGGTTGAGTGAGGTCCATGACGCGCCAATAATACAGCCGATGGTGTCGCATTACGAACCAACCGACGCTCTCCTGATCGTCGATCCACAGGTCGATTTCTGCCCAGGCGGAGTGCTGGCCGTACCCCATGGCGACGGAATCTTCAGCGCCGCGAACACGGTCGCGAGAAGGGCCCCGATCGTCGTCGCGAGCCGCGACTGGCACCCCTCCGACCACATCTCCTTCCGCTCCCGCGGGGGGATCTGGCTGCCCCACTGCCAGCAGGGCACGGACGGCGCCGAGTTCCATCCCGCGCTCGACCGGTCGCTGGTTCAGGAGGTGTTCAGCAAGGGCAGCGACCCGGACCGCGAGGCCTACTCAGCCTTCGACGGCACCGACCTGGCCGGGTGGTTGAGGGAGCGCGGCGTGCGCCGCCTCCTCGTCGCCGGTCTGGCCACCGACTACTGCGTCCGTGCCTCGGTTCTCGACGCCCTCGGTGCCGGCTTCGACGTCACCGTCCTCCGCGACGGCATCGGCGCGGTCGACGTCAAGCCCGGCGATGGCGACCGCGCCCTGGAGGAGATGCGCGAGGCCGGCGCCCGGGTGGTCGACTCGACCGAGCTGTCGGGGTAGGCGACTCAGGCGGGGACGGCGGTCCGGCGCCGTCCTCGCTGGCGCATGGTCAGCCGGGCCAGCCGTCGCTCCAGGTCATAGCGGTGCCCGCTCTCGGCGGGCAGCGCGCGGAGCTCCTCGGCGACGATCCGCTGGGCCAGATCGATCTCCCCCAGCCGCCACTCCAGCAGCTTGGCCCGGGCGATCGCAACCGGCGCCTGGTCCGGCGCGATCCTCTGGGCCTCGGCGAGAAGGCGCTCCGCGGCCTCATAGCGGCGACGCCGGGTCAGGCCGCGGGCGAGGAGGATGGCGGCGAGGCCGGCGGCCGGTCCGTCGGCGACCCGCACCGCGTTGCGCAGCGCCCGCCAGCCGTCGGCCCTCCGGCCCCGGCGCACGAGATGCCGCCCGAGGGCGAGCCAGTCGGCCCCGGCCATGTCGGCGTCCTGACCCTGACTGCGGCGGAGGAGGCGGGCGTGCAGGTAGAGGAGGCTGCGCACGTCCTGACGGTTGTGGGCGAGCGCCGGCTCGAGGAGCGGGCTCCAGCCCCGCCGCAGGTACTCGAAGTAGGCCTGAGGGACCAGGTGGCCGGGGAGGTCCACCTCCCGCTCGAGACCGAGGAGTCGCTCCTCCACCGTATGCAGCGTGCAGCAGTCCAGGCGCTGGCGGAAGAGGGCACGGGTCATGGGCAGGAGGTCGACGTGCGGCGGGTGCTGGAACTCGCCCGCCATGCGGGCCATGATCCATCGAGTCCGGAGGAGGGGCAGATCGAAGCTGCCGCCGTTGTAGGTGGCGACGGCCTGCACTCCCTCCAGCTCCTGACTCAAGAGATAGAGGAGGGCCGGCTCGGCCGCCGGCTCCGGGGTGAAGAGCTGCACGACGCGGAGCCCGGCCGGGGTGGGCACGCAGACTGCCGCGGCGAAGATCTGGGTGCCGGTGCCACCGGCGAGCCCGGTCGCCTCGGTGTCGAGGTAGGCGTGATCGGGGGTGGGCACCTCGCCGGGCAGGCGGCCGATCGGCTCCATGTCCATCCAGCGCCAGCCCACCCCGAACGGCGTCGGCACCGCCTCGAAGCCGCTCGGGGGGCGTCGCGTGACCTCCGGGCGGGGACGGGTGGAGGGACGCGCTCCTAGACTGGCGAGGCGTTCGCGGAGAGCAACTGCAGACATGCTTCCTTCACTCCATCGACGACGTTGGGCCCGGTGCAGGAGGGGCAGCCGTCGCGGCAGGGGCAGTCCCGGATCAGGTCCCAGGCGTCCCTCAGAATCCGGTCGTGCTGGCGGTAGAGCTCGCGCGCATAGCCGACCCCTCCGGGGTAGATCTCGTAGACGGTCACGGTGGGTCGAAGGGTCGCGGGGGACCTGACCTCGCTCAGCGCGCCCAGGTCCCTCGGGTCGCACATCAGACGGAGTGCGGCGACGGTGCGGACGGCATGGGCGACGCCCTGCAGCGCCGCCTCCATGCGCTCACGGCCGAGCATCATCCACAGGTCCTCGCCGATCGCCGTCCAGTAGGCGGTGGTGTGGAGGGTCTGCTCGGGCAGGCTGATCGGACCCGAGCCGACGTTCTCGTGGGTGTGGAAGCGGACCTTCTTGAAGACGCTGGCCAGTGAGGAGAGCTTGACCTCGCCCTGCGATCGGTCCCAGCCCGAGCCTGGCTCATGGTCGAAGGTCTCCAGCACCTGCACGTTCACGGCCAGCTGGGCGTCGGTGTAGTAGTCGACGTCGACCGGCCGGACGTACGCCTTCTTGCCCTCCCAGTCGAGCCGGTCGACGTGATACTGGGCCCCCTCCTGCAGGTAGATCGCCTCCTCGTGCAGGAAGACCGGCGCCGAGAACTGGTCCATCTCGCCGATGACGGAGGGCCGCGCCTGCGAGGTGTCCACGATCACGACGTTGTCGGCCGCGATCCGGCGCAACGACACGCCCTCGGCCGGGAACGCGTCGTGGGACCAGTACCAGCGCTCGCCGGACCGGCTGACCACGCCGTCCTCCTCGAAGACCTGGAGCAGCTCCGAGACCTCGCTCCCGCCCAGGCGCTCGTGATCGGCGAAGGGCAGCTCGAAGAGGCTGGCCTGGAGGTGGCCGGCGAGGACGAGCAGGTTGTCGGGGTCGACCAGGCCCTGCTCGGGGCTGGCGTCGAGGAAGTAGCCGGGGTGACGGACGATGAACTGGTCCAGCGGCGAGTTGGAGGCGACGAAGACGGCCACCGCGCCGGAGTGCCGGCCGGCTCGGCCCATCTGCTGCCAGGTCGATGCGATGGTGCCCGGGTAGCCGACCAGGACCGCCGCCTGCAGCGAGCCGATGTCGATGCCCAGCTCCAGGGCGTTGGTGGTGACCACGCCCTGGACCTCACCCGACCGGAGCCCGGCTTCGATCTGGCGGCGCTGAAGGGGCAGGTAGCCGGAACGGTATCCGCGCACGCGCCGCTTCGCGTCGAGCCGCGGCAGCAGCGCCTCCTGCAGGTAGCTGAGCATCACCTCGACCTGGAGCCGGCTGCGGCAGAAGACGATGGTCTGGGTGCCCTTGGCGATCCAGGGGGTGGCGATGCGCTTGGCCTCGAGCAGGGAGCTGCGGCGCATCCCCAGCTCCCGGTCGATCAGCGGCGGGTTGTAGAAGATGAGGCGGCGCTCGCCGCGGGGGGCTCCGTTGCGGGAGATGACCTCGATCTTCTCGCGCTCGAGCAGGCGCTCGGCCAGCTGGTCGGGGTTGGCGATGGTGGCCGACGCGCAGATGAAGGTCGGGTCCGATCCGTAGAAGGCACAGATCCGCCGGAGCCGGCGGAGGACGTTGGCGACCTGGCTGCCGAACACGCCCCGGTAGGTGTGGAGCTCGTCGATCACGACGTAGTCGAGCGAGGAGAAGAGGCGACGCCACTTGGTGTGGTGGGGGAGGATCCCGGCGTGGAGCATGTCGGGATTGGTCAGGACGATGTGGCCACCGTCCCTGACCAGCACCCTCCGCCCGGGCGGCGTGTCCCCGTCGTAGACGTCGACGTGGAGGTCGATGGGGAGCCGCTGGGCGAGCTCCCTCAGCTCCGTCATCTGGTCCTGGGCCAGCGCCTTGGTGGGGAAGAGGTAGAGGGCGCGGCTGGTCGGCCGCTCCAGCAGGCGCTGCAGGACCGGCAGGTTGTAGCAGAGGGTCTTCCCACTTGCGGTGGGGGTGACGACGACGAGGCTGCGCCCCTGCCTGGCGGCCCCGTAGGCGTCGGCCTGGTGCACGTAGAGGCGCTCGATGCCACGCTCGCGGAGGGCGGCGATCAGCTCCGGCCGGAGGTCGTCCGGCAGCGGTGCGTACTCGCCCGGGAGGTAGGGGAGGTGGTGGTCGAGGGTGACGTCTCCCGGCAGGCTGGCTGGATCGAATGGTGGGACGGAGGCCATGGCTGCCAGGCGAGCTTATACGAACGGCCGTTCGTCGGTCAAGTGTTCGGGGCTCGCCTCGCGAGGGGACGGAATCGACGGGCGCGAGGAGCCCCGCGTCGGTACATTCAGGAGCGGAGACAAGGAGGTGCAGGCGAGTTCTCGGCGTGAATCGTGGCGGACCCCGGGAGGGCTCGTCCTCCTCCTCGTCGCGGTCATCCTGCCGGCCCTCATCGGGGCGCCCGGCATCTTCCTCGGGCTGGGCCTGCTCGCCGTACCCCTCTACGTGGTGGCGGTGCTCCGCTGGTGGCCGGCGACGCTCTTCTGGGCTCTGGCCCTGCTCGCCGCGGAATACGCCGGCTGGCTGTACGTCGATCAGGCGCCCCTCGCCGCCTCGACCCTGATCTACCCGATCCCCGTCCTCTGCTGCGCGGTTCGTGGCTGGATCGCGGTCAAGGGGGCGCCGGGCGGAAGGCCTTTGCTGTGGCAGTTGCTCCTGACCGCCGTGGTGGTGGTGGTGAGCCTGACCGTCTCCGCGATGGCGCTGCTGGCACCGGCCCTCCGTCTGCCGGCGCCCACCTCACAGGCGGCGCTCGGCGCCGCCGCCGTGGTGGCGATCCTGGCGACCACCGCGATCGCGGAGATCAGAGCGGTGCCGCAGCTCTGATTCGCGTGGCCGGTCACTCCGCGGGTCTGAGCCTCACCACCGGGAGCTCCCGGTCCGTGCTCCGCTCGTAGGCGGCGAAGTTCGCGGCCGTCGAGGTTATCCAGCGCCAGCGTTCCTCCCGATCGGCCCCGTGCAACGACTCCGCCGTGACCCGCAGTCGTCTTCCACCGACCTCGATCCAGACGTCGTCGGGATGGGCTGCGAGGTTCCGGTACCAGGCCGGATGGCGGGCCGCGCCCCCGGCCGACGCGATCACCAGCCAGGCGTCGTCGCCGTCCTTGAAGTACCGCAGCGGGACCACGCGCTCGGCCCCAGTCCTCGCTCCGGTCGTGATCAGGAGGAGCATCGGCGGGCCGAGGAGGCGGCCCCGGAACAGCCGATAGAGACGCACGTTGACGGCAAGGAACGAGGTCAGCAGCCGGCCCTTGGGAAACCAGCGGCCGCGCTTCCCCGGCGGCGTCATGCGGACGCTCATCGGGATCGGCCGTCAGGCCACGATCCGGGACGCCTCGGGAATGTAGGGCGTGGCCGCGCGGCGGCGCAGCTCGCGGTTCTTGAACCAGGGCCGCATCGCCAGCACCGCGGGTTGCAGGTAGTGGTAGAGCAGAAGCGCCGATCCCGGCCGCAGCTGCCGCGCAACCTCCGGCGGCAGCAGCTGGCGAAGCGAGGTGGTGTAGCTGTGGCCGTCACCCGAGCCGCTCGAGCTGTAGGTGAACTGGCGGTGGCGCTCCTGGCCAACCAGCTGGCTGGCCAGCTGGAGCGTCTGCATGTCGGCGATACCGCTGAGGAAGACCTTGGCACGGCTGTTGTTGATGATTGTCTCCGTCTGGTCCTGGTAGCGGGTGCGAATCTGCGCCATGTCCTGGAAGATCGCCATCACGGTGATGCCCTGGGAGTAGCCGGTGGAGAGGAACTGCGGGAGCCGCTCGATCGGCGCCGTGTTGGCCAGCTCGTCGAGGACCAGCAGCAGTGGCTGCGGGATCCGGCCCGTCGGCGTCTTCTGAGCGAGCCGCGTGGCCTGGTCGACGATCTGCTTGATGATGCCGATGAAGAGCATCTGCAGCCGCTCCTGGTCCATCAGCGGGGCGACCAGGTAGAGCGTGTTCTCTCCGGTCAGCAGGAATTCCTTGGGATCGAGGTCGTTGCCCTCTGCCGACTCCGCGGCCTTGCGCTCGAGGAAGACCGAGAGCGTCCGCTGGGCGGTGCTGTAGCAGGAGCCACGCTCTCTCTCGGGCCGCTCCTGGATGCTCTGGTAGACCTCGATCGCCGCGGGGTCGCAGTCGGGCACCAGGCTCAGGGCGTGGCGCAGCGACTCACCGCTGCCGTCGTCGATCCAGGCGCGGAGCTCCTGGGTCGAGGCGCCGAGCTGGTCGGCGGCGTAGAGGCCGGAGGCGAGCAGGCGCCGCGCCGCGTCGCGCCAGTGGGCCCAGTCGGAGTCGCCGCCGCCCTTGCCCTTGTCGATGGCCGAGGAGAGCCAGTCGCCCATCCGCCAGGCGGCGTCGAAGTCGGCGCAGCCGGTGATCGGCGTCCAGCGCATCGATGGCAGATCGGTGGCGCCGACCGGGTCGTAGACCATGGTCCGGCCCCTGCGCTGGCGCCAGCCGGCGGTGTTGTCGATCAGGTCGCGCTTGATGGAGATGGCGACCACCGGGCCCTGCCACTCGAGGATGGCGGGGATGCACAGGCCTGAGGTCTTGCCGCTCTGGGTGGGTCCGAAGACCAGGGTCGAGGCACCCGGCTCGGCGGCGAGCAGGGACGGACCGCGCCACCCCAGCGTGAGCCGGCCGAGCTGACCCGGGGAGCTCACGATCAGGTTGGCGAGGTTGTAGAGGCTGCCCCAGGTCGCGTGCTGCGGCAGGCGGGCGCGCAGGGCGGGAACCGGGATCGATCCGCGCCACATACCCAAGCCGAGGACCGCGGGGATGGCGAGAAGGGCGACGCAGATCCCGACGATGGCCCAGAAGGTGGCGGGGTTGACGATGGTCGCGGCCCCCACCCAGTGCCACGGGAGGAACTGATGGCGGTCGGAGCCGAGGAAGCTCTGTACGGCTACGACCGGCCAGCCGAGGAATCCGGTCGGGTGACCACCGGCGACCGTCGCCGCTAGCCAGAGGATGCCCCCTGAGCAGAACCAGACCGCCAGCAGTCCGACGCAGGCGAGGAGCTCGCGGACCGTGAAGCCCTGACCGCTCGATCCGGAGCTCATGGGTTCGAGCCTTTATTCGGGGAGCCTCCACTTCGCCGTTGACGCCGTCGAACGACGGCATGCGAGGGCGACATCTCCCGCTGAACGGCGCTGCGTGAGAGGTTGTGGCCCACCACAACCATTGTTCTCGTCGGCTGGTTAATGGTGAGAGAAGGGTGCGCGAAATAACCGGTCAGTGTCGTGTGGTCGAGTGCGCTCGACTGTGTCCCGGACCGGTGCACAGCCGGGACAATCGTGAAGGACGACGTGTGCAGATCGACAATCCGATCTCAGGTCGGGCGCCGTTGCCGTCATACCACAGTCGGAATGGAGCGAGCGGAGTCGCCGGTACTGTCCGCGGCCGTGACAGTGGCGGCAGGCGCTTGGCTGATTCGCGGCATAGTGAGACCCCAGCGGTCGACACAGTCATCGCGTCAGTCGCCGGGGTCCGATGTCAGTCGACGTTCATGCAGCTACGCTGCGGTCGATCACATCCCGATGCCGTCGGCCTCCGGCTGTGGGGCTTCTCGTGCCGGTGGCGTCGGGGGTCTGAAGAAGTCAGCCGAGATGGGGGCCTCTCGCCTGGCGGCCCGGCCGGACTCGAATTGTGGGAGGTGGATGTGCTCCATCGCGTTCTCGCGCTTCTCCTTGAGCCATGCCATCCCGAATCTGCCGGCCGCTCCGGTCGCCCAGACGTACGCCCCGGCCTTCCCGGCGCCGTAGAGCACCCTCGTCGCCCTCCACGCCGCCTTGGCCTCGATCTTGGCCTTCTCCGTCTCGACCTGGTTTGGACTCATCCGCTGGTCGGCGAGATCCTCGCTCCCGATGGCGACCCTCTGGCGAGTGTCGACGAGGCGCATCTGGACCTGCGTCACGGCCTTGATTCCATCGAGGCGGCCCAGCTGGACCTGGTCACCCCGCTGCTGCCGGGCGTTGATGCCGACCTCGTCGTCCTCCATCGCCTGGAAGGCCTCGCGCAGGGGCTCGCCGATCCGGGCCTCCTCCGCTGCCGGATCGTCCAGGTGCCCCCGGAGTTCGGATCGATCACCACCTAGCGCGAGGAATCCGGCGAGTTCCGGGGCCTCGGCGCCGAATTGCGCGAGATGCGCCGCGGTCAGAGCCCGGTCGCTGTCGTTGCCGCTGATCGTGTGCAGTCCCATCACGATCGTCTCCGCGGCGGCGGTGCGGCGGCGATGAATCACGGAGGGAGGCTGCTCGGCGAGCTCAGACATACCCAGCTCTGTGAGCATTCCCTCGCGAACGTGGGGATCGGTCATGTACGCCGCGCCGAAGGCGGCCCTCGTCGGATCTCCGGATCCCAGGCGCTGCCGCATGGCCGCCCCGAGGACGGAGTCGACGGCGCTCGCCAGCTCCGGTGTCGGCTCTGGCGCGCCGCGCCGCCGGAAGTGGTTGACGAGCGCCGTCGCGGTCGCCGGGCTCATCTCGGCGACACCGTCGTGGATGCGGACGCCGCCACGAGTCTCGGGGGCGATCACCACGGTCGGCGTCTCGCCGGCGTCGAGCCTTCCCAGCGCGTTGACCGCGACGCTGCCGTAGACGGCCCGGAAGCCACCCTCCATGAAGTGCTGCAGCGCCGCGAGGTCGGCCTGGTCCATGAGGTCCCGCACCTGGTCCGGCCGGAGCCTCGACATGTCAATGGCCATCAGGCCTCACCTCCCATCGCGTAAATACGCTCCGCGACCTCGTTGATCATCCCCGAGATCGCGTGCTCCTCCTCCGGGCCGCCCTTGGGAAGCGCGTTGAGCCGGCGATACGCCTGCTGTGCGCGGTCCAGCCGAGCCTCGGCGACGAGGTCCCGTCCCCATCCCCAGGCGAAGATCTCGTCGGCCTGGTCGAGCAGCCCGGAATCGCGGGTCGGCTCGTACTTGCGGTCCATCTCGACGAACGTCGGAAGCTCGCGCAGAGCCGAGGCCGTTGAACGGACCTCCTCGGCGACGACCTCGTTGTCCGACTCGGAGATCATGGACTCTATCTGGCTGGCGACGGCCTCGATCGCGTCTCCGGAGAGCTGTCCGGACCGGACCTGCGCCGCAGCCTCGTCGTATATCCGGTTCGCCCTAGGGCGGACATCGCCGGATCCGTTCATAACTGCCATCGCCGGAAGCCTAGGAAAGCTTGGCGGACAGGGCGCGGACGATGAGCCGGTCAGCCGGGCTCCTCGACGATCAGCGGCAGGGGGAGGTTCTCCGGCCATGCCTCGGCGTCGATGGCGGCGAGCAGCTCCTCGACCCGGAGGACCAGTGGCTCCAGGCGGAGCCCATGGTGGTCGGGCAGGTACGGGCGGAGATACCCGATACCGCCAGCCCACTTGTTGTGGGCTCCCCTTCGATTGCGCCGCTGGTAATGGATGCAGCCGGCGGCGACCTGGATCAGGCCCTTGTAGAAGCCCCGGTCAGGACCCCAGCGATCGGGCATCCAGACCTCCTCCCAGGCCTCATGGGCGTCCCAGTAGCGGCCCTCGTTGAAGAGCCGCACACCTTTCCCAGGCGACATCCCGACCATCTCACCACGCACCGCGAAGGGTGCGCGGTCCTCACTCTCCTGGGGGTAGCGGTCCCGCGCCGGCGGTGGCGAGGCCCGGTGCCGCGGGGATCGCGCCTGGCCCCCATGCCGTCTGGGCGGTGATCGCGGGGGACGCCGCGCGACCGGCCGTGCCGGCTGCGGCGAGGATGATCGCGACCACGGTCGCGGCGGGGAAGGCGGTCACATCCAGGCAGAGGTGGGGCATGACCTCGCGGTCCGCGGCGGCGCGGTCGTTGGGCCGTCCACCCTCCTCCAGCGTGACCCGGAGGCTGCGCAGATGCCGTGCCTGGAGCCGCTCGTACTCGGAGTCGAGGACGACCCCGCCGGATCGCGTGGCCAGGTTGAGCGCGAGGTCCCGTATCCCCTCGGGCGGCGACGAGGCGGTGGCCAGCAGTCCGGCGATGAGCTGGAGCGCCTCGCTGCGCGCGGCCGTGTCGGTGGCCAGCGCCACCCGGAGCGATTCGGCAAGGCCCTCGGCGTCCCCAGTGAGGTCGAGGAGTGGCAGCCGGAGGCCCTCGGCGACTCCACGGGCGATGGTGCGTGCGGTGGGCGTCGGGCCGGAGGCGATGGTGACGAGCACATCGTTAACAACGGCGGGGGCGGGCTCCTGGGTCCGCTCCGGCTCGGCGGTGGTGTCGCGACGCAGGGCGAGGCTGACCACGGCGCCCAGGGCCATCACCGCGATGGCCAGGATCAGGGTCGGGTGCAGGGCCTGGGTGAAGCCGTGGTGGAAGACCTGGTCGCCCAGGTGCTGGAGAACCGCCACGTAGCGGGCGGGCACGCTCTTCGGGATCGGGAAGGATCCCGCCGTCCCCTGCAGGCCGCTGCTGGCAGCGGCGGTGATGCCGGCCACGAACCGGCTCCGCAGCTCGCCCGGGAGCCCGCCGCTCCGCTGGACGGCCTGATCGTGGAGGGTGACCGTGAGGCGGTTCTGGAGGAGCGCGCCGACGGCGGCGCTGCCGATGACTCCGCCCAGCTGTCGGGTGGTGGTGATGATGCCGGAGGCGGCGCCGACCAGCTGCGGCTTGATCGTGCGCATGGCCACCGTCTGCAGCGGGGCGAAGACGAAGCCCATGCCCAGGCCGGCCAGGAGGAGCCCGGGGAGGAGCGTCCAGCGACCGGCGTCGGCCTGGGCGAGCACGTCGATAACGACCATGCCGCCGCTGAACAGGGCGAGGCCGCCGAAGAGGAGGAACCTCCCTCCGATGCGGTCGACCAGGCGTCCCGCCAGCGGGGCGATGAGCAGCGCGATCACGGACATGGGTGCCGACGTCAGCCCGGCGTCGAAGGCGCTGAGGCCGATCACCGACTGCAGGAAGATCTGAAGGGGGAGGAAGAGGCCGAGCATCCCGAACTGGAGCGCGGCGCCGACCACGTTGGCGACGGCGAAGTTTCGGTTGCGGAGCACCGCGAAGGGGACCAGCGGCTCACCCGACTGGTGGGTCGCCTGCCAGGCGGAGAAGGCGACGAGCAGGACGACCCCGGCGCCGATGATGGCGGGGATCGAGATCGGTCCCGTGATCGTGCCCCAGGAGTAGTGCTGGCCTTCGATCAGGGAGAAGACGATGGCGACCAGCCCGGCGGTGGCGAGGAGCACCCCGAAGAGGTCGAGCCGGTGCCGGCGGTCGGAGCGGAGGTCGGGCATGACCAGGCCGGCCAGGACCAGGGCGATCACGCAGATCGGGACGTTGACGAAGAAGATCCAGCGCCAGTCGACGTACGTGACCAGGAAGCCGCCGGCGACGGGGCCCGCGACCGGGGCGGCACCGACGACCGCGCCCCAGACGCCGAAGGCGGCGCCGCGGCGGCGGGCCGGGAAGATGACCGTGATCGTGCTCAGGGTCTGCGGCGTGAGGAGCGCGCCGCCCACGCCCTGCACGGCCCTGGCCGCGATCAGCTGGGTGGCGTCGTGGGAGAGGCCGCAGGCGACCGAGGCAAGGGTGAAGAGGGCCATGCCGCCCAGGAAGAGCCGCTTCCGGCCGACGATGTCGCCGAGCCGTCCGCCGGTGATCAGGAGGACGGCGTAGACGAGGGTGTAGGCGTTGACGACCCAGAGCACCTCGTCGAGGCTCGCGCCGAGCCCGCGCATCATGCCCGGGATGGCCACGTTCACGATCGTGGTGTCGAGAAGGATCATGAAGAAGCCCAGGCAGAGCGAGATCAGCACCACCCAGGGGTTGCCGCGGAGACGGGTCATGGGTTCACCTCTTCGTCCGCTTCCGCGGTGGGGTCGTTCTTGAGGTGGGGCACCCAGGTGAGCGCCCCACTTCGGATGTCGTCGATCAGCGAACGGAGCCAGGCCAGCTCGGCCCGGCGCATCATCAGCGAGTACTCGTCCTCGACCAGGTAGGCGCGCGGTATCTCACCCTGAGCGAGGTGCGCCCGCACCCGCTCATGGGCGGCGATGTCCCCCTCCAGCCAGACGGCGCGCTGCCAGAGCATGGTGGCGGCGGTCTCCGGCCCCCGGTTGTGCATGAAGGCCAGCGCGGCGCCGAACCGCGGGTACTCGTGCTGCACGCGGGAGAGCGACCCGTCGATCCACTCGGAGAGATGGTCCTTTCCCGCTTCCGTGATCCGGTAGACGGTGCGTTCCGGCCGGCGTCCCTGGCGCTCGGTCTCGAGCGGCTCGACGAGGCCGGCCCTGACCAGGCGGTCGACGGTGTGATAGAGCGATCCGCCCTTGACCTTGACGTGCTCGTCGAGGCGCCGGTTCCGGATCGTCTGCTTGATCTCGTACGGATGCATCGGATGCTCGGCCAGAAGGCCGAGAATCGCGAGTCCGAGGGGTGTCTGAGCGGAGATACCAGGGTCCATAAGGATTAGTCCACGTGGACTATACCATATGGATTAGCCCGTGCGGCGCAGGCGTCGCCGCAACCGGGCCGGCCCTGCCGCTCGACCGATCTGCGTAGCGATGCGACGCGGCATCCGGCCCGGGTCGAGTCCGGGCCGGACCGGTCGCGTCGCGGTCAGCGGACCGCGGTCACCAGATGGACCGGGAACCAGGGGCCGCCGAACCACGTCCTCCAGCCGAGGTTGCGGCGGCCGACATCGGCCAGCCCCAACTCGCGCAGCCAGGCCGCGTAGTGGCGGGTGAAGGCGAGATCGGCGATCAGGAGCCTTCCCCCGGGTCGGAGCACCCGAGCCGCCTCGAGCATCGCCGTCCTCCGCCCCTCCGGACCGGGGACGTTGTGGACGGCAAGGCTGCTGACGACGACATCGAAGCTGGCGTCGGCGAAGGGAAGTCGCGTCATGTCGGCGGTCTCCACCTCGACCCGTTCGGCGACGCCCTCGAGGGCCGCGTTGCGCAGGGTGGCGTCCATCGAGTTGTCGGTCTGGTCGGGCCGCCACAGGTCGATGCCCACGGCCCGGCCCCGGGGAAGGAGCTTGGCCGCGGTCAGGAGCACCGCTCCCCGGCCACAGCCGACGTCGAGGAGCCGCTCGTCACCTCGAAGCTCGAGATCGGTCAGGAGGTCCGCCCAGACGGCGAGCTTGCCGACCCGCGTCGCGTAGGCGTACGAGGCGGCGGTGCCGATCACGAATCCACCCAGGGCGGCGGCCACAGCTCCCTGGCGGGGTCGGCCCCGGGAGAGGCCGCGAACGGCGACGCCGGTCATGGCCAGGGCGAACGCGCCCAGGCCCACCATCTGGACGCGTGCGGGGACATGATCGAAGTCGCCGTCCAGCCCGTAGTCGCCCAGGTGCCGGTGGGGATCGAGGTGGACGCCCGGCGAGGTGGTGGTTCCGGATGTGGCGGCGGTCATGGCGAGACGCCCCTCCTTCTGCTGATCGTTCATGGGATGGGTTGCGGCACGGGCGAGGCCAGGGCGCGGCGGAGGACGGCTCCCATCTCGGCGAGCTGGCGCTTCGAGACCTGGGCGGACTGGATCCCCAACGATCCGTGGAACGTGCCGGGCCACTGGTGCAGCTCGACCGACACGCCCGCCTGGAGCAGCCGCAGCGCGTACGCGATGCCCTCGTCGCGGACCGGATCGAACTCCGCGGTGGCGACGTAGGCGGGGGGCAGGCCGGACAGATCGGCGGCCCGTGCCGGAGCGGCATACGGCGGGGCGGCGGCGGAGCCCAGGTAGTGCCGCCAGGACTGGCCGACCTTGTCGCGCGTCGCCTGAGGCGTATCGGTGAAGTTGCGCGCCGACCACGTCTCCTGGCGGTCGTCGAGCGAGGGATGGCTGAGCAGCTGGTAGCGGATGGGCGGGCCCTGCTGATCTCGCGCCCGCAACGCCACCGCGGCCGCGAGCCCGCCGCCGGCGGAGAAGCCGGCGACCGCGATCCGCGCCGGGTCGATGCCGAGCCCGGCCCCGTGCTCGGCGGTCCAGATCAGCGCTGCGTAGGCGTCGTCGAGGGCTGCCGGGAACCGATGCTCTGGAGCCAGGCGGTAGGCGACCGAGATCACCGCCGCGCCGGAGCTGCCCGCGACCATGAGGGCCGCCGGGTGCTCGGTCTCCAGGTCACCGGTGACGAATCCGCCGCCGTGCAGCCAGATGATGGCGCCACCCTGCCCATGGTGCGGGCGGTAGACGCGCACCGGCACGTCGGGATCGGCGGGCACCGCGCGGTCCTCGATCTCCACGTCCGCAGCATCGGGTGTGGGGATCCTGGCCGACAGCTCGGCGAGGTTCCTGCGCGCGGTGAGGGGGTCGGACAGATCGGCGGGAGGGAACAGTGGTATGAACGGCTCCAGCTCTGGATCCATAACGCTACTGATAGTATCGTAAATCGGGTCCGGGTTACTCTGAGGCCGATGTCCGAATCGACCACGCCCGCCCCGGGGCGTCCCCGTTCGGACCTGGACGCGACCGTGTTCACGGCCACGCTGCGGTTGGTTCACGAGCTGGGCTACGCCGGAGCGACGATGGACCGGATCGCCGCGGCGGCGGGCATCGCCAAGACGACGATCTATCGCCGCTGGCCGTCCAAGGGCGTGCTCATCACCGAGTGCCTGCTGCATGCGTTCGCTCCGCTTCCCTCGAGTCCGCTCTCGCCGGGCGGTCCCCCCTGGCTGACGTCCACCGACCCCAGGGGGCTCTGGGCGGCGGCGATCAGATGGATCGCGGCGAAGATCGGTGAACCCGGGGTGGGCGCGGCATTCGCCGGTGTGTTCGTCGACGGGATCACCGACCCGACGCTGCGCGACTACCTCCTCCATCGGCTGCAGGACCCCTACCGGGCCATGGTCGAGGAGGCGCTGGGCGAGCCTCCCGAACGCGTCCTGCTCTTCATCGACATCATCGTCGGCACCCTTCTGCACCGGATGGGCATGACCGGAGAACCCATGGCCGACGCTGACGTCGAGGCGCTCATCGCGCTCATCGTCAGCGCCTACGGGTAGCCGCCGGCCCGGCGACGCGCCGGACCGGGCCCGCTCGTGTCGAACCTGGCTGGCCCGGTCAGGAAGTGCGGCGGCGATTCAGGCGGCGAGGTCGTAGGCCCGCCAGCGGAGCACCTGCTCCTGGCGGATCGGCGCGCCCAGGTCGCCGAAGCGGTGGCGCGCCCAGCTCCGGGTCTGCTCCGCCGACCGGCGCCTGGCCTCGGCGGGCAGGCTGTTGTTGGAGCTGTGGATGCCCATCTCCAGCCGGTCGATCAGGTCGCCGGCCGAGGTCGTGCGCGTGTCGACGATGGAGGGGAGCTCGCGGACGGTGGCGCCGAGCCGCCGCATCACCTCGTCGACGCGGCTTCCGTCGCGGACCCCGAAGGTGGAGTAGGCGATGACGCCGGCACGCTCGTGGAAGTGGAGGCGGAGCTGGCGCCAGGGACCCGAGTCCTCGCTGCTGGCCAGCTCGCTCAGGATCACGCCCGGCCTGCGCACGACCCTCGCCAGCTCGGCCAGCGCCCGCTCCCATTCCGGGATCAGGTGGAGCACGTGGCAGATCAGCCCGGCTCCGAAGCTTCGGTCGGCGAAGGGGAGGTCGGTGGCGTCACCGCGGAGGGCGGCGAGCTGCCCGATGCCGCCGCTCTTCTGAATCAGGCGCAGCAGCATGGGCAGGGACGCGTCGACGCCGACCATGTCGATGCCGGCCGCGGCCAGGGGCAGCGCCATCCTCCCCGTCCCGATGCCGATCTCCAGGCAGGGCTGGGACCGCATCAGCTCCTGTCGCAGCAGGCGGACCACGCCGTCCATCGCCACCTGGGTCAGACCGCGGGTCTGATCGTAGTGTCGCGCCAGGTGCTCGTCGAAGACGCCGGGTCGAGGATCTGCTGCGCTCATGCCAATTGAGCCTACGGGCCCTCCCGGCGATGCGCCTCAGCCGCGGTAGCGGTGGGCCTCCCTGCCGCGGACGCCCGGCCGGCACCGGAAGAGGGATCCGGCGTGCGGCTCTCGCTCGCGCTGCTCCGGCGTGGCGTTGTGCCAGGCGGTGGTGATGAAGAGGTCCTCGAGGGCGGGGCCGCCGAAGGCGCACTTGGTGACGTTGGCCGCGGGCAGGTGCACGATCCGCTCGACCTCGCCGTCGGGCGTGTAGCGGCGGAGCTGGGATCCGCCGAAGAGCCCGACCCAGAGGCAGTCGTCGGCGTCGACGATCATGCCGTCGGGACCGCCCATGCCGTCGGGGATGGTGGCGAAGGTCCTGCGGTTGCCGATGATGCCGGCGTCCATGTCGCAGTCGAAGGCCTCGACCAGGTGGGTCGGGGTGTCGATGTAGTACATGGTCCGGCCGTCGCCGCTCCAGTCGATGCCGTTGCTGATGCTGACCCCGCCCAGCATCTTCGTCACCTCGCCGCCCGGGTCGAGCCGGTAGAGGCTGCCGGCTCCGGCGCCCTCCGAGATCGCCATGGTGCCCGCCCAGAACCGGCCCCGCTCGTCGCAGTAGCCGTCGTTCATGCGGTTGCCGGGCAGCTCCAGCTCGACGGTGACGAACGGCTTCACCTGGCCGTCGGGCTCGAGCACGATGAACCCCTCGTGGGCGGCCAGCACCAGGCCCGGCCGGTCCGCCCGGAGGGCGACGGCGCCGACGTACTGGCCGGCCTCGAAGACGCGGTCCTGACCGGTGGCGGGATCGAAGCGGTGGACGTGGCCGGCGAGGATGTCGACCCACCAGAGCACCTGCTCCCTTGCGTCCCAGAGCGGACCCTCGCCGAGCTCGGCCCGTATGTCGAGGACGACCTCGACCTCATCCGTCCCGATCTCCAGCACCGCCATGTCCTTCCTCCTCGATCAATCCTCGGCCAGCACCCGGTGGGCGGCCTCGATCAGCTCGGCCCGGCCCCTCTCGTCGCGGGTGAATATGCGGAACAGCGCCATTCTCACCGGCAGGCGGCGGAAGAGGTCGAGCACGCGCGAGTTCTGATAGCTGTCCTCGAGGGGATCGTAGAAGAGGATGTCCTCGTCCTCGAGGATGGGGTTGAAGGCGCGCGACTCCTGGGCCGCCACGTCGACCTCGAACTCGAGGTCCTGCAGCGGCGGCCGGAGCCGCTCCCGGATCCGGGCGGCGAACTCCTCCCGGGTCAGGGTCAGGGCGCCGCGGGGCACCTCCCTGGCCTCGGCGTAGCCGGAGTAGGCCAGCCGCCACTCCAGGCGCCGGGCGAGGAGCGCGGCCCAGTCCCGGCCCAGCTCCACCTCCTCGGCGTCGCCCTCGCCGTGGGCCCAGCGCTCGACCTCGCTCAGCAGCCGCCACTCGTGCAGCCGCTGGAAGCGGTCGAGGTGCTGGAGCGGGTGTCCGCCGAGGAGCCGGTCGACGGTGGGGACGAAGATCCGGCGCAGCTGCAGATCGATGCGGCGCACGGTCCGGTGGAAGTAGACCTGGTGATAGAGGTAGAGGCGGGCGGAGAGGAACATGAACAGCGCCTCGGCGCCGTGGATGTGCAGGCAGAGGCCCTGGTCCGAGCAGAAGGAGTAGTGCATGATCCGCTCGATGTCGACCGGGCCCGCCGCCACCCCGCAGATGTAGGAGTCGCGGGGGACGTAGTCCATGTTGTCGGCGGAGAAGGGGCCGACCATGAGGGGCCGCAGCGCGTGCAGCCAGCCTGGCGCGGTGAAGCCCTCCAGCTCCCGGGGCGAGATCAGGTAGGCGACCCAGCGCGGGTCGATCGACTCCCCCCTCTCGAAGTCCTCGTCGGGCGCGGCGCCGATCCCGCTGATGACCTCGCCCAGTTCGTCCAGGATCAGCCGACGCCCGATGTCCTCGTGGTCCACCCCCCAGCGCCCCAGGTAGTGCTCGTCGAAGAAATGGCCGAAGGGGCCGTGGCCGACGTCGTGGAGGAGCCCGGCCAGGCGCAGGGTCTCGACGACCACGGCCGGGGAGGGCAGTTCGGGATGCTGGGTGCGGAGCGACGGGATCAGGTGCCGGCCCCACTCGCCGGCCAGGTGCATGGCCCCCAGCGAGTGCTGGAAGCGCGAGTGCTCGGCGGTGGCGAAGACCCACCAGGCGGTCTGCAGCTGGTGGATGCGGCGGAGCCGCTGCAGCCAGGCGTTGTCGATGAGGTCCTGCTCGGCCGCGGATCCGGGGACGCCGCCCGGCTTGGTGACCCGCACGTAGCCGTACAGGGGGTCGCTGGAGAGATTGACGCGACGGTACTCGGAGGCCTCGCTGGGCATCTACGAGGATTGTCTCGTATCGTGACCCTGACAATGAGATCGCCACAGGCGATCCTCAAGAGGGATGGGATATTTGCTGCCGTCGATGTCAGTTCAGGTGAGATCGATGCTGACCGGTGGCGCATGGGCGTCTACTGGCGCGACACCCGATTCCTCTCGGGGATCGAGTTCCGCCTGAACGGGGAGCCGGTCACCGGCGCCCCCCTCGTGATGACCAACGACGATGGCGAGCTGACCCTAGAGCACGCCCTCGAGGAGACGGCCGGGCGGCCGCCGCTGCTGCTGCGGCGCCGCTTCTCGCTGGCCGCCCCGCCGACCCTGGAGTTCACGCTGACCAACCCGCGGCCGGACCGGACCTTCGAGGGCACCCTGTCGGTGCGGGTGAGGGCCGGGCTCGAGGATCTCTTCGTCGTGCAGACGATGGAGCGGAGCGGCGATGCCTGGGCGCGGTCCTACCTCGACGCCCACCGTGTCGAGGTCGCCGCGGAGGACGACACCATCAGCTTCCGGGGCCGGGACGTGGACGGCGCCGAGCGGGAGACGAGGGTCTCGTGCCCCGGTGCCACCGTCGAGGCGCGTGAGGCGACGTATGACGTCTTACTACCCCCCTGCGAGAGCGTCACGCACAGCCTGGTGCTCGAGTTCCGCGAGCGCCCGGCGGGCCGCCGGCGCTGGATCACGCCGGACCAGGGGGAGGCGCCGCCGCTGTTCGACGAGCTCGCCCTCACCGTCGGCGACGTCGGGG
>DATAXV010000148.1:0-28963 GCA_036272915.1 Candidatus Dormiibacterota bacterium
CGGAACCTTGTGTCCGCCCACCCGGAGTCTGACGCGGCCGCTAGCAGTTACACGCCGCGTTGCCCTCGAGACGCCTCGGCCTCAGGCGAGCTGCAACTGGCGAATGCACCTACGAGCCTCACCAATCCAGCGCTTCTACCGAAGGACACGAACAGCCCAGAATGATGCGTGACCACGGTGGCCATGAGGAGGTCCGGCCGCTGAGGAGTAACGGCCCAGATTCTTCTCATACGGAGGGTTGAACGATGCTTGAGATGTCCCCTGAGGAAAAGTTCCTGTTCGACCTCCAAGGCTTCTTGGTGGTCTCCGGCTTCCTCAGCCCCGACGAGGTCGCGGCGCTCAATGACGCGATCGACGCCAACCATGACCGCGTAGTCATCGACTCCAACGCCAAAACCGACGGCTCACCGAACCTGACCGGGACCGGCAGGCGGATGACCATGACCGGGCTGCTCACACTGCCCCAGCCCTGGTGCCGTCCCTTCCGTGACCTACTCGCCCACCCCAAGCTGACCCCTTATCTGAACAGCATGCTGGGGCGAGGTTGGAAGCTCGATCATTCGCCGCAGATCTTCATCGCCGACGAGGACGCCGAGGGCCTGCTCCTGCACGGCCACGGCAACAACGTGCTCCACAGCCCGATGGAGTACCGCTGCGTCAACGGCCAAATGCGCTGCGGCATGATCTCGCTCGAGTTCCACCTCACCCCCAACGACGCGGGAGCCGGCGGCTTCTGCGCCATCCCCGGCAGCCACAAGGGCAACTTCAAGGTTCCGCCGGGCGTTCTGCGACACGAGGAGCACCGGGAGCTCGTGGTCAACCCTGCCTGCGAGGCGGGCGATCTGCTGATCTTCAATGAGGCTACCGTCCACGGCACGCTGCCCTGGAAGGCCAAGCACCAGCGACGGGCCGTGCTCTACCGCTACTCGCCCAAGTGGGTCCACTTTGCGGGCGGGCATTTCGAGACCTCGACCCCGGATTGGGTCCAAGATCTGACGGAGGCTCAGCGCGCAGTGCTGGAGCCGGCCTACGTCTACAACCGGCTAGTGATCGAGGACGACGGCACGGTGAGCCGACCACGCTCCGATTTCCAGTAGCGAGGTGGGCCGCCGCGTCGGAGACGTCGTCCTAAGGAACGATGTCGGCAAGGCTCAGGGCCTCCATTCAGGAGTCAGAACGGACTGACCGTGACCTGAAATCCTGACTTGAGCATCCCGAGCCGGGCCAAGTCAGGTCAGTGCCTCGGCTCCAGCCGTGTCATCTGAACCCTCCGGAATCACCGGATTACGCAGGAAGGGGATGCCCCAGATCCCCACGTGCCTGTCGGTTCCGACAGGCACCCCCAGTTCTGTGCTCGCGCGTTTCTCTCCAGCGATCATGCCGACCAAGTCGGCATCGAGCGGAGGGGACGATGTCGGACGAGGGTGGCTCCTCTACCCGTGCGCCGCCACATGAGCTCCGCTCTCGTCGGCCCTTGCCGTGCCCTGAGGAAAAAAGAAGAGGGGTCCCGCCCGAAGGCGAGACCCCTCTTGATGAGGCCTTCCGGCCTACATCATGTCCGGGGACATGCCCCCGGGCGCGCCGCCGGAATCCTTCTTCTCGGGGAGCTCGGTGATGACGGCCTCGGTGGTGAGCACCATGGCCGCGATCGAGGCCGCGTTCTGAAGGGCCGAGCGGGTGACCTTGGCGGGGTCGACGATGCCCGCCTTGATCAGGTCGGTGTGCTTGTTGTGCAGGGCGTCCCAGCCGAAGCCGGCCGCCGCCTGACGCACGGTGTTGACGACGACCGAGCCCTCCTCACCCGCGTTGTGGGCGATCTGGCGGACCGGCTCCTCGAGCGCACGGCGGACGATGGCCACGCCGGTGGCCTGGTCGCCCTCGAGGCCGAGGCCCGAGTCGAGAACCTTCTGCGCCTGGAGCAGCACGGTGCCGCCGCCGGCGACCATGCCCTCTTCGACACCGGCCTTGGTCGCCGAGAGGGCGTCCTCGATCCGGTGCTTCTTCTCCTTCTGCTCCACCTCGGTGGCGGCGCCGACCTTGATCACCGCGACGCCGCCGGCCAGCTTGGCCAGCCGCTCCTGCAGCTTCTCGCGATCGAAGTCGCTGGTGGTCTCCTCGATCTGAGCCTTGATCTCCTTGATCCGGCCCTGGATCGCGGCCTGGTCTCCGGCACCCTCAACGATGGTGGTGTCGTCCTTGGTGATGGTCACCCGCCGGGCGCGGCCCAGCTGGTCGACCCGGGTCTGGTCCAGCTTCAGGCCCAGGTCCTCGGAGATCACCTGGCCACCGGTGAGGATGGCCATGTCCTGCAGCATCGCCTTGCGGCGGTCACCGAAGCCGGGGGCCTTGACCGCCACCGCCTGGAAGGTGCCGCGCAGCTTGTTGACGACCAGGGTGGCGAGCGCCTCGCCCTCGAGGTCCTCGGCGACGATCAGGAGCGGGCGGCCCTGCTGGACCACCTTCTCGAGCACGGGCAGGATGTCCTGCACGGCCGAGATCTTGCGCTCGGTGACGAGGATGAAGGGATCCTCGAGGACCGCCTCCATCCGCTCCGAGTTGCTCACGAAGTAGGCGGAGACGTAGCCGCGGTCGAACTGCATGCCCTCGACCGTCTCGAGCTCGGTCAGCATGCCCTGACCGTCCTCGACGGTGATGACGCCGTCCTTGCCGACCTTGTCCATGGCGTCCGCGATCAGCTCGCCGATCTCGTCGCTCTGCGAGGAGACGGCGGCGATCCGGGCCACGTCCTCGTGACCCTTGACCGGGACCGAGGCCTTCTTGATCTGGTCCACGACCTCGATCACGGCCTTCTCGATGCCGATCTTGATCTGCATCGGGTTGGCGCCCGCGGCGACGTTGCGGAAGCCCTCGTTGATCATGGTCTGGGCGAGGATGGTGGCGGTGGTGGTGCCGTCACCAGCGACGTCGTTGGTCTTGGTCGCCACCTCGCGCAGCAGCTGCGCGCCCGTGTTCTCCTCGGGATCCTTGAGATCGATCTCGCGGACGATGGTGACGCCGTCGTTGGTCACCGTCGGGGCGCCGAACTTCTTCTCCAGGACGACGTTGCGACCCTTGGGTCCAAGCGTGATCCGCACCGACTCCGCGACGATGTCGATGCCACGCTTCAGGCCCTGGCGCGCGTCTACGTCAAATGCGACAGACTTCGCCATGTTGTCCTCAGAACCTCCTTGTCGGCCTTAGGCCTTGCCGTTCTGGCCGACCACCGCGAGCACGTCCTTCTCGCTGATGATCAGGTACTCGATCTCTTCGAGCTTGAATTCGTTGCCGGCGTACTTGGCGTAGAGCACCTTGTCGCCGACGGTGAGCTCCAGGGGCACCTTGGTGCCGTTGTCCAGGATCCGACCCGTACCCACCGCCTCGACGACGCCCTCCTGGGGCTTCTCCTTGGCGGTGTCGGGCAGGACGATGCCGCTCTTGGTCACCTCTTCCCGCTCGACGGGCTTGAGTACGACCCGGTCGCCCAAAGGCCTCAGCTTCATGACGTTTCGAACCCTCCGGTTGGATTTCGGAATTACCGACTGGTCGGAAAACAGACCAGAAGGGAGGTTAGCACTCCCGATGGCCGAGTGCCAGTCTATCAGTCGGGCCGTTCGGACGCGGGTGGATCGGCGGTGATCATCTCGCGCGCACGATCCCCCTCGTCATCGGGCACGTAGAGGTTGCATTCCTCCAGCGCCGATCCGGCTCCGGCCCACCAGCTCTGCGCGCCGGACCGCTCCAGGACCGGGTGCAGACCCGCCGACTCGAGCACCGCGTGAAGCACGTCGCCACGGACCGCGGGACCCCGGAAGACCTCGCGCCATCCCTCCGGGGGCTGGCGCCTCACGGCCGCCAGTCCAGCGTCGGCTCAGCGTCGGCGGGGCCGCCGGGGGGCGAGTGCGGGGCGGCCACCCCGATCATCGCCGCGTTGTCGGTGCAGAGGACCAGGGAGGGGATGGTCAGTCGGGCCCGGTCGCCGACGACCTCGGCGGCGCGACGGCGGAGCAGCGAGTTGGCGGCGACGCCGCCGCAGATGACCACCTCCTGCGGCCGGAGCTCGGCCAGGGCCCGGCCCAGCTTGTCCAGGAGGGAGTCCACCACGGAGCGCTCGAAGGCGGCGCTCAGGTCGCGCCGCTGCTGGTCGGTCAGGTTCTCGCCGCGGCCGGAGGGATCGAGGTCGCGCAGCCGGTAGAGCAGCGCCGTCTTGAGCCCGCTGAAGCTGTACTCCAACCCGGGCAGGCGAGGCTGCGGCAACGGCTGCCGGTCGGGGTCGCCCTCCCGGGCCATCCGGTCGAGCACGGGTCCGCCCGGGTAGCCCAGGCCGAGCATCCGTGCGGCCTTGTCGAAGGCCTCGCCGGCGGCGTCGTCGCGGGTCCGGCCGAGGATCTCGAAGACGCCGTGTCGAGGCATCCAGACGAGGTCCGAGTGGGCGCCGCTGACGACCAGGGCGAGCAGCGGCGGCTCCAGGTCGGGCTGGGCGGTGAAGGCGGCGTAGACGTGGCCCCAGAGGTGATTGACCCCGACCAGGGGACGGTGCCAGGCGTCGGCCAGGCCCCAGGCGACCCCCAGCCCGACGAGCAGGCAGCCGACCAGTCCGGGGCCGCGCGTGGCGGCGACCACGTCGATGTCGCCGGCGGTCACCCCCGCCTGCTCCAGCGCCAGCGGGACCAGCTCGGGCAGTTTCTCCAGATGGTCGCGAGCGGCGAGCTCGGGCACGACACCGCCGTAGGGCGCGTGGCGACTGTACTGCGAGTGGATGAGGTTGGACCTCACGGTGCGGTCCTCGACCACCGCCACCGAACTCTCGTCACAGCTGGACTCGAGCGCCAGGACGAGCGCTATGACGGACCTCCGGCGGGCGGCGCGGGCGGCAGCGGCCGCCGGTTCAGGCCACGGACCTCGGCCCCGATCTGGTCCAGGTTCCGCTCCAGCACGCCGCGAAATCGGGGCGCGTAGATCGAGTCCGACCACATGACCAGGGCGTCCTCGCCGTTGTCGGTGTAGTAGCCGCGGCGCCGGCCGATGACCTTGAAGGCGAAGCCCTCGTACATGCGCATGGCATGCTCGTTGGAGGCGCGGACCTCGAGGGTGATCCACTTGGCGCCCATCTCGTAGGCGGCCTGGACCAGCCCGGAGAAGAGGACGCGCCCGTAGCCGGCTCCCTGCAGCTCGTGGCGCACGCCGATCGTGGTCACGTGGGCCTCGTCGTACATCCGCCACATGCCGGCGTAGCCGATCAGCTCGCCGGTCTGCGGACCGCTCTGGCGGCGCAGCACGATGTAGTAGGCGGTGTTGCGCGAGTTCAGCTCGCGGAAGTACGCGTTGCGGGGCCAGGGCGAGGAGAAGATCCTGCGCTCGATCTCCTGCACGGTGCTGATGTCCGACTCACGCATCGGCTCCAGTGAGAGCTGCTCGCGAACCTGGACCACTATCGCACCACCGCCCGCGAAGCGCGTCGCGTCGCACGGGGTAGGGAGTTCATCAATTTGATGCCGGGAGAGGAGCTCCGTTCCATTCCCTTCTTCAATCCGCTCGCGCGACTCGAGTCGCGGGCCACACAACTACACCTCGAGGCGCCCAACTGACGACAGATACCGAAGAGCAACCCTACCATAGCCCAGCCGGCAGGCAGAACCCATGGCGCGAGCCGCTCCGGCGGCGAAGCTCAACAGCTCCGGCTCCTCCAGCAGGCGGATCCCGGCCGCCCGCACCGCCGCCGCCGTGGTCTCCCGGAGCCACCCCGCGGCGGGCCGGTCACGGGGCAGCTCGGTGGGCTCGCCGAGCCTCTCCTCGCCGCCGTCGACACGGAAGCACACGCGCCCCCGACCGGCCTCGGTCAGCGCCGTCACCGGCCCCTCCGAGCGGGCGGCGATGAGGTCCAGGCTGCCCACCCCCCAGAGCGGTACGCCGAGACCCATGGCCAGGCCGACGCCGTAGCTGACCCCGACCCTGACGCCGGTGAAGGAGCCGGGACCGAGGGCGACGAGCACGCCGTCGACGGAGCCGTCCGGGGCGAGGCGCCTCGCCCGCCGGGCCAGGCCATCGCCCCGGCTTGAGGGGAAGACCTCCTCGGCGGCGGGCTCGTAGCCCTCCTCCCCCGACGCGAGCAGGGCCAGACCGGACCGCGCCGACGAGGTGTCGATCACCAGGACCATCGTTCGGGAGCCTCCTCCAATACCAGCCGGCGGCTGGTCCGCGACGGCTCGTCGATCCGGATCCTGGCCGCCCCCGGCCAGGTCAGGCGGTCGCCCCACTCGACCACGACCACGCCGTCGTCGAGCAGCTCGTCGAGTCCCAGCTCGGCGATCTCGCCAGTGTCGCCCAGGCGGTAGACGTCGACGTGGGCCAGGGGCAGCCGGCCCCGGTAGAGCCGGACCAGCTGGAAGGTGGGGCTCATGACGTCGGCGTCGAGGCCCATCCCCCTGGCGATGCCCCGCACCAGCGTCGTCTTGCCCGCTCCCATCTCCCCCACCAGCAGCAGCATGTCGCCCCTGACCAGCTGCGCGCCCAGGCGCTCTCCGGCGGCCTCGGTCTCGGTGGCGGACTCGGTCAGGCGCTGTCGCGCCACATCAGAGGGCATGGTCGTAGCCACGATAGGCCACCGTGACCTCCCCGCCCGAGGCGTCCAGCACCCGGACCCGTCCGTCCCCGGTCAGCCTGCCCACCTCGTGCAGCCCCTCGGGGAGCGGGCCGGGCCCGACGCAGACCAGCTCGACCTCCTCGCCGTTGCCGAGGGCGGCGATCGGATCCGCCCCCTCCGCCACCGGCACCCGGGCCAGCTCCAGCTCAGCTCCGGTGCCGCTGACGGCCGCGAACTTGTCCAGCTCCCGGAGCAGCCCGTCGGAGATGTCGCCGCAGCAGAGGCCGGCGGCGTTGAGCTCCACCCCTCGCCGGATCAGCGGACGCGGCCGCCGCGTCGCCGGCGAGGCGCCGCCCAGGGGCCCGGTGACGCCGATCAGCCAGCCGGACCGGGCCGCCGAGCGGGGCAGCGGCCGGCGGGCGGCGCGCCCGAGCACGGTGAGAAAGACGGCGCCGGTCGCCGGCGAGGAGCTGGTGTCGCCGCCGACCAGGCGCAGCCCGGTCTCGCCGGCGAGTCCGGCCATCCCCCGGTAGATCCCCTCGACCACGTCCTCGCCCCAGCCGGGCGGGATCGCGATCGCGGCCAGCCCGAAGGTCGGCTCGGCGCCCTTGGCGGCGAGATCGCCGAGGGCCAGCGCCAGGGCACGCCAGCCGACGTCCTCCGGGTCCTGTCGGGCGAGGTCGAAGTGGACGTGCTCGACCGAGCAGTCGCAGCTGGCCACGGTGCAGGTGCCGTCCGGCTCCAGCCAGGCGGCCGAGTCGTCCTCGCCGGCTCCGATGAGGACGTCGCCACCGCTCCGGGCCAGATGGGGCAGGAGGCGCGCCAGAAGCTCCTGCTCGGTCATCCGGCGATGGCGCCCCGCAGGCGCCGGACCTCCTGCTCGGGGTCGGGCGCCAGGGCCAGGGCCCGGATCACGCAGACCCGCTGCACGCCGGCGGCGCGGAGCTCGGGGATCCGCTCGCCGTCGATGCCGCCGATGGCGAAGACCGGTATCGACACCGAGGCCTGGACCCGGGCGACGCCCTCGGGCCCGATGACGCGCTTCTCGGCCTTGATCGGCGTGGCGTAGGCAGGGCCGCTGCCCAGGTAGTCGGCACCGGAGAGCTCGGCGGCCCGGGCGGCCTCCGGAGACCCCGCCGAGGCGCCGACGACGAAGGGCGGCGAGGCCAGCCGGCGGGCGGCCTCCACACTCAGATCGTCAGGCCCGAGATGCACGCCGTCGGCGCCGGCGGCAAGGGCCACGTCGACATGGTCGTTGACGATGAACACCGCTCCCCGCTCGCGGCAGAGCTCCGCGACCCGGATGGCCAGCGGGAGCAGGGCGGAGCGGGCCAGCACCTTGTTGCGGAGCTGGACCACGTCGGCGCCACCGCGCAACCAGGCCTCGACCAGACGCAGGGTCCGGTCTGCGGACTGGTCGGGGGTGATGGCGTAGAGGCGGGCGGCTCGAAGCCGCTGCTGGGTGGTTTCGATGGCCAGGTCGGAAATACCTCGAAAGACTCGCGGCAGCGCGAGAGAGATCCCTTTATATACTCGATCGGCCTTGCATTTCAATGTGGTCGACCTGGCTGTGGCGGCTCTCCTCGTGCTGGCGGCTGCGGACGGCGCGCGCCGCGGCTTCGCCTTCTACAGTTCGGAGATCGTCACCCTGGCCATCGCCGCCGGCGCCGCGCTGGCCGGGTTCGGGTTCGTCGCCAACCTCTTCGAGCAGGTGCTGGCGGTGCCGCCGCTCTTCAGCCGCCTCGCCGCGTCGCTGCTCATCCTGGTCGTCGTCCACGGGCTGGTCCAGGCCGTCGCCCATCCCGCCGCCGTCCGCCTCGACCGGGGGATCCGGCACCGGGTGCGCGGCCTCCGGTACCGCCTGCTCAGCGCGCTGCCGGGCGCGGTGGTGGCGGCGATGGTGGTCTGCCTCGTCCTCGGTGGATTGGAGGCGGTGCCCAGCCAGCTCACGAGGAGGCTGGTGGGGGAGTCCGCCAGCGGCGGAGTGGTGGCCGATCTGGGCCTGGGTCGGGGTCCGATCCAGGCCCTTCTCGATCCCAGCGCGCGACCCCCGCTGGGGCCGGCCTAGGTCAGGTCAGTATGTTGCGAACCTTGTCTCTCAGCCCGCTCGCCGGGGCCGCCTCGTCGCAGCAGATCTTGACCAGCCGCTTGAGGTCCGATCGAAGCTGGAACACGTGCTCGCAGGGCGGGCAGTCGGTGAGGTGCTTCCGCACCTGATCGACCTCCTCCTCGTTCAACTCGCGGTCCAGGTAGGAATCCAGCCGCTCGACGCAGTCGCTACAGTTCATGCGGCCCCTCCGGGCACGATGCCCGCCTCCTCGGCGTAGTCGTGCAGGGACTGCTGCAACTGGTGCCGGGCTCGATGCAGACGCGACATCACCGTACCGATGGGTACGCCGATCACGTCGGCCGTGTCCTTGTAGGAGAAGCCTTCGACATCGACCAGCAGAACGACCTCACGGTGGATCTCCGGCAAGGTGTCCACTGCTCTGATCACCTCCTCATGGGCGATCTGGTCGAGCGCAAGGTCCTCGGGCCCGGCCTCATCGTCCTCCAACGTGTCATACAGGCTGTGTTCGTCATCGCCATCGAGGCTGAGGTCCTCCGGGCGCCCGCCCTTGAAGCGGTCCCAGAAGAGGTTGCGCATGATCGCGAACAGCCAGGCCTTCATGTTGGTGCCGGGGCGGTAGCTCGCCTGGTAGCGAAGCGCGCGGACGTACGTGTCCTGGACCAGGTCCTCGGCCTGCGCCGAGTCCCGAGTCAGCCGAAGCGCGCCCCGGTAGAGGGTGTCGAGGTGCTGGATCGCCTCCTCGGCGAACAGCGAGGTTTCCTCCGCCATTGGCATCAGTGTAGGCACTTCACCGAACAGTACGTCCCGGCGAGCCCGGCTATTCCTGGGCCCCTGATGAGGCCTCCGAACTCGGGCGAGCGGCGCCGGAAGCTGCCCGAACCCTCCTCGGGGCGCCTCCAACGCCGATGGCGGAAGACGGCGATTCGAGCTCACGGGCGGCCGGCATCGGAGGGGCGGTCCGGGACCATGGAGGGCGCGCCGGTCAGGACCGCCGAGCACGCGACCGGGGGGACGGCTCACCCTCGAACGCGATCACGGAGAGACCCGGGGCGGACACGCCCGCCGACGATGACGGCACCACCGCACCCGGCTCAGGCGCAGCGACCGATGTACCTGAGAGCTGCTTCGAGGTTCGCCGATCGGGAGTTCATCGCGTCGAGTGTCAGCCGATCGTCGACCCACGGGGGGAACTCCGCACGGCGCCGAAGGACGGCCTCCCAGTTGGGCTCCGGGAAACCCTCGATGGTGCGGTGGCGCTGCCCCAACCTCGCCCGATGCGTGCTCTCGTCGGTGCACTGAACCTCGATGAACCTCAGTTCAACCGACAGCCGCGCGGACAGCTCCCGCCAGTGGGCGCGGGCTGCCTCTGGGCCGTTCACCGCGTCGACGATGACGTCATGCCGGAGGAGCACCTGCTCGGCGGCCAGTGCGGCGACCACGCCATAGGCGGCCGCGTGGGTCGGCTCCGACCGGCTTATGCCTTCGCGCCACATCGCCGCCTCGACCTGATCGACGCCGAGAACAGCGCAATGCAGTGCCGTGCCCAGATCCTCCGCCATCGCACTCTTACCAGACCCGGGCAGACCGGCCAAGACAATCAGCATCTGGCCAGCCTGACACGCATCGGCGCGGCCGATCCGATCCGGAGAGAGGTCGGATTCCGTTCACCGGCACCCGCCGCGAGCCACGCCGCACGGAGGCGGAGGATCTCCTGTTCAAGCCCCCCAGCGGCCGTCGTAGACGCGGCGCACGCGGGTGCCGATCGAGGTCAGCACCTCGTAGACGGCGGTGTCGCTCCACTCCGCGACCTCGACCGCGGAGATGCCGTCGCCGATCAGGGTGGCCACGTCCCCTGGACGCGCGTCGGGGATGCCGTCGACATCGGCCGTGACCTGGTCCATGCTCACCCTTCCCACCAGCGGCGCCCGCCGGCCGCGAATCATCAGCCAGCCCCGGTTGGAGCGGCTGCGCAGGATGCCGTCCTCGTAGCCGATGGCGATGGTGGCGACACGGGTCGGCCGCTTCGCCGTCCACGTGCGCCCGTAGCCGACGGTGCCGCCCGCCGGCACCGTCTTGACCTGGGTGATGAGGGCGCGCAGGGAGAGCGCCGGGCGCACGCCCTCGCCCTCGTAGCCATAGAGCGAGATGCCGGTCCTGACCGCGTCCAGGGCCATCTCCGGATGGCGGTGGGCGGCCGCCGAGTTGCAGGCGTGCCGCAGCCCGGGGTCGACGGTGAGGGCGGAGAGCACCTCCTGGAAGCGGGCGAACTGGAGGCGGGTGAAGGCCTCGTCAGCCTCGGCCGAGGCGAAGTGGGTGAAGACCCCGGCCAGGCGCAGCCGCGGTGACCGGCTGATCCGCCGGGCCAGGTCGGGAGCCTCCTCCAGGGCGCAGCCGAGGCGACCCATGCCGCTGTCGACCTTGAGGTGCACGGGCACCGGGCGGCGGGCCTCGGCCACCGCCTCCAGGGCCTCGATCAGCTCCGCCGAGTGGCAGGCGACGGCGCAGCCGGCCTGGACCGCGATCGGCGCCTGGCTCGGGGCCAGGCCGCCGAGGGCGAGGACCCGTTTGGGATGGCAGACACCGTGCAGCTCGATCGCCTCCTGCGGCGTGGAGACGGCCAGGCCGAGCGCCCCCGCCTCCAGGGCGGTACGCGCCACCTGAAGCGCGCCGTGCCCGTAGCCGTTGGCCTTGACCACGGCCATGATCCCGGTCCGGGCGGGCAGGCGGGCCTCGATCGCGGCCAGGTTGGCGCCGATCGCCTCGAGGTCGATCTCGGCCCAGCGCGATTCGCTGAGGCGCCAGCCGAGCGCGGTCGCCTCAGCCATCGGCCTCGCCGTCCTCGGCGCGGAGGTCGCGCTGGATGACGGGCAGCAGCGGCAGCAGGTCGGAGGCGACGACACCGGCGGACCCGAGCCGCTCCTGGAGCCGCAGGCCGGTGGCGGCGTGGAGCCAGACCCCGGTCACGGCCGCCTCGAAGGCGGCGCTCCCCTGGGCGATGAGGCCGCCGATGACGCCGCTGAGCACGTCGCCGGTGCCGCCGGTGCCGAGCGCCGGAACCGAGTGCGGGTCGGTCGCGGTGCGGCCGTCGGGGGCGGCGACGACCGTCCCCGCGCCCTTGAGAACGACCACCGCCCCCCACTCCGCCGCCGCCCGCCGGGCCACCGCCTCGCGGTCGGCCTGGATCTCTCGGGTGGGGCGGCCGAGGAGGCGCGACATCTCCCCGGGGTGCGGGGTCAGCACGCGGACCCGGCCGCCGGCGCCGAGCTCGGTCAGCAGCTCTCGCCGCGCGCTCAGGGCGTTGAGGCCGTCGGCGTCGACGACCAGGGGGACGGCGACGGTGGCGACCAGGTCCTGCACCAGCCGCTCGGTCTCGGCGGCACGGCCCAGGCCGGGTCCGATGATCCCCACCGTCGCCGACCCCAGGCGAGACTCGGCATCGGGGCGGGAGACGGCGCCGAGGACGCCCGGCTCGACCTCAGGCAGGGCGCCGACCATCACCTCGACGCAGCGACCGGCCAGGATCGGGTGGATGGTGCGGGCGACGAAGAGCTTGACCGTGCCGGCGCCGGTCCTGGCCGCGGCCATCGCCGACAGGTAGGGGGCGCCGGTGAAGTCCATGCTCCCGGCGACCACGCAGACCTGCCCGAAGGTGCCCTTGTGCCCGTCGGCGGGACGCCGGGGCAGGCGCACGTGGGGCGAGCGGGGCAGGAAGGCGGGCCGGGGCGAGGGAAGCTCGAGGCTGGCGCTGGCCACGGCAAGGCCGGCCTCGTGGCTGATGGTCAGCGCGATCCGCACGCCTCGGGCGTCGCCCAGCAGCCGCAGCCTGGGAGCGCCGTCATCGGCTCGCAGCACCTCGATCTGGCGGCGGTAGAGGTGCAGCGGCGTGTCGTGCAGGCACTTGATCACCGCCTCCTTCGCCGCCCAGCGCCCGGCCAGCCAGGCCGGGCGGCGCTCGGCCAGCTCCAGCTCGCCTGGCGTAAAGCAGCGGAGGAGGAAGCGGTCCCCGGAGCGCTCCACCGCCCTGGCCATTCGCTGGATGTCGCAGATGTCGATGCCGATCCGGCGGATCACGCCATCATTTTGCCGCTACCGGCCAGGGGAGGTTGGGGGACGGCGGCCGGCCGCCGCCGCGGTTCAGAAGAGCGGAGGCTGCGGCGCCGTCGACCCGTAGGCCATGGCGAACGCGTTGGCGGTGAAGCTCGGCGTCGACGGTGTCGCCACCTGCTGGCCCTGCTGGATCATCACGCCGGCGTCCTGAGCGGTCAGGTTGGGGTCGGCGCTGTTGGCCTCCATGGAGCTGACGTCGAAGGTCGAGAAGTGGGCGAGGTCCGAGCCCTGCGAGCCCAGGTTGGGGGCCTCCATGATCCACTCCGCCGAGGTCCCGGTGCCGGTGTAGCTCTGGGTGGTCTGGAACGAAGCCCCGGTGGTGACGTCCGTCAGAGAGATGGTCCAGCTGTCGGTCGCGTTCTTGGCGATCCTGGCGTTGACCTGGTCCCCGGCCGACAGCGGCACCTGCGTGATCGACGACTCCGCCGAGGGGAGGACCTCCCACCAGGCGTAGTAGGTGCCGCCGCTGGAGGTGGCGTTCTGCTCGGTCCCGATCTGGATCAGGGCGTTGTTGTTGAAGCCGTCGATGCCGATCCACATCGCGGAGAGGCCGCTGCCGGACTGGACGCTGGGAACCGTCCAGGTCGCGGAGACCTCGTTGTAGCCGCCAGCGGTGATCGCGTAGCCGGCCCAGTTGCTGGCCGTCCAGCCGCTGGTCGAGCTGGCCGCGGGGGCGGCGGCGGTGGTTGCCCTGGCCTGGTTGACGACGGGCACGGGCGTCGCCTGAGGGTGGCCGAGCAACGACGTCACGACGGCGACGACGGCGAAAACTACCGTCTTGGCTAAAGATCCCATCTCATCCCGCAGAGCAAACCGCCGAGGCCAACAGAGAGCCCTGAGAGACTAGCAAGTCGAGAAGGCCGAGGGCAATGACGAAGGCCCCCAAAATAAGCCCGCGGCGCGTCCGCCGGCAGGCGGCGAGGGCTGGCCGGCCGACGATGAGGCGCGCAAGGAGGGTCCCGGGATGTTCACCACCACTTCCGACGACGGCACCACCATCGCCTACGACCGCTCCGGGGACGGCCCCCCGGCCGTCCTCGTCGCCGGCGCCTTCGGCGACCGGCACGCGTTCGGCGATCTCGCCGGGCAGCTGTCCGGACGCTTCACCGTGGTCACCTACGACCGGCGCGGGCGGGGCGACAGCGGCGACACGCCGCCTTACGAAGTGCAGCGCGAGCTCGACGACCTCGAGGCCGTCATCCAGGCGGTGGGCGGCGGCGCCCTCGTCCACGGCATGTCCTCGGGGGCCGTCCTCGCCCTCCGCGGCGCCGCCTCCGGCGTTCACATCGACCGGCTCTCGGTGATGGAGCCGCCCTACCGCCTGGGGGGTCTGGGGACGCTCCCCGAGGGCTTCCTGGCGACGATGGCGGAGCTGACCTCGAGCGGCCGGCGCGGGGAGACCGTCTCCTACTTCATGAGCGCCGCCATCGGCCTCCCCGAGCAGGTGGTCGAGGGCGCGCGGCAATCCCCGGCGTGGCCGGCCATGGAGGCGGTCAGCCACACCCTCCTCCACGACTCGATCATCGTCGGCGAGGGCGAGGTGCCCTCCCACCTGCTGGGCACCATCCGCGTGCCCACGCTCTGCATCGACAGCACCGGCAGCCCGGCCTGGCTGCGAGCGGGCGCCGAGGCTGTCGCCGGGCTCGTGCCCGGCGCCGTCCGCCGCAGCCTCGAGGGTGGTTTCCACGAGGCGCCGCCGGCGGTGCTGGCCGCCACGTTGACCGAGTTCTTCGAGGAGAGCCCGGCCTGACGATAGCCCCTGGCCGGCGACGTGCCGGCCTCGGCGGGCCATCCGGCCCAGTCGCATCAGGGCGGCGCCCAGCATCCTTCTCCCGCGCCCCACCGGGCGGCGCCGGGCCAGGTGCCGCTCATCCACCTCTCGCAGCCGCTCGGGTGTTGCGCGCCGCGGCTCCTCCTCGTCCGGCATCGAGGCCTCTCAGCCCGCCGCCTTCGCCACCGGCGGGTCGCCGATCGGGATCGCGTCGATGTGGATGTGCACCCGCACCGCGTCGGGGGCCCGCTCGGCCTCCTGGACACGCCGGAGCACCTCGCCGAACCCATCCGAGATCTCTCGCAACTGCTCCGCCGAGACCGGCCCTTCCCAGTCGACGGTGAACACCTGCCGGCGCCACTCCTCGGGGAAGTCGTCCTGGCGATCCTCCCACTGCTCCTCCTGCCAGCCGAGGTGCTGCCGCCGCACCGCTCGATAGGCGCGATGCGCGGCCTTCCCCTCCGCGCTGAGGTCCTCAGGATCGACGCCCCAGCCGCCTGGCCTGTCCCTCCAGAGGCGCTCCCGCCCCTTGCCCCCCGGAGCCTCCTCGATGAAGCCCCACCTGGCCATCTTCCGCAGATGGAAGGAGCAGTTGGCGGGGCTCTCGTCGACCAGCTCGGAGAGCTGCGTGGCGGTCATCGGCCCGTGGACGGAGAGCAGCTGGCCGAGCATCATCCGCAGCGGATGCGCCATCGCCCGCAGGAACCTCGGATCGCTGATCGCGGCCGTCCTATCGAAATCCATGTTTCGAAACATATACTTCGAAATGATCGTTGTCAAACCCCTGGGACATGCGTGGCACGAGCTTCTCGGTGAGCTCGGACCGGCCCAGAGCTACTCGACGGTGACGCTCTTGGCCAGGTTCCGGGGCTGGTCGACATCCCGGCCCAGCTCCACGGCGAGGTGGTAGGCGAAGAGCTGCAGCGCGGTGGAGACGAGCACCGCGCTGGCCGCCTCGTCCGCCCTGGGCACGGCCAGGAGGTGGGTGGCGATGCCGTCCAGGCTGTGGTCGCCCTCGCTGACCACCGCCAGCACCGGCGCCTGGCGGGCGACCATCTCGTGGACGTTGCTCTGCATCTTCTCCCGGGTCGGGCCCTCGGTGCAGACGGCGACGACGGGAAAATTCTGGTCGAGGAGCGCGATCGGCCCGTGCTTCAGCGCCCCACCCGACGAGCCCTCGGCGTGGACGTAGCTGATCTCCTTCAGCTTGAGCGCCCCCTCCAGGGCGACCGGATAGCCCATGCCCCGGCCGGTGTACATGAAACTGCGATAGCCGGAGTAGCGGTGGGCCAGCCCGGCGATGCGCGGCTCGTCCTCCAGCACCCGCCGCAGCTGGCCGGGGAGGGCGTGCAGGCTCCGGCTGATCGCCTCCCGGCGCTCCGGCTCGAGGTGGCCGCGGGCGTCGGCCAGGCCGAGGGCGAGCAGGTAGAGGCTGATCACGTGGGAGCAGAAGGTCTTGGTCGAGCAGACGCTGACCTCCGGCCCCGCCTGCAGGTAGATCGCGCCATCGGCCTCGAGGGCGGCGGTGCTGGCGACGACGTTGGTCACCGCCACCGTCCGCGCCCCGGCGGCGATGGCCTGGCGGAGACCGACGATGGTGTCCGCGGTCTCCCCGGACTGGGTGACGGCGGCGACCAGCGTGTCCGGGCCGGCGGTCGGCCGCCGGTAGCGGAACTCGGAGGGATCCTGGGCCCTGGCCCTGATCCCCGCCCACTCCTCGAGGACGTGCTCGCCCAGCATCGCCGCGTGCAGCGAGGTGCCCATGCCCAGCAGCAGGACCTCGTCGCGCCGGGCGAGCTCCTCGCGTTCCGAGCCCAGCTCCGCCAGCTCCACCCGGCCCTCGGCGTCGAGGCGGCCGCGGAGGGCGTTGGCGACGGCGTCCGGGGTCTCGTGGATCTCCTTGATCATGAAGTGCGGATACCCCGACTTCTCCGCCTGGCTGACGTCCCAGTCGACGTGGACGGTGCGGGGGCGGACGGCGTGGCCGTCGAGCGTGGTGACGGTCGGCCCCAGCGGGGTGATCGCGCAGAGCTCGCCCTCTCCCAGCACCAGGACCCGGTTGGTGTACGGGAGGATGGCGGTGATGTCGGAGGCGAGGAAGCTCTCCTGGTGGCCGAGGCCGACCACCAGCGGTGCGTTGAGGCGGGCGCCGATCAGGAGCTCGGGGTCGTCGGCCGAGAAGAGGGCCAGAGCGTAGGCGCCGCGCAGCCGGCTCAGCGCCTCCCGGACGGCCTGCAGCAGGTCGCCGTGGTAGTACTCCTCGACCAGATGGGGCACGACCTCGCTGTCGGTGTCGGACTGGAAGACGTGGCCCTTGGCCTCCAGCTCCCGGCGGAGCTCGGTGAAGTTCTCGATGATGCCGTTGTGGACGACCGACAGCCGCCCGCGGCAGTCCTGGTGGGGATGGGCGTTGACGACGGTGGGGCGGCCGTGGGTCGCCCAGCGCGTGTGGCCGATGCCGAGACGGCCCTCAGGCATGTCCAGCCGGAGCATCTCGAGCAGGCGGTCGACCTTGGCCTCGCTCTTGGTCACCGCGACCTCGGACCCGGGGCCGGGCAGCACGGCCACGCCGGCGGAGTCGTAGCCCCGGTATTCGAGCCGCTTGAGGCCCTCCATGATCACCGGGGCGGCCTGCCCCACGCCGAGATAGCCAATGATGCCGCACATGTGAACGCTCTCCAGATACAGCCAGCGACGGACGTGGCCCGATGTCGGAGTCAACGACGCCGGTCCGCGGCCAGTTACGCACCATACACGGCGGCCGGTGGCCGAAGCTACGCCCCGCGCGAGATCAAACCGGCCTCCCCCACGGGGCCCCGGATCAGGGCGTGGTGGGCGTCGGCGAGGGGCTCGGGGTCGCCTTCGGCGACGGTGTCGGCGTCGGCTGGGTGCCGCCCGAGCAGCTGTAGGTGTGGACGACGACCACGGTCACCTCGACGGCGCCGCCGGACGGACTGACCACCCCCACCGAGCTCGATCCCGTCTGCAGGCTGCGGACGTAGGTCTGGCTCTGGGCGAGCCCGGAGAGATTGATCGGCGCGGTCGAGACCGACTGGATCTCGGTCAGGGCGCTGGTCGGCCCGCTGATCGTGGCGAACGTGCTCGGCGAGATGGACAGGCTCTGGATGGTGTAGCCGCAGGCCGGCTGCCCGGTCGCCTGCAGGGTGATCGCCACCTGCTTGGTGAAGACGCCGCCCTGGGTCTCGACCCTGGCCGTCGCCCGGGTCGGGGCGAAGTTGATCTGCGGCAGCGTGCGGACCGTGGCCAGGTCGACCTGCCTACCGCCCCGTTCGAAGTGAACCGGCAGGTAGGGCGCCCGTTCGGTGCCGGCGCTGGAGATGGGCAGGTCGAACTCGACGTAGGCGGAGAGCCCGTTGAGCAGCGAAGCCGGAGCGGTCACCGTCACCTGACAGGCCTCGGCGTCGTTGCCGCAGGTCGCGTAGGTCCCGGAGGAGACCAGGGAGATGCCCAGCGAGGCGTTGATGTCGGTGACGTGCACCCGGATCGGAAGCTGGCGGGTGACCAGGCTGTCGAGGCGCAGGTGGAGGGGGATCCTCGGCGTCTCCACGGTGACACCGTCGGTCGCGCCGCTGACCTCGGCCTGGTAGGTGTGGTCGCCCGAGGTGGCCCCGGTCAGGTCGACCACCGCACCGACCTGCGTCTGGCGCTGGAACTGGCGCACCGACTCGGCCAGCCCCGCCACCGTCACCGGCACCGACTGGGGTGGGTCGATCACGACCAGCGAGGTGGGCAGGTTCTGGTAGGAGAGGCCCACCGACACCGTCTTCACCGACGGCGGGTTCTCGGAGAAGGCGACGGCGGCGAGAAGGGCCAGGGCCAGGACCAGCGAGAGCAGCTTGAGCCGCCAGTTACCGACGAGCCAGCTCATGCAGTCCCCGGTTGAGGCGCACGCCGATGCTCGGCTTGCGGCCGTTGCTGGAGGTGGTCTCGAGGCTCCCCGTCACCCGCTCGCGCAGGCCGTCGGGGTCGAGGTTGCGGGTGATCGCGCCGTTCTCGACGATCGAGATGCCGCCCGTCTCCTCGGAGACGACCAGGATCAGCGCGTCGCTGACCAGCGACAGGCCGATCGCCGCCCGATGCCGGGTGCCCAACCGCTCCCGGACCGAGCCCTCCTCGGGCAGCGGGAGCAGGCAGCCGGCGGCGAGCACGGTCGTGCCCCGGACCAGCACCGCACCGTCGTGGAGTGGCGAATTGGGGAAGAAGATCGTCTGCAGCAGCTCGACCGAGATCTCGCTGTTGAGCCGGACACCGGTCTCCGCGTAGTCCTCGAGGCCGACCTCGCGCTCGAAGGCGATCAGCGCCCCCTCCTTCTTCGCCGAGAGCCGCTCGGCGGCCCTGATCGCGTCGGAGACGGCTTTGTTGAAGAGCTGCTGGTTGAACCGCGCCAGCGGCCGGCCCAGATGAGGGACCCGGCCCAGCTGGTCGAGCATCCGGCGGAGCTCGGGCTGGAACAGCACGATCAGCGCGATGGCGATGACCGAGGCGGCGTTCTGAAAGAGCCAGCTGAGCAGGACCAGGTGGAGCTGCACGGAGAGGAAGCCGAGGATGCCGAGCACGATCAGGCCGAGCAGCAGCTGCGTCGCCTGCGTGCCCTTGACCAGCCGCAGCAGCTGGTACAGGAAGAAGGTCACGACGACGACATCGATGATCTCGACCGGGCCCAGCTTGCTCACGGTGATCCAGAGCTGGTGGAGCATGTCGGCGAGGACGCCGGTCACGACACACCTCCGATCAGGACGGCCATCAGGGCCATCTGCACCCAGAGGCGGTTCTCGGCCTGGTCGAAGACGATCGAGCGGGGACCGTCGATCACGCCGGCGGCGACCTCCTCGCCGCGGTGGGCGGGCAGGCAGTGCATGAACAGGGCGCTCGGCGCCATGTTCATGAGGTGCTCGTCGACCTGGTACTCGGCGAACTCGCGCCGCCTGACCTCGGCCTCCGCCTCCTGGCCCATCGACGTCCAGACGTCGGTGTAGACGATGTCGGCATTGGCGACGGCACCGAGATCGCCGGTGACGCGGACGCCGTCGCCATGGCCGTCGGCGGGCGCGTAGCCGGGCGGCGTGACCACGGCCAGGCGCAGACCGAGCAGGTGGGCCGCCTCGATCAGGGAACCGGCGACGTTGTTGCCGTCACCGACGAAGGCGATCGACACCGACCCGTCCAGCCGGCCCAGGTGCTCGCGCACGGTGAGCAGATCGGCCATCACCTGGCAGGGGTGGGAGCGGTCGGTCAGGGCGTTGATGAGCGGGCAGCGCGCCGCCGCCGCCATCGTCTCCAGGTCACGGTGGGAGAAGAGCCGGGCCACGATCCCGTCGACGTAGCGATCGAGGACCGCGGCGACATCGGCGGGCGTCTCCCGCGTACCCAGTCCGACCTCATGGTCCTGGAGCGTGATCGGGCTGCCGCCGAGGCGCTCCACCCCGACGTGGAACGACACACGGGTCCGGGTCGAGGGCTTCTGGAGCAGGATCGCGACGGCGCGCCCCTGGAGTGGCGTCTGGCGCCACTCACCTGCCTTGATCCGGCCTGCCAGATCGAGTATGCCGATCACATCTCCGGCCGTGAGTTCGGCGAGGTCGAGGAAATCCGAACCGTACAGTCGACCGAGCGTGCTCACGTACACCGTCACCTTACCCACTGCGCCGAACCGTGCGCGGGTTTTATCGGGCTCCAGGCGCCGCCGGCGCTGTCTCGCCTCACAATTCGGGGCGGATCAGCTCTCCAGCCTTCACGCGGTGCTTGGAAAAATCGAGGTGCGGATCGAAGGTCGGCAGCCGCGCTCGCAGCGCCTCCTCGTCGCGCAGCCGGAGCACCAGGTCGCGGCAGGCGACGGGATCGAGGCCGGTGGCGGCCGGTCGGAACCGGTAGCCGCGGCCGTCGCGCAGGCGAAGCGTGAGCCGGTCGGTGATACGGATCTGAGGCCAGGTCATCGCCGCCCACTCGCTCTGGTCGGCGAGCGTGACCACCTCCAGCTCGTCCCAGCGGAGGCGGAGCTCGCGCTCTTGGAGGACGACGAGGAGCAGGTCACGGAAGAAGCCCAGGCGGCAGCGGGGCCAGCCGCGCAGCCGGGCGGCGCCGCGGGCGCCGGTGAAGAGCGCGATGAGACCGCAGATGATCGCCAGGGCGCTCAGCGGCAGCAGCCGCACCGCGCTCAGGGCCACCCCCAGGGCGACCAGCCCGCCGGCCAGGCAGAAGCACAGCGTGGCGATGAAGGCGGGGCGCGTACGAGATCTGGCGAAGATCACGGCGCGGTTCACGATACGCCGCTCGGGGGCGGTGGCGGAAGGGCCTGACGAGAACCGCGGAAAGGCCTCCGACGGGCCCGGAACGCCCCCGCGAGCGACGTCCAGCGATCTCGCTCCGGCGGGGCTTCGCCGCCGGACGCGACAATGGAAGGGCCGACCATGGACAGCACCTCCGGACCCGGTCACCACCGCAGCTCGGGTGGGTCGGACCGGCGGCCGCCATCCTCAGCTGCTCCAGCTCACCGGCTCGCTGCGGCCCGCGCTCGTCGGCGAGGACGTCTGGGGTGCCGGCACCATCCCCCTCCGCGTCTCCGTCTACGACCGGCCGGCGCGGCTGCCCGAGGAGCTGATCACCTCGGTTCGCTGCCTGGTCCGGGTCGGCGAGCGCGTCGTCATCTGCCGGAACGCGGACGGGGTCGTCCACGCCCTGCCCGGAGGCCGGCGGGAGCCGGGTGAGACCGTGGAGGCGACCGCGGTCAGGGAGGTCGCCGAGGAGACCGGCTGGCGGCTCGACATCGGGAGCATCCGGCCCGCCGGCTGGCTCCACCTCCAGCACCTGGGGCCCTGGCCCACGGGCGGCAGCGGCCGTCCCTATCCCGACTTCGTGATGCCGGTCCTGCGCGCCCGTGCCGGCGAACGGCTGGCCGGTGCCGGCGAGGAGTGGACCGACACCGACAACTACGAGATCGCGTCATGGCTGGCGACGGTGGCCGAGGCCATCACGCTGGTCGCCGGGGAGAGGCGGGAGCGGTGGGCCCTCCCCCTCCTTCACCAACTGAGAGAGGAGGCCACGGCTTGACAGCGGATCCGATCGCCCGGCAGTTCGTCTTCGACACCTACGCCGATCTCTACGACCGGAGCCGCCCCGAGTACCCGCGGGCGATGCTGAGCGACCTCCAGGCCGACGGCATCCTGCATCCGGCCGCCGACGTCCTCGAGGTCGGCGCCGGGCCGGGCCAGCTCACCGCCGCGGTGGCCCCGCTGGTGGCGTCGGTGACGGCGCTGGAGCCGGGCGACCATCTGGCCCAGCTCGCCGAGCGCCGGGTGGCGGGGTCTGGCAGCGTCACCGTTGTCCGCAGCGCGTTCGAGCGGTGGACGCCGCCGCCCGGACGCCGCTTCGACGCCATCGTCGCCGGGACCTCGTTCCACTGGCTGGAGCGGGGGACCCGGTTCCGGCGGTCGGCGACGCTGCTCCAGCCGGGAGGGGCGATCGCGGCCAGCTGGAACATGTGGGACGGCAACCCGCTGGCCCAGTTCGACGATCTCTTCGACGCCCTCGCCCCGACCATGGGCGAGCGGCGCCGGTCGGGCGGGAGCGCACCGCAGCGCCGGGACGGCGACGAGCCGGGCCGCGACCTGTTCGAGCCCTGGCATGACCGGAGCTACCGCTGGGAGGTCAGGTACGCGCCGAGGGGCCTGGTCGAGATGCTGGCCACCCACTCCGCCTATCACGTGATAGCGCGGCAGGAGCGGGAGGCGGTGCTCGACGCGATCGAGCGCCGGGTACCGGCGGGCGGGATCGTCATCCCCTACGTGACCGCCCTCCGTGTTGCCCGCCTGCGGCCGGGCGGGCTGAGGAGCCAGATCTACCCGTAGGTGACCTCGACCAGGGTCAGGCCGGCCGCCGGCGCGGTCTGGGCGGCGAGCGCGCGGTCCCTCGCCTCCAGGATCTCGAGCGGCCAGCCGGCCTGCCTGCGGCCCTGCCCGACCTCGGCCAGGGCGGCGGCGATCCCGCGGACCATGCCGCGCAGGAACCCCTCCCCCACCACCTCGAGCTCGACGAAGGGCGGCCGGCGCTCGACCCGCGCGCTGATCAGGGCCCGGACCACGTCCCGCTCCGGCTGGGCCGTGCAGTAGGTGGTCCAGTCGTGGCGGCCGACCAGCCGCGCGGCGGCGCCATCCATGGCCGCCGCGTCGAGACCGGCGGGCAGGTGCCAGCACCGTCCCCGCCAGAGCGCGGGCCGGGCGGGCCGGTCAAGGTAGCGGTACCGGTAGCGGCGGGAACGCGCCGAGTAGCGTGCGTGGAACGACTCCGGGGCCTCCGAACACTCAAGGACGGCGACGTCCGGCGGCAGATGCGCGTTGAGAGCCCCGGTCAGGCGCTCTGCCGGGATCCCGCCCTCGACGGAGAGGCTCACCACCTGTCCTTCGGCATGGGTGCCAGCGTCGGTCCGCCCGGCCGCGACCAGGGTGCCCAGCTCCAGGGGGAGCTCCCCCAGAGCACGACGAAGCTCGCCCTCGACCGTCGGCTGCCCGGGCTGGAACTGCCAGCCCGCGTAGCGGCCCCCGTCGTACTCGAGGACGAGCTTCAGGTGCATCGGCGTCAACACGACGCCGGTGCGATCAGCGCTTGGTGAACTGCGGCGCCTTGCGGGCGCGCTTCAGGCCGTACTTCTTGCGCTCCTTCACGCGGGAGTCGCGCGAGAGCAGGCCCTGCGGCTTCAGCGTCGGCCGCATCTCCGGGTCGAGCGCGATCAGGGCCCGGGAGATGCCGTGCGAGATCGCTCCCGCCTGGCCGGCGACGCCGCCGCCCTCGACCTTGATGCTGACGTCGAAGCGGCGCTGCGTCTCGGTCAGGCGCAGCGGCCGGAGCACGACCTGCTCCAGACGGCGCTGGCCGAGGTAGGCGAGCGCCTCCTTGTTGTTGATCGTGACCCGGCCCTCGCCGGTGACCAGCCGCACGCGGGCGATGGCCTCCTTGCGGCGCCCGACGGCCCGGGCGAGGATCTCCTGCTCAGGCAACTCGGATGTCCCCCTTCTCATCGAAGGTGATGAGCTTGGGCCGCTGCGCCTTGTGCGGGTGCTCGGCCCCCGCGTAGACGTGCAGCCGGTGCAGCTGTTCACCACCAAGTGTGTTGCGCTGCAACATGCCCTCCACCGCGTGGACCAGCGGGACCGTGGCGTCGAGCTCCAGCTGCCGCCGCAGGCTGCGCGTGCGCAGGCCGCTCGGGTAGCCGGTGTAGCGCGTATAGACCTTGTCGTCGAGCTTGCCGCCGGTCACGACCATCTTGGCCGAGTTGACCACGACCACGCTGTCACCCATGTTCTGGTGCAGCGTGTAGGTCGGCTTGTGCTTGCCCCTCAGGATCCTGGCGATACTGCTGGCCAGCCGCCCGAGCGTCTGCCCGGTGGCGTCGACCACGTACCACTCACCGGAGGAGAGGTCCTCCTTGCGGGGAGTCCAGGTGCGGAACTTCGTCGTCGTCGGCATTGTCAGTCCACCAGCTCGATCACGACCATGGGGGCGGCATCCCCCAGCCGCGGACCCTTGTGGATGATCCGGGTGTAGCCACCCGGCCGCTCCTGGAGCCTGGGGATCAGATTGCGGAACAGCTTCTCCGCGACCTCGGGCTTGCTCACGTCCTCGGCGACCCGCCGGCGGGCGGCCAGGTCATCGGCCTTGGCGATCGTGATCAGCCGCTCCACGTGCCGCTTGAGCTCCTTGGCCTTGGCCTCGGTGGTCGTGATCCGACCGTGCTCGAGCAGCGACGTGCTCAGGTTGCGGAGCAACGCCCTGCGGGCGTTGGTGTCTCGGTTGAAGTGGCGGCCGGCCTTGCGGTGTCTCACTGGAACACCGTGTCCATCTGGTCGGGCTGGACGAAGCCCTTCTCGACCAGCTTCTCCTTGATCTCGTCCAGGGACTTGCGACCGAAGTTGCGCAGGCTGAGCAGCTCGTCCTCCTTCTTGGAGAGCAGCTGCCGCACCGTGGTGATGTCGTTCGCCTTGAGGCAGTTGTAGGCGCGGACCGAGAGGTCGAGCTCCTCGACCGGGATCTCCGGCGCCCTCGCCCCCTGCTGCTGCTGGGCGTTGACCGCCGCCTCGTGCGCCTCGATGCTCTCGCCGAACTTGGAGAACAGCTCAAGGTGCTGGGTGAAGAGCTGGGCGGCGCCGCTCACCGCCTCCTCGGCGGTCAGGGTGCCGTCGGTAACGACCTCGAGGAGCAGGCGCTCGTAGTCGGTGGCCTGCCCGACGCGGGTCTTCTCGACCACGAAGTTCGCCTTCAGCACCGGCGTGAAGATCGCGTCGATCGGGATCACGCCGATGGGCTGGCCCTCGTGCTTGTTCTGCTCGGCGGGGATGTAGCCCTTGCCCTGCTCGACCGACATGTCCATCCGGACATGCCCGGTCTCGGCGATCGTGAACAGGTAGAGGTCACCGTTGACGACGTCGACCTCGGAGGGCGTCTGAATGTCGGAGGCATGGACCTCCCCGGGGCCCTTGGCGTCCAGGGTGATGGTCACCGGATCCTCGCTGAAGCTCTTCAGCCGGAGCTGCTTGAGGTTCAGGATGAGCTCGGTGACGTCCTCCCGGACGTGGGGGATCGATGTGAATTCATGGGCGATCCCCTCGATCTGGATCGAGGTCACCGCCGTCCCGGCGAGGGACGACAGCAGCACCCTTCGCAGGGTGTTGCCCAGAGTCGTGCCGAAGCCGGGCTCCAGCGGCTCGATCTCGAAGCGACCGAAGGTGTCGGTACCCTCGAGCTTCTTGACCGCGGGTGCCACGGCCAGCTGCGTGTCGATTGCCAAGGCAGTCAGGACCTCCTGTCTATCTCGAGTAGAACTCGACGATCAGGTGCTCCTCGACCCCGGACTCCATCTCATCGCGTTCCGGCAGGCTGAGGACCTTGGCCGACAGCTCAGACTCATTGTACGCCAGCCACGAGGGCACGGTACGCAGGCGGGACGCCTCCTGCGCCACCTCGAGGGCAGCGTTGGACTTGCGTGCCTTGACCTCGTCGCCAGGCCGCAGTTGGTAGGACGGGATGTTCACCGGACGGCCGTTCACCTGGAAGTGACGGTGGCTCACCAGCTGGCGAGCCTGCTTCCGGGAGCTGGCCAGACCCAGCCGGTAGACCGAGTTGTCGAGCCGGAGCTCGAGGTGACGGAGGAGGTTGAGTCCGGTGACCCCGCCCTCCCTGACGGCCGCGTCGAAGTAGTTGCGGAACTGCTTCTCGAGCAGGCCATAGGTGCGTCGCGCCTTCTGCTTCGCACGCAGCTGGATGCCGTAATCGGAGGGCTTCCTGCGCCGGGCCTGGCCGTGTACGCCGGGCGGAACCGCACGACGCTCCACAGCGCACTTGGGCGTGTAGCAACGCTCTCCCTTCAGGTACAGCTTTGCGCCCTCGCGCCGACAGAAGCGGCAGACCGGGCCGTGATAATTCGCCACTCTAGGAAAGACTCCTCCTGATCAGCTCTGACAGTTCAGACGCGCCGGCGCTTCGGTGGCCGGCAGCCGTTGTGCGGGATCGGGGTCACGTCGGTGATCGCGGTGACCTCAAGACCCGCCGTCTGAAGTGCCCGGATCGCAGCCTCGCGACCGGCGCCGGGGCCGCGCACGAAGACCTCGATGGAGCGCATGCCGTGCTCCATCGCCTTCCGCGCCGTGCCCTCGGCGGTCATCTGGGCCGCGTACGGGGTCGACTTGCGGCTTCCCTTGAAGCCGCTGCCGCCCGCCGAACCCCAGGAGATGACGGCGCCGGTGATGTCGGTGATCGAGATGATCGTGTTGTTGAAGGTGCTCTGGATGTGCGCGTGCCCGACGGCGACGTTCTTGCGCTCGCGGCGGCGGACGCGCGTGACCTTCTTCTGCTTCTGCTTACCCACGCTCAGCTACCCCTACTTACCCTTACGCCTGGACCGTGCGACGACCTTCTTCGGGCCTCGACGCTGGCGGGCATTGGTGCGGGTCCGCTGGCCGCGCACGGGCAGACCACGCCGGTGCCGCATACCCCTGTAGCAGCCGATCTCGGTCAGCCGCTTGATGTTCATCGCCACTTCGCGGCGCAGGTCACCTTCGATCAGGATCTCCTTGTCGGCGGAGAGCCGGTCGAGCAGCTGCCGCAGCCGCCCCAGTTCCTCGTCAGCAAGGTCGCGGACCCTGGTGTCGGTCTGGATGTTGGCCATACGAAGCAGTTTCTTCGAGGTGGTGAGGCCGATCCCATGGATGTACGTGAGCGAGATCAGCGCTCTCTTGTCATTGGGGATGTCAACGCCGGCGAGTCGTGCCATACGCGCTCCTACCTATCCCTGCCGCTGCTTGTGCTTGGGGTTCTCACAGATCACCCGGATCACCCCCTCGCGGCGGATCACCTTGCACTTCGGGCAGATCTTTTTGACCGATGGACGGACCTTCATGTCTTCACCACTTTCCTGGGATACGCCCGGACGGGGCGATTACCTGCATATCTCTCTGATACGTCCCCGCGACCGGTCTCGTTCCGACAGCTCCACCAGCACCCGATCCCCGGCGAGGAGCCGGACGTAGTGTGTGGAAGGACGGTCGGCGACGTGGGCGAGGACCCTGGCCCCATTCTCGAGCTCGACCCGGAAGATACCGTTTGGCAGAGGTTCGATCACCCGCGCGGATACCAATCCAGGGCACTGGGGCACGAAAGGCCATTGTACCCCATTCACGGAAAACTATGCATCTCACGCCGGTTGTCCCTCGCGGACCAGCGTCATCACCCGCGGACCATCCTTGGTGATGGCCACGGTGTGCTCGAAGTAGGCCGAGAGCGAGCTGTCCTCGGTGACGACGGTCCAGCCGTCGGGCTTGACCGCGACCTCCGGCCCGCCCTCGTTGACCATCGGCTCGATGGCCAGGGCCATGCCCGGCTTGAGCAGCGGTCCGGTGCCGGCGGCGCCGAAGTTGGGGACCTGCGGATCCTCGTGCATGTTCCGGCCGATCCCATGGCCGACGAACTGCCGGATGACGGAGAACCCGGCAGCCTCCGCGTGCTCCTGGACGGCTGCGGAGATGTCGCCCAGCCGGTGCCCCGGCTGCGCGTGCTCGATGGCCACGTCCAGGCACTCGCGGGTGACGTCGACCAGCCGCCGCGCCTCGGGCTTGACGTTGCCCACCATCACGGTGCAGCCCATGTCCGCCCAGAAGCCGTCGAGGACGAGCCCCAGGTCGAGGCTGACCAGGTCGCCGTCCTTGATGCGGCGCTTGCCGGGGATGCCGTGGACCGCCTCCTCGTTGATGGAGACGCAGATCGACTTCGGGAAGCCCTGGTAGCCGAGGAATCCGGGGCGGGCGCCGCCGGCGCGAATGCGGCGATCGGCGAGCCGGTCCAGCTCCTCCGTCCGCACCCCCTCTCGGCAGGCCTCCTTGAGGTCCTCCACCACCAGGGCGAGCAGGGAACCCGCCTTCTCCATCAGTCCCAGCTCGTGCGGGGTCTTGAGGTTGATCATGGCCGTCCTCCCTCCGCCCGCCCCGACGGGGAGGGCGGGATGAGATCGCCCAGCGCGGCCAGCACTCGCTCGGTGACGGCGTCGATCGGGCCGGTGCCGTCGACGTCGGCGACGATCCCCACCGGCCGGTAGTGACCGAGGACGGGGAGCGTCTCCCTGAGGTAGACGTCGATGCGGCGCTGTGCCGCCTCGGGCCGGTCGTCCTCCCGCTGGGTCAGCTCGGCGCCGTCGACGCGGCAGCGGTTGCCATCCGCCGGCGCCTCGGCCCGCTTGCCGTAGGTCCTGCCGCACTTGGGGCACAGCCACCGGTCGCTCAGGCGCTCGACCAGCTCCGGGACCGGGACCTCGAGGTAGATGACGCGGTCGAAGCTGCGCCCCATCTCCTCCAACGCCCGGTCCAGCCCCTCTGCCTGAGGGATCGTCCGCGGGAACCCGTCGAGGATGAAGCCGGGCTCGCAGTCCTTCTGGGCGAGCCGGGCCTTGACGATCGGGATCATGATCTCGTCGGAGACCAGGTCGCCGCGATCGACGATCGCCTTGGCCTGGCGGCCGAGGTCGGTCTTCGCCGCGATCTCCGCGCGGAGGATGTCCCCGGTCGAGATGTGCGGGATCCCGAAGCGGTCGCGCAACCGCTCCGCCTGGGTCCCCTTGCCGCTTCCCGGCGGGCCGTAGAGGGCGAGGTCCAGCGTCATTTGATGAACCCTCGGTACTGGCGCATGACCAGCTGCGTCTCCAGCTGCTTCATCGTGTCCAGAGCCACGCCGACCACGATCAGGATGGCGGTGCCGCCGAGGTACATCTCGTTCTGGGGGATGTCGCTCGACTTGGAGGCCACGATCGGAAGGACGACCGTGATCAGGCCGAGGAAGATGGCGCCGGCGAAGGTGACGCGGTTCACCACCCGGTTCAGATACTCGGCCGTGGGCCGGCCGGGACGGATGCCGGGAATGAAGCTCGAGTAGCGCCGGA
>DATAXV010000149.1:0-34658 GCA_036272915.1 Candidatus Dormiibacterota bacterium
GCTCTGGCACTGCCTGAGCAGGGCCGTCCTCTACGACGAGGCCCTCCACGTCGCCAACCGGAATCGCGCCCTCGGACGAGCCGCATGAGTCATCGCCAACCCCGGAACTAACGTTCCTGGTTGACAAAGGGTGTCTCATCGAACAGGGTCTAGAACGGCTCGATCGGTTGTTCCCATAGACCAATCTGACCCACCAGGCAATCGACATCCAGGGGCCAGCCGCCTGTGATCGGCCGCCGCCCGCTGGCAACTACCGTCCCCCCTCACCGCCAGGGACCCAGCTTGTCGGCGTCGCTAACGTCGCAGGGCGGCCTGGGCGGCTCCGGGGTAGCCCGAAGGAAGCCCGTGCGCTTCAACCTGGCCGCCTCCTCATAGGCCTGGGCGACCTTCTGAGCGGCTATCCTCGCGTGGCTCAGGGCCGGATCCCGCGCGCACTCCCGGGCGTATGCATCCAGGGCGGCCCCGGCACCCACCAATGGGTTCCGACATGTGCCGGATCAATTTCGCACGTGCGCTTCGGCTTGCGACAACTTCCGTCTCCCTACTCACTAGGCCGAAGTTCCTGAGCGCCGGCGAGTTCAGCTGAACTCGGGTCGTAGGAGCAGGCTCTGGCTACAGGGTCGGCTGAAGACCGAGTAGCGCGAAGGCTTCCTGCTGGAGAGGGGTCGGCTCTGCGATCTTCTCAAAGCCCGCCTCGGAGGAGGGCAGGCGGAGGCGGTTCTTGGTCAGCGTGGCGAGCTCCCCGAGCAGAGTCGAGAAGCTGTGCACCGGGCGGCCGTCGCGACGACGCTGGGTGAGGGCGCCGACGGCTTGGCCGGCCATGGGCGTGCCTCGATGAGGTCCGGTAGGGGTTTTGCGGAAGCAACTTCGATGACACGGATGCGTCCCGGCCCCGGAGCTTCCGGCGCGCCACACGCGAAGAGATGAGCCGCGTAGGTTCCGCCCGCCCAGTGACGGAACGTAATCGACGAGGTGCCAGCGAGGAGAGAAAACGCCGTACGAGAGGCCGATGCTGAGCACGCTAATCCGCTGGCCATCCGGGTCAGCCCCACAAGTCACCTAGCACCAGGGGCCGTTCTCGCCCCGCACGGTCGCGGACCGCCATCCTCGCCGCCAGGCGTAGGCGGCGACCACCTCGGCCCTCCCGACCCTCGTGGGGGTTTGGACCAGGGCGCTCACCGCAGGCGAGTTGCGGTTCCTGCAGGACGCCGGTGAACAGACGATCGAGACCCTCATCGTCAGGCACGGGCACCTGCCCGGCGGCGATTCCGAGGATGTGACGGATCAGGGCTGACGCCGGGGAGTCGTCCAGCCCCTTTGGCGAGATAGGTGCCATCCTGCGGGCCAGGTCGGGCAAAGCTGTCCACCGCCCGCTCGGCCTGTCGGCGACCTCAACCACGTTCGTCCCGGGAAGGCGACGAAACAGACTGCGCCCCGCACGACGGGCCGCGGGTGGCGAGTCCGCAGGCCGCAGGGCCGGAAGTTGAGCGGCGAGTGGCGCGTATGTGGCCAGGCCGTGGATGTATTCGCGTGCTCGAAGTGTCGAGGCCGTCCTGCCATCGCAGGGTGCGGGCGGTCTCGTGCTCGAGCCAGGTGTGGGCGTCGGGTTCCCAAGCCATCCTCCCTGCAGCGGCAGGTCGACGCTGATCCACGGGCGGTGTTCGATCGATCCCGCCGGCGACCTCGTCACTCCCCTCCTGAGGTGCCGTCGACCACCCCGGAGACGAGTCGGCGGACCGTTAATCGATCTGTGACCGGTGGGTGCCGGAGGTGCTGGATCTCTGCCAGCAGGACAGCCGGTCGGTACCCCGTCGCCGCGGCGGTAGCGGACCATTCCCCTCACTGTGGGACAAAGTTGACGGGGCCTCCCACCCGGCATACGATGCGAGCGTTGTGACCCTGGCCATCACCCGGCGATGCCGGGCGCCGATCGTGACTTTGCCCGACACCAGTCGGGTGCCCAGAGACCAGCAAAAACCGTAGGCGGGTGCTCCGTGATCGTCTGCGATAAGTGCGGACACGAGAACGCCGATGGCCGGCAGTTCTGCGAAGCGTGTGACGAGTATCTCGTCTGGCGCGGCAAGAGCGTGTCCGCGACCATGGCTTCCCTCACCCCCGCCGAGGTGACCGTCAAACCCGGCGCGGAAGCGACGGCGCAGCTTCGGATCTTCAACCGGGGCTCCATCGTCGACAAGTTCAGCTTCGACGTTCCGGCTGATCTGGCGGCCTGGACCAGCGTCGAGCCCGAGGCCCTGAACCTCTACCCGAACACGAACGGCGACGCGACGATCCGCTTCCATCCGCCCCGCTCCCCGGAGCTGCGAGCCGGGCCCGTGGCTTTCACCATCAAGGTCCGCTCCGATGTCAATCCGGGCACAAGCGCCGAGGCGGCGGGGACGGTCACCGTGGACCCCTTTACGGAGATCGCGGCAAGGCTCGTGCCCGCCACCTCGCGCAGCACGGGCACCGCGGAGCATCAGATAAAGACCGGGAACGGCGGCAACGCGGCCGCCGAGATCTCCCTTTCGGTCGCCAACCCGGACGATCAACTGGTCTTCGAGCTCGAGTCAGAGAAGGTGACCTTGCAGCCGGGCGAGGGCTCGAGCGTCAAGCTGCTGGTCAGTCCCCGAGACCCGGACCAGCTCACGCAGGGCGTCCCTCAACCCTTCCGGGTCACGCTGACAGCGCCGGACACGCCGGACGTGACGCTGGACGGCGCCTACCAGCGGGTCACGCTCGTCCAGTTGGGGGGCTCGCTAGACCCCGAGTCCTCGAGCAGCGTCGGCACTGCCGAGCACTGGGTGACGATCAACAACAAGGGCAACGCCCCGGCGGCGGTGACCGTCTCCGCCAGCGACCCCGAGCAGCAGCTCGCTTTCCAGATCACCCCCTCCAACCTGACGGTGGAGGGAGGTGGCAGCGCCCGCGCGCGGCTCTGGGTCGGCCTCCGCCAGCGGGGAGCGTCGCAGGGTGAGCCCGGGGATCCGGGAGGGGTGTCCATCCCGTTCCAGGTCGTGGCGCGGGCAGGTGAATCCAGCCCCGTCGAGTTGAGCGGGACCTACACCCCGCTCGTCGTCCAGATGACCGCAACGCTCGAGCCGCGGATCTCACGGGCGAAGGGGATGGCCCAGCATTCGCTGACCATCGTGAACAACGGCAACCGTCCGGCCACCGTCTCCATCGTGGCCACGGACGCCGACGAGGTGCTGGCCCTCTCCGTGAACCCGCCGTCGCTCGCGATCGAGCCGGGCGGCGGCGCGCGGGCGACGGTTTGGGTCACCCTTCGCGACCGGTGGGCACCCGGAGGCGGCGACCCGCTCCCCTTCGAGGTGCGGCTGATCGCGGACAGCTCCACGCCGATCACGGTGTCCGGCGCCTATGTCCCGCTGTTCGCCCAGCTCACCGGCACCCTGGACCCTCCCTCCTCTGAGGGAATCGGGACCGGCGAGCAATGGGTGGTCGTCACCAACACCGGCAACCTCAACGCCGAGGCAGTGCTCACCGCGACCGACCCGGCGCACGCGTTCAACTTCGAACTGGCACCGAACTGGGTGCAGCTGGAGCCCGGGAAGACGGTCCGCGTCCGCCTCCGGCTGACACCCCGGCGACACCTGCGCGGAGATCCTGAACCCCGACCCTTCCAGGTCGATATCGCATCCGAGACGGCACCTCCGATCAACCTGCAGGGAACGCGCACGCAGATCGCCCCGCCCCGCGAGCCCCGGCGATGGCCCCCGGTCGTGCTGCGAATCCTGGCCGCGATCGCCTGCCTGGTGATCGGCCTCGTGATCGCGCTCAGCACGCTGCAGATCTCGCTCGCGATCGAGAACGGGGCCACGACCTACCAGATCCCCTTCGTGAGCATCGCCACGGCTGCGCTCGGCGTGCTCGGCTTCCTCATCTTCATCCCCCGCCGCGGCTGGTTCATCGCCGTCGGGGTGCTCGCCGCCGGCGCGGTCGGGATCTGGCTGCTGAGCACGCTGCAGATGCTCAAGCTGTAGGGCCGAGGAACCGTGGCACGGAGACCCCCACCTCGCCGGGTGCCCAGCGTACCCACCGCCGCACGATCGCCAAAAGCGCCGGCCGATCGCCGCGCGCGCCCGGGCCTTTGATGCGACGACATGCAAGGGGGTTTCCCGGTGGTGGCGGCCAAGGTGCGGGTTCCGAGGTCGGACGCCCTCGCCCGGGAGCGCCTCGACGCGCTGCTGGGCGGGCTCTGGTCGCGGCGCCTCGGCCTCATCGTGGCCCCCGCCGGATCGGGGAAGACCACCCTCCTCGCCCATCTCGCCGCCACCGCGCGGGCGCCCGTCGCCTGGTATCGCGCTGACAACCTGGACGGCTCGCTGTCCAGCTTCCTCAGCCACCTCGAGGCCGCCCTCCGGTCCGCCCTCGGCGAGCTGTCGGGCGGCTGGGCCTCGGTCGTCGACATGGCCCGCGCGCTCGACACCTGGAGCGGCGAGCGCGCCCTCCTCGTCATCGACGACTTCCACGCCCTGGAGGGGACGCCGGGCGAGCAGGCGCTGGAGCGCCTGATCGAATACGCCCCCGGCTGGCTGGTGGTGGCGGTGGCATCACGGTCCCGCCCGGCGCTCAACCTGAGTCGGCTCCGCGTCTCCGGCGGGCTCCTCGAGATCGGCGGTGACGATCTGCGCTTCCGCTCCTGGGAGGTCGAACGGCTCTTCCGCGACTTCTACCGCGACCCGCTCCCGCCGGTCGAGCTGGCGACGCTGGCACGCAAGACGGAGGGCTGGGCGGCCGGTCTCCAGCTCTTCCATCTGGCGACGAGGGGCAAGCCGGCGGAGGAGCGGCGCCGCGTCCTCGACTCCCTCGACCGGCGCTCGCGCTTCCTCCGCGAATACCTCACCGGCGAGGTCCTCGACCAGCTCCCCGCCGACCAGCGCCACTTCCTCCTTCAGACCTGCGTGCTGGGGAGGCTCAGCGGTCCGATCTGCGACCGGTTCGTCGCCGGCACCGACAGCGACGCCATGCTTCGGGACCTCGAGCGCCGGCAGATCTTCGTCCAGCCCCTCGGCGAGGACGGGCACTACCGCTACCACGAGGTGCTGCGAGCCCATCTCGAGGCCGCGCTCCTGCAGCAGGTCGGCGAGGCCGCCCTCCGCGACCTTCACGGCCGCTCGGCGGAGATCCTGGAGGAGTTCCGTGCCCTGCCCGAGGCCCTGCACTCCTATTGCCGGGCGGACGACTGGAGGGCGGTCGACCGGCTGCTGGGCAGGGAGGGCGAGCAGCTGGCCCAGCGCTCGGGGCGCTGGATCGACTCGCTGCCGCCGTCGGTGCTCGACCACGACCCCTGGCTGCTGCTGGCCAGCGCGCGGCGCCACCGGGCGGAGGGCCGCTGGGAGGCCGCAGCGAGCGCGTTCCAGCAGGCCGAGCAGGGGTTCGGCGCCGCCGAGGCGACCCGCATCTGCCACCTGGAGCGGCAGGCGAGCGGTGCCTGGCTGAACCTGAACCCGCCCCCCGCCGGCCATCCGCTGGGCGCGCTGCGGCTCATGGTCCAGCGCGATCCGCTCCAGTTCGTCGAGAGCCGGGAGACGGGGACCGCGCTGGGGGCGCTGCTGGCGGGCGCGGCGTCGCTGGTCGCAGGGCACCTGGCCGACGCGGGCCGCAGGTTCCGTGACTGCCTGGCGGCGGCCGACGCGGCGGGCGCGGTTCAGCTCGGAGCGCGCCTGGGGCTGACCGCGGTGGGGACGCTCGCCGGCGACCCCGGCAGCTCCTCCGAGGCGGCGGCGGTCGCCGAGACCGCGGATGAGCTCGGCCACGGCTTCCTGGCCAGGCTGGCCCGGGTCTGTGCCGCCTTCCGGCCGGACGGCGGCGCCGGCGCCGAGGTCGCCGCCGCCCGGCTCGCCTGCGAGCAGGCGGGGGATCACTGGGGAGCGGCCCTGGCCGACGTCGCCAAGGGCTGGGCCGACCTGCAGGAGGGCGGCGCCGGCCCCGGCGCTGCGGCCACCGCGCTGGAGCGCGCGCTCGCGTGGTTCCACCGGATGGGGGCCGGGGTGCTCGAGGCCTGGGCGACCTCGCTCCTGGCGCTAGCCGCCGCCGAGAACGGCGAGGGCCGGGCGGCGGGGCTGGCCCTGGAGGCGGAGCGACTGGCCAACGCCCGGGGCGCGGAGGGGCCCAAGCTGTTCGCCTACCTGGCCCTGGCCAGGGCCGACCGGACGCGGGGCCGCGAGTACGCCGCCCTGGCCGGCGCCGCGCAGGCCCGGACCGGGCTGGCACCGCCGGGACGGCCGTCCGTCGACACCGGCGGGATCAGGGTTCGGTTGCTGGGCGGGTTCGAGATGGCGCTGAACGGCGTCGCCATCGACTTCCAGGACGTCAAGCCGCGCGCCCGGACACTCCTGCGCCTGCTCTGCGTCCACGCCGGCCGGCCGGTCCACCGCGGGGCCATCCAGCTCGCCCTCTGGCCGGACGCCGACGCCGACGCCGTGACCCGGAACCTCAACGTGGCGATGTCCACCATCCGCCTCGCCCTGAGGCGTGCCGGCGCCGTCGGCAACGGCGCCCAGCCGGCGCTGCTGGTCCGGGAGGGCGACGCCCACCGGCTGCTCCTCGGGCCGGAATCCTCAGTCGACCTGCTCGACCTCGAGCGGCAGGTGGCGGCGGGCCGGCGGGCGCGGGAGGCAGGGGACCCGGAGCGGGCCAGGGCCAGCTTCCGGGCGGCCCTCGACCGGTACCGGGGGGAGCTGCTGCCCGAGGACGGCGTCGAGGAGTGGGTGCTGGACCACCGTGAGCACGCGCGGTCGCTGGCCACGGAGGCGGCTGGCGGCCTGGCCGAGACGCTGCTCGAGCAGCGGCGGGCGGACGCCGCCGTCCACGCCTGCCTCGAGGGGCTGCGCGCCGATCGGTTCCACGATCCACTGTGGCAGCTGCTGATCGTGGCGCACGAACGCGCCGGCAACCGGATGGCGGCCTCACGCGCACGTCACGACTACCATCTGGCACTGGCCGAGCTGGGGCTGCCCAGCGCCGACCCGGACCCGGCCGGCGGGACCGGAGGCACCTCCCTCACCGGATCGGAGCGACAGAACCCGCGTTGACGTTTCGTTGACTGCCGGGTAACAGCCCCGCGCCATGCTTGCTGGCGGTGGGCGGACTCTCCGTGGTGAACGCCGGGCTCAGGGCGCGCGAGCGCACACAGGTCTTCGTCGTCGCCAGCGACCCGGTGTCGCGTGACGGTGCGGCCAGCCTGCTCCGCGGCCAGGGGGTGGAGCTCGTCGACGCCGACCGGCTGGATGCCGACGTGGTCGCCCTGGTCGTGGTCGACGAGCTGGACGACGAGGCGGGCCGCGGGATCCGGTCCCTCCGCCGGGGCGGTGTCGACAGCATCGTCGTCATCGCGACCCGGGTCGACGACGCGGGTCTGCTGGCCGCCGTCGAGGCCGGGGCAAAGGGATTCCTGCGCCGCAGCGAGTGCACGCCCCAGCACCTCATCGCCTCGATCCACGCCGCCAGGCTCGGCGAGGGATCCCTGCCCCCCGACCTCCTGGGCCGGCTGCTCGGCCAGGTCGGGCGGCTGCAGCGCCAGGTCCTGAGCCCGAACGGTCTGACCTTCTCCGGGCTGACCGAGCGTGAGGTCAAGGTGCTTCGGCTGCTGGCCGACGGGTTCGACACCTCCGAGGTCGGGCGGCAGCTGTTCCTTTCCGAACGCACGGTCAAGAACGTCGTCCACGACGTGACCAGCAGGCTCAACCTGCGCAACCGAACCCACGCCGTCGCCCACGCCCTGCGGCACGGCCTGATCTGATTCGGGCGTCCGGTTGCCCTTTGGGGCAGCCGTTTCTGCGCGCCTGCCCCTTGACGGCCTCCGGCATTCCCCACATGGTTGGAGAGTGCAGGCCTACGAGCTCGAAGCGAGCCCGGTGCCGGCGGCCCGGACGCGGGTCGACCACGAGCCGCCGGGCCTCGATACGGCGTCGCTCCAGGCGGCCGCCGGGGGCCTCACCGGCGGGCTCGGCCCGTCCGGCATCCTCGGCCTCCAGCGCGCGATCGGGAACGCCGGTGTCCAGGCGCTGCTCGAGGACGAGCAGCCCTCGCCGGTCCACGAGGTCGTCGGCTCGGGCACGGGCAGCCCGCTCGACTCGCCCACCCGCGGGCTGATGGAGGAGCGGCTGGGCCATGACTTCTCCGACGTGCGCATCCACACCGGGGCCAGGGCGGACGAGTCGGCTCGCTCGATCAACGCGGTCGCCTACACGGTGGGCAGCGACGTCGTCTTCGGGTCGGGTCGCTACGCGCCGGACACGCCGACCGGTCAGCGCGTCCTCGCCCACGAGCTGACCCACGTCGTCCAGCAGAAGGCCGGCCCGGTGGAGGGGGCCCCGGCACCCGGCGGCATCCGTCTCAGCGACCCCTCCGACCGCTTCGAGCAGGCCGCCGAGCGCGCCGCGGCCGAGGCGACGAGCGCGACTCCCGCCGTCCAGCCCTCGGTCCAGCGTGAGGGCGAGGAGGAGGAGGAGGTGCAGGCGCTCCTTGCGCAGCGAGAGGAGGAGGAGGAGGAGCCGCAGGCCTGAGGCGGCCCGCCAGCCTGGGATGAAGGCCAAACTCGTTCAGCGGTCGCCGGCCCAGGTCGCCCCTCTCCGGCGCGCGCCGGAGACGGCCCGGCGCGGGACCGCCCCGACGCCCCTTCGACTGGAGGTGCTTCCGGGCGGACTCGACCCGCAGATGGCCCTCCGCCTCCAGGCCACCGCCGGCAACGGCGCCGTCGGCGCGCTGCTGGCCCAGCGGGCCATCGACGTCCTGCCGCCCCCGGCCCCGCTGACCACCCCGGCGCCGGAGGACTTCCCCGGGTTCCAGACCGTGACCGGCCGTGTCGGCCAGGGCACGCGCCGGCTGAGGGACCATCCGCCGGCGCGATCGAAGGTCGCCGAGGCCGACCACGCCGCCGCCGGCCCGACCAACGAGGTGCGTAGCCAGGGAGCCGCCGCCCAGGTCGCCGAGATGGGCCGGCAGAAGCCGGGGGGCTTCAACAAGGGCGCCTTCGTCGCCGCCGTCAAGGCCGCCATCGACAGGGCGACGCCGAAGACGATGGAGGAGGTCGACGACTTCAGCTCCTCGGGCAAGCCGGGTCAGCTCAAGGAGCAGGTCGTGGGCGAGGTCGGCAAGGGCAAGGACGCCGCCGCGGCCGGGATCAAGACCGCCAGCGACGCCACGCCCGACACCAGCCACGCCTCACCGAAGCCGGTCACGCCGATGGGAGCGGAGACGGCGGGGGCGTCGCCCGCCAGCGTCGGCGCGGCGGAGGCGATGCCCCAGACCAAGCCCGAGGACCAAGTCGGGCTCGGCTACACCAGGAGCACGACCGACAGCCAGCTCGAGGAGGCGAACGTCACCCAGGAGCAGGTCGACCAGTCGAACGAGCCCCAGTTCCGGGACGCCATGGCGGCCAAGCAGGAGGCGGACCAGCAGGCGGAGACCGCGCCCCGGCAGTTCCGGCAGGACGAGCAGGCGACGCTGGAGCAGTCGAGGTCGGAGGCCGGGACCTCGGCCCAGACCGGCCTCTCCACGATGCACCAGGTCCGCGGCTCCTCGCTGGCTCACGTCGGCACCCACAAGGGACAGGAGAAGGGCAGGAACGAGGCGACCCGGGCCAGGGTGGCGACGGAGATCGAGGCCATGTACACGGCCACCAAGAAGGACGTCGACGAGATCCTGGGCGGCCTCGACCGGAAGGTGGGCGACGCCTTCAACAGCGGGGAGAGCGAGGCCCGCCAGGTGTTCGAGTCCTACTACAAGACGAAGAAGGACGCGTACTTCGACGACCGCTACAGCGGCATCCGCGGCCATCTGCGCTGGGTCAAGGACAAGATCTTCAGCCCGCCGGCGGCGGTGAACGGCTTCATCGACGAGGCCAAGCAGCTCTACCAGTCGAAGATGGGTCAGGTCATCGATCAGGTCGCCACCATCGTCGAGACCGAGCTCGGCCGCGCCACGCAGCGCATCGCCGACGGGCGGCAGCGGATACAGGACTACGTGGCCACCCAGCCCAAGGAGCTGCGCGCGGCGGCGAAGGAGGCGGCGACCGAGATCTCGAGCCGGTTCGACCAGCTCGAGCGGGCGGTCACCGACCGGGGGAACGCCCTCGTCGACGACCTCGCCCAGAAGTACGTCGCCGCGGCGAAGGTGGTCGACGAGCGCTGTGACGCGATGCGGGAGGAGAACAAGGGCCTGCTCGACAAGGCGGTGGACAAGGTCAAGGGCATGATCGAGGCGATCGGCCGGATCAAGGACATGCTGGTGTCGCTGGCGGAGAGGGTCGCCGGCGTCATCGGCGACATCATCGCTCACCCGATCGCCTTCCTCGAGAACCTGGTCGCGGCGGTCAAGCAGGGCTTCGACCAGTTCGTCGGCAACATCTGGACCCACCTCAAGAAGGGCCTAATGACCTGGCTCTTCGGGGAGGTGGCCAAGGCCGGCATCACCCTTCCCGAGAGCTTCGATCTGAAAGGCATCCTCATGTTCCTGGCCCAGATCCTGGGCGTCACCTGGGCCAACATCCGGGTTCGGGCGGTCAACGTGCTCGGCCCCGAAGTGGTCGGCATGATCGAGCAGGGGGAGGCCGCCTTCGGGAAGGTGATCGAGATCTACAACGTCATCAAGGAGGAGGGCATCGCCGGCGTCTGGCACCTGATGCAGGACAAGCTGCAGGAGATCAAGAGCCAGGTCCTGGACGCCGTCGGCGGGATGGTCGTCGACGAGGTGATCACGGCCGGGGTCAAGTGGGTCATCGGCCTGCTCAACCCGGCCTCGGCCTTCATCAAGGCCTGCATGGCGATCTACGACATCGTCACCTTCTTCATCCACCACTGGAGCGACATCGCCGAGCTGGTCAGCACGGTCATCGACAACCTCGCCATGATCGTGGCCGGGAACATCGGCGCCGCCGCCACCCTGGTCGAGAACGCCCTCGGCCGCGCGATCCCGCTGGCGATCGGGTTCCTCGCCTCGCTGCTCGGTCTGGGCGACCTGGGCGACAAGATCAAGGGGATCATCGAGAGGGTCCGCGAGCCCGTCAACGAGGCCGTCGACTGGGTACTGAACACGGTGGTCAAGCCGGCCGCCACGGCCGCGGTGCGCGCCGCCGGCTGGGTCAAGGGCAAGGCCAAGGCCGGCGTCGACTGGGCCAAGGCGAAGGCCAGGAGCGGGGTCGACTGGGCCAAGGCGAAAGCCAGGAGCGGGGTCGACTGGGCCAAGGGCAAGCTCGGCGTCGGGCGGGACCAACGGACGCCCGAGCAGAGGGAGGCGGACAGGGATCGAGGGCTCGGCGAGGCGACCGCGCTGCTGGAGAACCAGGGGCTCTCACCGGAGGACGTCAAGGCCCGGCTGCCGGCGATCAAGCGGAGGTACCGCTTGACCGAGCTGACCCTGGTGACCGAGAGCCAGTCCGAGGAGACCGAGGTCGACCACATCGAGGCCGCCGCCAGCCCGCGCGTGGCCGGACCGAGCCAGACCAGATCCAGGGATCCGCACCGGAGCGCGCCGGGGATAGGTCGCGTGGGCAAGCACGGCTCGAAGCCGCCCAGCCTCCGCAGGGGGCCGGAGATCCACTGGCTCGAGTCGGAGCACGTGATCCCCTTCGCGGTCGGCAAGCGCCTTTGGGAGGTCGTGGGAATGGTCGTGCCCGGACGGGGTGGGCACCAAGACGACGGCCAGACGACGGTCATGATCTACTTCGGGGCCGCGCGCGTGAAGACGCCCGACGACCTCACCGTGATCGATCTCTTCGAGGCGGCCGTTGATCGGGCGGGACTCGCGCGGCGGATGCAGCGTGCCAAGGACCTGATCGACGCCGGTCGCCCGGAGATGGCCAAGGCCGACGTGAACGACGTGCTGGAGCTGATGATGACGGGCCTTAGCACCGCGAAGGACAACGCGGTGGCGCGGACCAACGCAGCGATCGCCGCCGAGAACGGCATGCTCATGCCGGGCAGCACCCTCAGCAACGGGCAGCGCCGGGCACAGGCCGGCTCGATGGAACCGCCCCTGCCCGAGCCGGAGCGGGTCGCGGAGGCGGCCAACGCGCAGGAGGACGACGTCGTCAACCTGGCGACCGCGGATCTGGAGGCGGCGAACCTGCTCGGGCGCTGAGCGGGACCGGCCCGCCCGGCGAGCGGAGGCGCGACGCCCCTACCGCCGGCCCAGCACCTCCAGCCAGGGGCCGAACTCGGACTCGACGACCATGCGCCCTAGCTTGCGGTACTCGCGCTGCGTCGCCAGCACCAGGTGCGTCATCCCGATCGGGCCGTCATCCTGGGCCGCCGCGTAGGCCGCGGTCAGAACGATGTTGCGGATGTTGCCCCCGGACAGCCGGAAGGCGCGGGCGAAGAAGGCGAGATCGACATCCTCAGACCGCGGAGCCTCGGTGCCCAGACAGCGCTCCCAGAGCCGCAGCCGGTCCTCCTCCTCCGGGTCGGGGAAGTCGATCAGGGCGTCGAGGCGGCGGGCGAAGGCCTCGTCCAGGTTGGACCGCAGGTTCGTGGCCAGGACGGCGATGCCCTCGAACAGCTCCATCCGCTGCAGCAGGTAGGCGACCTCGATGTTGGCGTAGCGGTCGTGGGCGTCGCTGACGTCGGACCGCTTGCCGAACAGGGCATCGGCCTCGTCGAAGAGGAGGACGCCGTTCACCCGCTCGGCCTCGGCGAAGATGCGGTCCAGGTTCTTCTCGGTCTCACCCACGTACTTGTCGACCACGGTGGCGAGATCGACGACGTAGAGATCGAGACCCATCTCGCCAGCGACGGCCTCGGCCGCCATCGTCTTGCCGGTACCCGAGGCGCCGGCGAAGAGCGCGGTCAGGCCGCGGCGTCGGGAGGCGGCCCCGGCCATCCCCCACCGGCCGAGGACCAGGTCGCGGTGGCGGGCGCGGACGGTGATCTCGGTCAATTGCTCGAGCACCGGCGCGGGGAGCACCAAGTCGCCGAGGGCGACCATCGGCTCGATCCGGCGGGCGAGCCGTTCCAGGCCGGCGCCGTTCTGGGCCCGGGCCCCGGCACGGAGGTCGGCGGCGGCGACCGGACGGCCGTCGGCGGCCGCCAGCTGGCGGGCGGCGCGAGCCGCCCGGCGCACCTGATCGGCGGTCAGCCGGAAGGGCGCGGTCTCCGCCGCCGGGTCCAGGCCCGGCGCCGTCCCGCCGGCGAGCGCCGTCCGCCACACGTCCTCGCGCTCCTCCGCCGGGGTCGGCGGCACCTCGACGCAGTAGGGCACGGTCCGCGCCCACTCCGGGTCCCAGCCCAAGGTGCCGAACAGGATCAGCCGGACCGGCCGCTCGGCGATCGCCTGCACCGCCGCCCGGCCCCGCGAGGCCAGCGCCTCGATCGGGCCGGCGACGAGCGCGGCATCGCGCAGCCCGGCCTCACGGACCAGCAACGAAGCGACCTGGGCGGGGTCGTCGTCGGCCCGCAGCCGGTGCAGATCGACGATGAGCGCGGCCAGTCCGGCGGCACCCAGCGCGGCGACGGCCAGGGGGCCGGCGTCACCGCCCCGGGTCTCCCGGAGGTAGGCCAGGCCCGGTTCCAGGCCGAGCCAGCGGGAGAGCCCGGCGACGTCGGCGGTCACCGCCGGCTCGCAGTCATCGAGCAGAGGCGCGATCGCGGGCTCCGGCGCGTCGTCACCGAGGAGGAAGGCGGCGATCCGGTCGGGAACGCGCAGTGACCGCGTGAGGAAGGGCCGCTCCGGCTCCTCGACGAGCAGCAGCCGTGCCGCACAGAGCGAGGCCTCCAGGCCGAGAAGCCTGCGCCCGGCCAGGCCGGCGGGGTCCGCACCGCACAGCTCGAGCGCCAGCCCGATGCCCGCCCGGCGGCGGGTGACGTCGTCCTGGAGGTAGCCGTACAGCGGCTCGAACCGCGCCTCGAGGTCCGGGGCGAGCGCGACCAGGAGCAGCTCCAGCTCCAGGCCTCCGAGGTCGAACGCCCGCTGCAGGTGGCGCAGGCGGAGCTCGGCGCCCGCCGCCTCGGCACGATCGGCCTCCTCCTCCACCCGGGCGAGGAGCACGCCGGCCTCCTCGTCCGGCGGAGGCGCGCCAGCGGCCGGATCCAGGAGCCGCTCGACGTGGGAAGGCGAGATGTGGAGACCGCGGAACCGGTCGAGCGGGTCGGGATCGGCGGCGCGCCGGCCCTCGCAGGCGGCCCTCACGCGCCGCGCGACCAGCTCCAACCGGCCCAGCAGGTGCCGCGCCGAGGCATCGCCGTTGACGGAGTCCACGCTACCGCGCCACCCGCGTCCGGGGCCTGCCCCGGCCCCCCGCCGGGGCCTTGCGCTCGTCGGTGACACGCTCGTCCCTCTCGTCGCTGAGCCGCACGGTGACGCCATCCTCCACGGGCGGAGCCGCCTCCAGCTGGCGGCGGACGTCGAAGGGCGCGGTGACGACCAGGTCGAGCGAGGGTTTGAGCTCGCCGCCGAGCGCCGACCAGACGTCGGACAGGGACCGGTCCGGCGGCGGCGGCAGGGCGATCGTGGCCAGGACCGGGATCTCGGTCCCGCCGAGAGCGCCGGCGAGGATCTCGGCGGGCAGGCGCTCGTGGCGCAGGAAGCAGAGCAGCATCGCCGAGAGCAGGCGGTGCTCGTCCTCGGGCCGCTGCGTCCAGGCGGTGACCAGGTAGGAGAGCTTGTACACGCGGTCGGGTGGCCGGCGCTCGACGACTCGGCCATTCTCAGCCCGCACCGGCTCCCAGGCGACGGTGCGCCGCTGGAGGTCCTCGCGGATGTCGTAGAGGTAGAGATCCACGGTCGGCGTGTTCCGGTGGGCCGCCCACTCCCGGCTCGGCGCGTCGAAGGCGATCTCGACGTCCGATCCCTGAAGCGCGTCACGGCGCACGAGCGCGCGGAGCGACTCGTCGAGGTCGTGGATCATCCCGATGTTGAGGCTGGCCGAGATTCCCTGAAGCCACAACCGGCGCCGGGGCAGCCGTCGGGGCGATGCCCGCTGCCCCCGTCGACCCGCCGGCCCTCCCCAACGGGCAGCGCTCAACTCCGACCGGGGCGCGGGCGGCCTCATCGCGCCGCCCGAAGGGGCCGGCGCCGCTGCCCGAAGGGTGGCCCGGCAGGTCCTTGTCCGGAGGGCGGCCCCCTGCGAGGCTCAGCGAGAGTCACACCGCCAGAGGAGGACCGAACCCAAGTGCCCCAATACCTGTCACCCGGTGTCTATGTCGAGGAGGTGGAGGCCGGCTCCCGCCCCATCGAGGGTGTCGGCACCGCCGTCGCCGCCTTCGTCGGCCTCGCCGCCCGCGGCCCGTTCAACCAGCCCAGCCTCATCACCAACTGGAGCCAGTTCGTTCAGCTGTACGGCGACTTCGTCGAGGGCTCGTACCTGGCCCACGCCGTCTACAGCTATTTCCTGAACGGCGGCGGCTCCTGCTACGTGGTCCGCGTCGGCGGCAACGGCAGCGGAACCTCGCCGGCCGCGCGCGCCGAGCTCCCGCTGGGGCGCGAGAGGGGCCTCCCCTACCGCGTCACCGCGCTCGAGGAGGGGGTGGCCGGCAACGACATCACGGTCGAGGTCGAGGACGCCAGCGAGCCCGGGCCGGACAGCTTCAAGCTGGTCGTGAAGAGGGGTGACAAGGTCGAGGAGACGTTCGACAACGTCACCACCAAGCGGGGCAAGCTGAACGTCGCCACCGTGGTCAAGAGCCAGTCCAAGCTGATCCAGCTGGAGGAGGTGGCAGGCGCCCAGGCGATCGAGCCCGTGCCGCAGGCACGCGCCACCCTCGCCGGGGGCAGCGCCAGCGTGCCCGCCCGCATCACACCCGACGACTACGTCGGCAACTCCGCCGACCGCACCGGCTTCGCCGGCCTCGAGGCCGTCGACTCCGTGACCATGCTGGCGGTGCCCGACCTGATGGCCGCCTACCAGCGCGGCGCGCTCGACCTGGAGGGGGTGCAGGCGGTCCACCTGGCCATGCTCGCCCACTGCGAATTGATGGGAGACCGGGTCGCGATCCTGGACCCGCCCCCCGGCCTCAACGCCCAGCAGATCCGCGAATGGCGGCAGGACAAGGCCGGCTACGACTCCAAGTACGGCACCCTCTACTGGCCCTGGGTCAAGATCTTCGACCCCCTCGCCGGGCAGCCCACCTTCGTGCCGCCCAGCGGGCACATCGCCGGCATCTGGGCGCGGAACGACGACACGCGGGGTGTGCACAAGGCCCCCGCCAACGAGGTCATCCGCGGCGCCATCGACCTCGAGCTGCAAATCACCAAGGGCGAGCACGACCAGCTCAACCCGGTCGGTGTCAACTGCATCCGCGCCTTCCCCGGCCGAGGCATCCGGGTCTGGGGCGCGCGCACCCTCTCCAGCGACCCGGCCTGGCGCTACCTCAACGTCCGCCGTCTCTTCAACTACATCGAGGAGTCGATCCTGGAGGGCACCCAGTGGGTCGTCTTCGAGCCCAACGACATGGCGCTCTGGGAGCGGGTCAAGCGGACCATCAACTCCTTCCTGGTCCGGGTCTGGCGGGACGGCGCCCTGTTCGGAGCGACGCCTTCGCAGGCCTTCTACGTCAAATGCGACGCCGAGACCAACCCGTCCGAGGTGATCGACGCCGGTCAGCTCGTCGTCGAGATCGGGATCGCGCCGGTCAAGCCGGCCGAGTTCGTGATCTTCCGCATCGCCCAGTTCTCCGGCGGCACCTCGCTGCTCGAGTAGCCGGGTCTTTCTGAAAGGAGGTCGACTGGGACATGGCAGGCGGATTGCCGGGTCTTCCCACGGACGCCGTTGCCGGATATCACTTCGCGATCGAGATCGACGGTGTCACGATCGCGCAGTTCCAGGAGGTCGGCGGAATCGCGTCCGAGCTCGACGTCATCGAGCTCAAGCAGAACACCGCCGACGGCAAGTACGTCATTCACAAGCTGCCGGGGAACCGGAAGCCGCCCACGATCACGCTCAAGCGCGGCACCGACAGCTCGATGGCCGTCTGGCAGTGGCACCAGCAGATCTACGAGGGCAACGTGTCGAACGCGCGCAAGAACGGATCCCTCGTCCTCTACGACTACCAGCAGAACGAGGTCGGCCGCTACAACTTCGTCAACGCCTGGCCCTCCAAGGTCTCGGCCGGATCGATGAAGGCGGGCGCCAACGAGGTGCTGATGGAAGAGGTGACGATCGTCTGCGAGGAGGTCGAGCGCGTCAAATGAGCCAGAAGGGGGCCGGGGCGGCTGAGTCGCTTCGCACCGAGTTCGCCTTCTCGCTGCCCCGGGGCTTCGTCGACGAGGAGGGCACGGTCCACCGCGAGGGCATCATGCGGCTGGCCACGGCCCGGGACGAGATCCTGCCTCAGCGCGACCCCCGGGTTCGGGAGAACGAGGCGTACCTCACCGTCATCCTGCTCTCCCGGGTGGTCACCCGCCTGGGCGCCGTGAGCAGGATCACGCCGGCGACCATCGAGAGCCTCTTCGCCTCCGACCTGGCCTTCCTCCAGGACCTCTACCGCCGCGTCAACAGCGAGGGTCACACACAGGTAGCCGCGATTTGCCCAGCCTGCAAGAACGAGTTCACGATCGACCTCTCGGGCGCCGGCCTGGGGGAAGCATGACCTACGACACCGACCGGCTGTTCGAGGAGATCGCGTACATCGCGTACCACTTCCACTGGTCGCTGGACGAGATCCTCGACCTCGAGCATCCGCTGCGCCGGCGCTTCGTCGAAGAGATCGGCCGCATCAACCAGCGGCTGAACGAAGAGCGCTGAGACCGTGGCCTGGCGACTGTGGCCCCCGTGGCCCGGCACCCGGACGCCCGCCGCCCCCGCCCGCGTCGAGGGCACCGGGGCCGCAGGCCGTGACTGGGCCTCGCTGCCATCGATCCAGCGATCGTTCGGAGCGACCAGGCTCACGGCGGAGAGCGTGACCTTCGCCCGAAGCCTGACCGGCCGCCGTCCTCTCGAGGTGGCGATCGCCCAACTCGGCCACCAGCGGTCACCGGAGGCGCCCGCCGGGCTTCTCGTGGCGAGGGCGCAGGAGCCGCCATCGCGGCCAGGGGCCCCGACGCTGCTGGAGCTGCTCCGGCCCTGGTCACGATCGCCGCGGACCGCCGTCCAGCGCGCCCCTGGCGAGGTCGAGGCGCCCACCGAGCCGGAGCTCTCGGGGGGCACCACCACCCGGTTCGAGACGGAGCCCTCCACGGCGGAGGCGCCGGTGGCCCTGCCTCCGACCGGTCTGGTGCCGGTTCCAGAGCGCGTCGAGCCGGCCGCGAGCTCCCTCACCCGGGCCCTCGATGTGGACCTTGAGGTGGATGTGAAACCGGCCGCCGTTCGGCCGCCTCTGGAGCCCGCACCGGTGGAGGCGCCGCCGGCGGCACCTTCCAGCGAGACCGCCCCGGCGGGCCCCCGGCTGAACCTCGGCCAGTCGCGACGGCTGGGACTGGGACCCCGGCCCTCCACCGAGCTGCCGCTCGCCCAGCGGCGGTCGATCGATGTCGAGACGGGGACCGGCGGCGAGGCCCCGCTCCATCAGAACCCGACTCCGCCGGAGCTCCCGGCGCCCGTGCCCGGCCCGGCCGAACCCCGGGCGAGCGGGGAGGACTCGGCTCCCCAGCGGGCGACCGGCGACGGCGGCGCCGCCCGGCTCGACGATCAATCGCCTCCCGGCGGTACCGCGCTCCCCGCCTCCCCCGCTCCGGCCCAGGTTCAGTACGCGGCCGGCCCGGTCGAGGTCGCCCCCCCACCGCCGGCGCCGCCCGTCCAGCGGCCGGCGCCAGCGCCGGCGGTGCCCCCGGGCGGGCGGATGACGAATCCGATCCTGCGGGTCCAGCGGCGCGTCACAGGCCGGCATTCGGAGCCGATGGGCGAGGTCACGATCACGGCGACCGGCGGGCGCGCGGAGGCCGGACAGAGGCCGGCCGGTCCACCGCCGACCGCCGCGGCCACGCCGGACCCTTCCCGCTCAGTGGCGCCGGGCCCGGCCCGCCCGCTGGTGTCGAGAGCCACAGCGGCCGGGTCCCCGCCGGAACCGGCGGGCGAGTTGACCCCACCGACGGCCGGCGAGCAGTCAGGGGTCGTGTCCGCCTCATCCGGCCCACCGGACCTCGGGATGGCGCACCCCTTCCTATTCCGGGCCGCGCCCGCGCCGGCAGCGGCGACCGACAGCGCCGCCACGGACGCCGCTCCGGAGACGGCGGGGACACCGGCACCGGATGAGCCGTCGTCGCCCGTCCTCCGAATCGCGGCCGGGGGACCCTCCGCGCCGCGCTCGCTGGAACCGCCGCGGGAACTCACCGGGTCAAGGCCGCCGCCTCTGCTTTCTACCCTGGGCCCGCGATCGGCTCTCGCCATCCAGCGGCAGCGCCTTGACCGGCCCGCCGCCGAGCAGGCGCCGGTCGCGCTGTCCGGGCCGGTTGCCGCGCGGTGGCACGAGGGCGGCTCACCGCCGGCCGTACCCATGCCGATGCCACAGCGGCGCACGCCGTTCTCGGTTCAGGCCCTGGGCAGGGCCGTCCCGCCGGAGCCGCCGCTGTCCGCGGTCGCGCCGATGCCCCTCCCCCGGCCCGAGCCGATGGCCGCCCCGGCCACGGTGGTCCAGCCGTTCGGCGGCCTCGGGGCGCCTCCTCTGGCCGCGGTCGAGAGCGAGCTGGGCTCGGCCCGGCACGCCGCCGAGTCCACGCTCGGGGAGCTCGGCTCGACGGGGCAGGCGGCGGGGGCGAGGGGCGCCCAGGCGCTCGACGGCGCCGCCCAGGCCGTCCACTACGCGGTCGGCGGTGGCGCCGGTGGCGCCGGACTCCCCAGCTCGGACAAGGACGTGGAGGAGCTCGCCGGACGCCTCTACGACCGCATCCGCTCCCGTCTCCGGTCCGATCTGCTGATCGGCCGCGAACGGGCGGGCCGGATCACCGACCTGCGCTGAGGTGTCGAGATGACTGAAGCCGGTCTCAACCTTCGCTTCTCGGTGACGCTGGACCAGCGGCGCAGCCTGGGCACCTGGAGCAAGTGCGAGGGTCTGGCCGTCGAGTACGAGATCTTCGAGTACCAGGAGGGGGGCCTCAACGAGTACGTCCACCGCCTGCCCGGGCGCTGCAAGTACCCGAATGTGAGGCTCACACGCCCTCTGGACAGTCAGTCGGGCGACCTCGCCGGCTGGGTCGCGAGCGGGCTCGACGCCGTGCAGAGGGACAACGCGACGATCACCCTCCTCGACCCCAATGGCGACACCGTCTGCAGCTGGACGCTCGCCCAGGCCTGCCCGGTCAAATGGACGGGCCCGACCCTCGACGCCGCCGGCAACCAGATCGCCACCGAGGTGCTGGAGCTTGCCCACAACGGCTTCCTCCGAGGCGGTGGCGCGTCGTGAAGGCGAAGCTCGTCGACGCCGGGGGCAAGAGCCTGGAGTTCCGCTTCAACCCCAAGGAGTACTCGGTCAACAAGGCGGCGACCTGGAACCGGCCCACCAACAAGGGCGCCAAGAACAGCACCCGGCCGGAGTACGGGGGGCCGCAGCCGCAGACCGTGCAGCTGGAGCTCTTCTTCGACGACTGGGAGGGCGATGGCGACCTGTCGGCGGACATCGAGACGCTGCTCGAATGGCTGAAGCCGACCGACAAGTCGATCAGCTCCAAGAAGCCGCAGCCGCAGCTCCTCCACCTGGAGGGGGGCAACACGACACCGCTCGCCAACTTCAAGGGCGTGCTCAAATCGGTCAGCGCCAAGTACACGATGTTCAAGTCGGACGGGACACCGGTGCGCGCCCTGGTCACCATCGCGCTGGAGGAGTTTCCGGACGACCCTCCCAAGACCAACCCGACCTCCGGGTCCCCTCTGACCCGGCGCGCCCACCTCATGGGCGCCGGCGACAGCCTGCACTCGGTCGCGTACGCCGAGTACGACGACCCCGCCCTGTGGCGAGGTCTGGCCCTGTTCAACGGGATCGACGACCCGCTCCGCGTCCCCCCCGGCACCCGCCTCCTGATCCCGACCGCCGACGAGGCGGCGGCCTTGAGCCGATGACCGACGCATACGTCGGCGTCCGCCCCAAGATCGAGGTGGGAGGCACCGCCCTGGCCCAGGACCTCGAGATCCTGCTCGAGCAGACCGTCGTCGACGACCACCTCCACCTGCCCGACATGTTCCTGCTCAGCTTCCGCGACGTCGGCCGCGACGTGCTGAAGCGGGGGCGGTTCCAGGTCGGCACGCCGGTCAAGATCACGGTGCCCCCGGCCGGCGCCGGTCAGGGCGATGTGCTGGTCGAGGGAGAGGTCACCGCGCTGGAGGCCGAGTACGACGCCCTCGGGAGCCGTGCCCTGGTGCGCGGCTACGACGGCTCCCACCGCCTGCACCGCGGCCGGACCACCGAGACCTACCGCAACGTGAAGGACTCGGACATCGCCCGGACCGTCGCCCAGCGGGTCGGGCTCGGGACCGGCACCATCGACGACTCCCGGACCACCCACGAGCACGTCTCCCAGGTCAACCTCTCCAACTGGGATTTCCTGACCGCGCGCGCGTCGGAGATCGGCTTCGAGGTCGCGGTCACCGAGGGCAAGCTGGACTTCCGGCAGCCGACACCCTCGAGCCAGGCGCCGACCGAGGGGGACCTGAACTCCAGCACCCCACTCCAGCTCGTCTTCGGCCGCGACCTGCTCGAGTTCCGTCCCCGCGTCAGCTCGGCCGAGCAGGTCAAGCAGGTCAACGTGCGGGGGTGGGATGCCGATCGCAAGGAGGCGCTGGTCGGGTCCGCGCCGGCGGCCACCGCCAGCGCCGACCTTCCCACCAACCCGGCGGGACTGGCGCACGTCTTCGGCGACCCGATCTACAGCTCGGTGGACCGGCCCTACTCGTCGCAGGCCGAGGTCGACACGGCGGCGAAGGCGATCGCCGATCAGATCGGGAGCGCCGCCGCGGAGGCGGAGGGCGTCGCCCGGGGGAACCCCAAGCTGTGCGCCGGGGCGGCGGTGAGCGTGGGCGTGGTCGCCGACGATTTCGCCGGTCGCTACACGCTGACGCACAGCCGGCACATCTTCGACGCGCACGGCTACCGGACCTGGTTCGAGGTGTCCGGCCGTCAGGACCGCTCGCTCAACGGCCTGGTCGCGGGCGCCGCCACCGGCGCAAGCTCCATCGGCGTGATCCCCGGCGTCGTCGTCGGCCTGGTGACGAACAACGCGGATCCGGACGGGATGGGGCGCGTCAAGCTGAAGTTTCCCTGGCTCTCGGACAGCTACGAGTCGGACTGGGCGCGCATGACGCAGCTCGCCGCCGGACCCGACAGCGGCGCCTGCTTCCTGCCCGAGGTCAACGACGAGGTGCTGGTGGCATTCGAGTTCGGTGACGTCAGGAGGCCGGTGGTCGTCGGCGGACTGCACAACGGCAAGGACAAGCCTCGCCTGGGCGACGGCCTGTTCGACAACGGCAGCGTCAAGCGGCGCGGGCTGGTGTCGCGCCGCGGCCACCGTGTGGTGCTCTTCGACGACCCGGGCAAATCCGGGATCGCGCTGATCACCAGCGGCGGGTCAATACGAGTGTCGCTGAACGAGACCACCAACCAGATCCATCTCTACTGCCAGGGGAAGATCGTGCTCGAGGCCCAGGGCGATCTCACGCTGAGCTCCCAGCAGAACATCACGCTGCAGGCCCAGAGCCAGCTGAAGCTCTCCGGGCAGGCCGGCGCCAGCCTCAACAGCTCGGCCGAGGTCGAGGTCAAGGGCGGCGTGGTGAGGATCAACTGAGATGGGCGCGCCAGCCGTGGTCATGGGCGACCAGGTGACCGGGATCTGCCCCAACCACCTGATCCCGGGCCCGCTCGGGGCCCCCATTCCCTCCCCGCCGCTGCCCTTCTCGGCGCCGCTGACCATGGGCCTGGTCAGCACGGTGCTGATCGGAGGCAAGCCGGCGGCGGTCATGGGCAGCTCCGGCTTCAACACCCCTCCTCACGTCGGGCTCCACCCCGCGGACCCGTTCCTGGCCCCGCCGCTGCAGAGGGGCCAGGTCCTGAGCGGCAGCCCGACGGTCCTGATCGGCGGTCAGCCCGCTGCCACGGCACAGTCCAGCTGCACCTGCTGCGTCGTGCCTGGAACGGTTGTCCCCAGCGTCGCCACGGTCTTGATCGGATGACCAGGCAGGGTTGCAAGGACTCTCAGAGATGAGCGAAGAATTCATCGGCGCCGGCTGGGCCTTCCCCATCCACACCGACCCCACCGGCCGGATCGCCCTGGTGACGCGGGAGCGCGACATCGAGGAGAGCATCCAGCTGATCCTGGGGACCGCATTCGGCGAGCGCCCGATGCGGCCCGAGTACGGCTGCGCCATCCACGACTACGTCTTCGGGACGCTCGACCCGGAGATGATCACCCGGATCGCGGTCGCGGTGCGGGCGTCCCTGCTTCGCTGGGAGCCTCGGATCACGGTCGAGGACATCCGGGTCAGCGCCGCCCAGGAGGACCCCAGCCTGGTCTACATCGACATCCGCTACTCGATCGGGGACACCAACAGCCCCCGCAACCTGGTCTGCCCCTTCTACACCATTCCGGCGGAGGTCTGATAAGTGGCCCTGCCTGTTCCCAACCTGGACGACCGGCGCTTTCAGGACCTCGTCGACGAGGCCAAGCGGCAGGTGATGCAGCAGTGCCGGGACTGGACCGACCACAACGTCCACGACCCCGGCGTGACCCTGATCGAGCTGTTCGCGTGGATGACGGACCAGGTCATCTACCGGCTGAACCGCGTTCCCGACCGGAACTACGTGAAGTTCCTGGAGCTGATCGGCGTCCGCCTGTTCCCGCCCACCGCGGCCCGGGCCCCGATCACCTTCTGGCTGGCCGCGCCGCAGCCGGGCACGGTGCGCATACCCGCCGCCACCCAGGTGGGGACGGTGCGCACGGAGACCGAGGACGCGATCGTCTTCAGCACCGCCGACGAGCTGGAGATCGTCCCCTGCTCGTTCCTCACCGCGATCTCGTTCCCGAGCGGGGAGCGGCCCCTGCCCCATGCCGACGAGCTGAGCCGGGGCGAGGGCTTCGCGTGCTTCAGCGCCACGCCCACCCCGGGCGACTCGCTGCTCATCGGGCTGTCGGGGGGCGTGCCCTCCTGCGCGGTCACCCTGCGGTTGCAGTGCCGGATCGAGGGCGTCGGCGTGAACCCCGACTGGCCTCCCCGGGTCTGGGAGGCCTGGGACGGCGACAGCTGGCACCGCTGCGAGATCGAGCGCGACGACACCGGTGGCTTCAACCGAGACGGCGACGTCGTCCTGCACGTGCCCCGCTCGCATACGACCTCCGTCCTCGAGCTTCAGCGTGCCGGCTGGCTGCGCGTTCGCGTCACCGACGCCGAGCCGGACCAGCCGACCTACCGCTCGTCGCCGCTGATCACCGCCATAAGCGCCTTCACCTGCGGCGGCACCACGGTGGCCGTGAACGCGGAATCCGTCGAGGGCGAGGTCCTGGGCACGTCCGACGGGGTGCCGGGTCAGAGCTTCGCGGTGAGCCGGTGGCCGGCGGTGGCGGAGGGGCCGGCGGTTCTCGAGGTCAGCGAGGGCGAAGGCTGGCAGGAGTGGGAGGAGGTGGCGGACTTCAGCCGCAGCGGACCCGGCTCCTGCGACTTCATCTTCGACCGGGTCTCCGGCGAGGTGCGGCTCGGCGCCGGGGTGCGAGAGCCCGATGGGACGCTGCGCCTGTACGGCCGCCCCCCGGCCAGGGGCGCGCAGCTGCGCCTCAAGAGCTACCGCACGGGCGGGGGCTTCCAGGGCAACGTCGCGCGGGGCGTGATCAGGGTCCTCAGATCCTCCATCCCCTACGTCGCCTCGGTCGTGAACCGGCGGGCGGCGGTCGGTGGTGTCGATGGGGAGGACATCGAGAACGCCAAGACGCGGGGTCCGATCGTGCTCCGGACACTGGGGCGCGCGGTCACCGTCGAGGACTACGAGCAGCTGGCTCGAGAGGCCGCGCCCGAGGTGGCGCGCGTGCACTGCGTGGCGGCGACCACCCCGGAGGATGCGGGCGGCGTCCGTGTCCTGGTCGTGCCGGCGGCGCGGAGCAGCGACAGCGAGCTCACGCCCGACCAGCTGGTGCCGCCGCAGGAGACGGTGGAGAAGATCGCCAGGCGCCTGGACGAGTGCCGGCTGATCGGCACCCGGCTCCTGATCGAGCCGCCGCGGTATCGCTGGCTGACCGTGACCGCACGTCTCCGCGGGCGGCCCCGCGTCGACAGGCAGCACCTGGAGAGCGTGGTCCTGGAGGCGCTCTACCGGCATTACAATCCCGTCACCGGCGGGCCCGACCGTGGGGGCTGGCCCTTCGGCCGCCCGGTCATCCCGGGCGAGGTGTTCGGCCTGCTTCAGGCGCTTCCGGGCGTCGACCTGGTCGAAGAGATCGAGCTGTATGAGGCCGACCCGAGGACCGGCCAGCGCAGCCAGGACGCGATTCCGGCCCTGGCCCTGGAACCGAATGAGCTGGTGTTCTCGTACCGGCACAAGGTATTGGTGGAGTAGCGATGGCAAGAGCGCTGGTACCCGACCTCCTGAGCCCGCACCCCCTCGGTGCACATCTCCCTGCCCTGTATCAGGCCAAGGATCCGTTCGCCCTGGGGCTTGCGGCGGCCCTCGACAACGTCATGGCTCCGGTTTTCGCAAGCCTCGACAACCTCGACGCCTATCTCGATCCCAGGATGGCTCCTCCGGATTTCCTCGACTGGCTCGGGACCTGGGTCGGAGTGGCGCTCGACGACTCATGGACACTCGAGAGGCGACGCGAGTTCGTCGCGAGAGCCACCTCCCTCCACCGGGTTCGAGGAACCGTGAGGGGACTCAGGGCGTACCTCGAGGTCGTGATCGGGAGCGACGTGGAGGTGGAGGAGAGCGGCGGGACGGCGTGGTCGACGGCGGTTGGCGAGCCGTTCCCGGGCCGCCCCGACTTCGAGGTCGAGGTCACCTTGCGGGCGGGCGGCTCGAGAGCCCTCGACCTCGATCAGCTGGACGCGCTGGTGGCCGCCGCCAAACCGGCCAACGTGAGGCACCGGGTGTCAGTTCAGGGAACGGCTCCCGAGGGCCCTGGCCCGGACGAGGAGCACGGCTCGTGAGCCGGCTGAGGAGGGCCCGAGCGGTGTTTGTGCTCCTGCTGGGACTGACGGTCAGCGCCTGCTCGGTATCGGTCAACACAGGGTCGACGCCGACGCCCTCGCCGAGTCCCTCCCACGTGGCGAGGCCGTCCCCGACGCCGAAGCCGGTTTCGGTGGTGATGACCTATCAGGTCGAAACCGGTCAGTGCCAGACCAATGCACAGGTCACCGTCCTCATCGGAGGTCACAGCGTGGGCACGATGAGCGTGGACAGCCAGTCGAATCCGACCGACCGCCTCACCGTGATGATGGCGCCGGTGGATCAGAAGTACTCACTCAAGGGCACGGCGTTCTTCCAGGTGAACGGACAGAGCTTCGGGCTGAATGTGAGCGGGAAGGGCGATGTACAGGTCACCGACGGCCCCAACAGCTGGAGCCTCAACGTAGACAACACCCGGGTGGCCACGGAAGGATGCCCGACCCCAGGAGGCAGCTGGCCATTGGTGGTGCAGACCTCATGAGGAGGGGATGGTGGGCAGGCAAGATGGTCGCCGGCCTGTTGCTGCTCCTGCTGATCGCCGGATGCGCCAGCCAGAAGACGCCGGTGGCCCGCAAGCCGAGTCCGACGCCCAGCCCGGCGCCCACTCCCTGCCCGGTCCAGGCCGGGCCTGATGTATGGGTCCGGGGCTGTGTGACGCTCGAGGACGGTGACAACGTCGATCTGGACGGCGGCCAGGTCGACGTGCCGACCTACGACCTCGTTTTCCAAGGTGGTGTCCTGACGGTGGCTCCCGGCACGGAAGCGGCGTACCTGGGCGTGCGCGATTTCAACAGCGTCGGTCCTTCGGACATCGGCGCCGCCAACCTCGGGACCACGAGCTTCGATGTGGACCAGCTTCAGAAGGGTGGCATCCTCGCGGTGCAGACCGGCCATGGGAGGCCGTCCAAGGTCCTCTTCGACACCGTGTCGACGAAGGGCCTGAACCTGTCGTTCTTCACCTACTCGTCCTACGCGGCGGTCTCACCAACGCCCACGCCCTCCCATCACCATCCGACGCCGACGCCGACGCCGTCCCCCACAAGCACTCCGACTCCTTCGGGCTAACGCGATCTCCACTCACCGCTTCGCGATCTACTCCAAGCTCCAGACCGACGAGCCATGCGTCGGCCTCTGGGTGGAGGACGACAGCGCGGCGATCTCCTCCAAATACACCGTCCCCAACTTCAGCTACTGGCCGGGCGTGCAGGGCATTGGCGCCATGTTAAGCATCCGCAGGACGGCCTCCTGAACCAATCCACCGTCCCCGCCTTCCTCCCCATCCACGTTTCGCCGGGCAGCGTGATCGACACACTGCCCGGCGTCCTGGACAGCTGAGCTGGCCGGCCGGCCGGCGCCGTCACGCGGAGCGGGACGAAGCCAACAACCGCGTGACCCGTGATCAGCCGTTGAGGGTGGAGCTCCCCTCGGGGGGCGGATAGGGGATGTCCCCGGGCAGGCCGAGCAGGCGGGAGACGGTCGCCCCTCCCCGCTGCACGAGTTGCAGGATGGATTCCTCGGTCGCGCGTTTCGACCGGTACGCCGGCACCGTCACCATCAGCGTGCCGAGAACGTTCGCGTCGGCGTCGAAGATGGGCGCACCGATCCCGACCGCCTCGGCGCGCCGCTCGCCCCGCGAGATCTCCGCGCCGGCCTGCCTGATCCGGGCCAGGTCGGCAAGGAGCACGTCGACGTCGGTGATCGTCTGGGGCGTCAGCGGCTCCAGGCCCTGGGCGATGATCGCCCGCACTTCCTCAGGGGGGAGGTACGCCATTACGACCTTGCCGCTGGCACCCGCGTAAGGAGAGAAGGGCGTGTACATGACCGTGTGGTAGCGGACCGGGCTGGAGGTCTCAACGCGGTCGACGAAGACCGCCTTGCGCTGGGCGCGGTCGTAGAGGACGAGCAGGGCGGTCTCGTTGCACTGGTCGACGATCCATTCAAGGATGGGGTGGGCGATGCCGCGAACCTGTGACGGCTGGTACGCGGCCCGGGCGATCCGGAGCAGCGAGGGGCCCCACCGATACGCCTTGGTCCGGTCGTCGACGACCAGGAGGCCCTCCTGGACCAGGCCTTGACACACGCGGTGGACGGTGCTGCGGGGAAGACCGACCGCCACCGCCAGTTCGCGGATGCTGGCGTCGGAGCCGTGTTCGGCCATGAACGTCAGCACCGTCACGGCACGGTGCAGAGCGCCCGAGGTGTTGCCCTGCTCCGCCGGCCCATCCTCCGCGGCCAGGCCCTCCGGCGTGGGCGGCCGCGTGGTGATCCGCCGCTGATTCAATCCAGCACTCCTTCCGGCGCCTGCAGCGGAGCCGACCGCGCCATCGTACCGCCGGGGCGCCCGCCGGCAGAGCGCTTGTGCGCGGTGCTCCACCATCAAATATACTAATTGTCGGGACGACGTCCCATTATATGGGACACTCGTGGACAAGGATGGATGTGATTACCGAGGCCACTCCGGAGGGAGGGTTGATGAGCGGGACTCTTGCATATTTGCGTGCGCCCCTGGCGGCCAACATCGGGCAGGGCATGTCGGTGCTGGTGCTGACCGACACCGCGCACGACCCCCGGGTCTGGCAGGCGGTGCTGTCCATCGTCACCGACTGCGGCGCCGAGGCGACCCTGGCGCTGTTCGATCCCCGGCCCGCCGACTACTTCGACCCCCCCGCCGTGGTCGCCCAGGCGATGCAGACGACCGACGTGAACGTGCTGCTGGCGTCGACCGGGATGCTCCACAGCCCCGCGGCGATGCAGGCGATGGCCCGGGGTATACCGTCCATCTGCATGGACGGCGGCATGACCCTGGAGATGTTCCAGAGCGGGGCGGTGACAGCCGACTACCGCGAGATCATGTCGCTCAAGCACTACGTGGCCAAGAACGTGTTCGGCACCTCGGCGCGCACGGTCCGCGTGACATCGCAGTTCGGCAGCGACCTGACCTACCAGGTGGGGGGGCGCATCTTCGTCCCACCCCTGCGCGACGCGGACACCGACCCGCTGAGGTGCTACCGGCGGACGGCGGAGGGGCGGGAGGCGAGCCCGATGTACGCCTGCCTGTATCCCACCGGGGAGTTCAACGTCCCCCCCATCGAGGGGAGCGCGAACGGCGTCCTCGTCGTCGACCTCACCATGCATCACCTGGGCCGGCTGGCCAGCCCGATCTCGCTGCACGTGTCGGACGGCCGCATCACGGACATCGAGGGCGGGGCCGACGCGCGGATTCTGCGCGAGCACCTCAAGGCCCACGGCGACGAGAACGCGCGCATGTTCCCCACCGAGGCCTCGGTGGGGATCAATCGCAAGGCGCGGATCACCGGGGTCCAGCGCGAGGACAAGAACATCTTCGGGTCGATGCACTTCGGGCTCGGGACCAACGTCGACGTCGGGGGTAGCGTGGTCAGCAACATCCACATGGATGGGGTGGTCCTGGAGCCGACGCTGTACGTGGACGGCGACATGCGCATCGATCGCGGCCGGTTCCTGGTGCCGGTGAGCGCCGGAGAGGAGGCGGCGGCGGCCGCCGCCGGGGCGCCCCTCAACCCGGTCGCGGGGGAGTAGCCGGCCATGACCGATCCGCCCCGCAACCTCGCGCAGAGCATCACGCCCTTCGACGCCGAGGGCGGCATCGACGAGGCCCTGCTGAGGGCACACCTGAGGCGGATGGCGGCGGCGGGGATGGGCGTGTACCTGGGCAGCCCGGGGGGCGGCGAGGGCCACAGCCTGACCAACGCCGACTACGAGACCCTGTACGGGGTCGGCGTCGACGAGGTCGGCGGGAAGGTGGCGGTGTGGGCGACGGGGTTCGAGCCTCGCACCGCCTCGAAGTTCATCGAGGTCGCGAGGATCGCCGAGGCGGCCGGCGTCGGGGCGATCGGCGTGTACCCGGTCGACGCCGGCCACCTGATGCGACCGACTCCGCGGGAGCAGGAGTGCTACTACCGGGAGATCCTGGACCAGATGCGGCTCCCGGTTGTGATGCTGACCATGGAGGACACCGTCGGCTACAAGCTACCGCTCCCGCTGCTGGAGAGGCTTGTCGCCGCCTACGACAACATCTTCGCCGTGCTGATGTACGACAGCGTCTATCTGACCGAGGCGCATCGCACGTTCGGCACCCGCCTCAAGATCTACGCCGGCGGGGCGAACGTTCTCAACAACCTCGCCTTCGGGGGTCATGGCTTCTCCGGCTCCGAGGCGAACATCGTGCCCCGGCTGTGCCGCTCGATCGTGGACCTCTGGCTGCGCGGCGAGCACGGACGGTCCGCCGCCGCCTACGTCAAGCTGATGGGCCTGAGCGCGGCGCTGGCGCCCCTCGCGCCCTCCATCGCCCGGCCCGTGAAGACGGCGCTCAGCATCCTCGGCCTTCCCGCCGGGCATCTCCGGCGGCCGTACCTGGCGGCGGAGCCGGAGCTGGAGGAGAGGCTCGCCGCGCGTCTCCGGGAACTCGACCTGCTCGAGCTGGAGGAGAGCGCCGGGCTCGACTGAGGCGGCATGACCTATGTCTACGTCGGGGGTCACACCCGGTCCAAGCCCTTCGCCGATGACCCCCGCCCCGGCAGGGGAACGGGGATCAGCGTCTACCGCCTGGAGGAGAGGGACGGCTCGCTCCTCCCCGTCCAGACCGTCGCCCTGGAGCCCGACCCCACCTACCTGCACGTGTCGCCCTCCGGCGGCACGCTGTACGCTGCCATCCACTCGTCGATCCACCTCGGCCAGCCGGGGAGCGCGCTGGTTTCGTTCTCCATCGACCCCGGCACCGGTGCGCTGACGCGGCTGAACCACCGGGCGATCCCCAGCCCCCACGCGGCCCATGTCGGTCTCGATCGCTCCGAGCGCTTCGCGCTGGTGTCGAGCTCGGTCGGGGGCGGCCTGTCCGTCGTCGCCATCGAGGCCGGTCGCGGGCTGGGCCCGCTCACCGACGAGATCCGCCACGCGGGCGCCCTGATGCCGGCGGGCGTGGCGGCGCCGTTCCCGGCGGCGATCCGCCGCGGCCCCCCGTTCCCACACTGCATGCTCCCCGACCTGGCGAACCGCTTCATCCTGGTCGCCGATCTCGGGCGGAACCGCGTCGACGTCCATCCCTTCGACGCCGTCCGTGGCACCCTCGGGCGATCGGCGCGATCGTTCGAGCTTCACGCCGGTGCCGGTCCGCGCGCGCTGGCGATGCATCCGGCCGGCGCCATCGCGTACGCGATGAACGAGGACGACTGCAGCGTCAGCGTGCTTGGGTACACGCCCGCCACCGGCATGCTGGAGGAGGTCCAGCAGGTCGGGACCCTCCCCCACGGAGCCGCCGGAAGGAGCACCGGCGGCGCCGTCGCCGTCCACCCCTCCGGCCGTCTGCTGCTCACCACCACCCGGGGTTCCGACAGCATCGCGATGTTCGCGATCGACGCCGGGGGCACCCCGGAGATGGTGGCCTCACTGCCGGCCGCGGGAGCGCACCCGAGGCATCTCGCCCTGACACCCCTCGGGGACATGGCCCTGGTCGCCAACACCAACAGCGACGGCGTCACCGCCTTCAGGATCGACCTCCCCGGCGCCCGTATGACGCCGGCGGGGGTCACGTCCGTGCCGACCCCGACCTGCGTCGCCTTCTACGACCCCGCCGCGCGCGCCAGGTCGTCGATCTCGGGCACGTGAAGCGCGATGGCGCCCTCCGCGAATCGGGCGATCTCCTCGGCCGGCGGCATCAGGTACGGCTCGCGTACGCCTCCCTCGCCTCCGGGCAGCCCGAAGACTCGCATCGCCATCTTGATCCAGCGCGGTGACCCGCCCTTCCACCTGCCGACGAACTGCGCCACCCGGGTGATGTCCGCGTAGACCCGACCCAGCTCCTCCAGCTCCCCGGCCTCGTAGAGGTCCAGATACCGCCGGAAGGTGCCGGGGATGAGATTGGCCTCGGCGCCGAGCAGGCCCGAGGCCCCCATCGCCAGCGCGTTGAGCGACGCGTGGTGACCGACGTAGATGTCGACCTCGCGATCCAGCTCCTCACGCAGTCCGACCAGGTAGGCGTCACTGGAGATCCCGCTCAGGTTCAGCGCCGAGACCTGCCTGTACCGGTTGCAGATGCGGGCGATCACCGGCGCCGGCACCGTGTAGCCCAGGATCGGGTTGGGGCAGAGCGCCACCGGGTGCTGGATCTCGGGGAGGACGCGATCGAAGTAGGTCAGGTACTCCCCGTCCGTGGGCCGGTAGCCGTGCCATCCCGCCGGCCCGTAGATGTTGACCGTGTCGACCCCGGCCTCCACCGCCAGGCGCGCGTGGACCAGGGAGGCGGCGGCGGTGTGCTGCTCCGGCTGGTTCGAGTTAACGGGCACCTTGCCCCTGCACACCTCGACCCCGATCCGGTAGACGCGGCCGAGTTCGTCCCAGCTCAGGGAGTGGCCCTCGCCCGAGCCGCCGCTGGCCATGTAGACGCCGAGCCCCGCGTCCACGAACCGCTGAAGAGACGCGCGGTAGGCCTCCTCATCGAGCTCACCCTGGGGGCCGAAGGTGGTCGCGTTCCGGCAGAGAAGGATCATCGGTACCTCGATCTCCGTGCGGGCGTCAGAGCCGGTACAGCTGGCGGGCGTTGCCGCCCATGATCGCAGCCTTGGTCTGGGGGTCCAGGCGGGCCGGAAGGGCGCTGTCCGGTGCGTCGAAGTCCCAGTGCGGATAGTCGGTCGCGAAGAGGAGGCGATCGCTCATGCCGAGATGGGACAGCAGCTGGTGGAAGTGGACCGGCCTCGGAGGCTCCTCGACCGGCTGGGTGGTGAGCCAGAACCGGCCACGTATGTACTCGGAGGGCGGACGGCGAAGATGGGGCAGCTCGTCCCGCATGGCCCGCCATGCATTGTCCAGCCGCCAGATCAGCGGCGGCAGCCAGGCGAAACCGCCCTCGATCAGGACCACGCGCAACGCCGGGAACCGCTCGAAGACGCCCTTACAGACCAGGCTCGTCACCTGGGTCTGGAAGACGGCGGCCATACCGGCATGATCCTCGATGTAGAAGGACGGCCAGCCAGCGCCGGTGAAGGGGCCGCCCCCGGCGCCGCCGAAGTGAATCCCCACCGGAAGATCGTTCTCCGCCGCCGCCTCGAGCAGCGGCCAGTAGCGGCGGCGGCCGAGCGGCTCGCTGCTCCGCACGTTCAGGATCACCTGCACGAAGGCCTTGCGCCGGGCGCATCGACGTATCTCCGCCGCCGCCAGGTCAGGCGCCTCGGTGGGCACCACGATCGACGCCCTAAGGCGCGGCTCCGGATCCAGCCACTCGGCCTGGAGCCAGTCGTTGGTGGCGGCGGCCAGGGCGGCCGCGTATTCGAGATTTCGTTCCCGGCCGGCGGCCCCCAGGGCGTTGAGGATGGCCACGTCGATGTGCCAGGCGTCGAGCAATTGCTCACGCAGGAAGAGAAGGTCGGCGCCGGGGGCGCCGCGGCCCTCGGGCGGCCAGGAGTCGGCTCGGGCGCCCATCTCGAAGGCCCTGGGGTAGGTGGCCCCGGCCGGACCCCGGGCCCCAATCGTCTCGTGATGGCGCCGCCAGTGGAGTGGCATGTACCGTCCGACCGCCATCCGACCCCGAGGCTGCGGGTGCACGTCGCAGTCGATCAGGCGGAGGGATCCCTCCCCCCGCCCCTCAGCCGCCACTGGGTTGGCGCCCGGCATGGACCTCCTCGGCCGGGGACTGGAGCCCATAGAACCGCCACGCGTTCCCGCCCAGCACCGCCTGGCGAAGGGGGACGGGAAGCGCGTCGAGCATGGCCTCCCCCTCCCCACCGATCTCGTGCGGATGGTGGCTGGCGAAGAGCAGCAGCTCCTCCGACTCCATCTGGTCGATGATCTGAAGCAGATGGAGTGGCGCCGGCGGCGCGTCCATCGACGTGGTCGTGAACCGGATCCGATCCCGCACGTACCGCGAGGGGACCTGCGAGTTCCACGGCACCTCCCGGCGGAGGCCCTTCCACTCCTTGTCCATCCTCCACATCAGCGAGGGGACCCACGCGAAACCGCCCTCGACGCACACGACACGCAGGGCGGGCAGCCGGTCGAACACGCCCTCCACGATCAGGCTCAGGACCTGGGACTGGAAGACCTGGGCGACACCGACGTGGTCCTCGATTCGAAAGGAGGGCCAGCCCGCGCCGGTCGGCGGGTTGCCCGAAGCACCTCCCGGACGGAGCGCGACGGCGAGGTCGTGGCGGGCCGCGGCCTCGAGGAGCGGCAGGTAGATCCGGTTGCCATAGGGCAGCGGCGAGCAGGCGGGGAGCGCGACCTGGACGAACCCCGGGCGATCCCCAACCCGATCGATCTCCTCGGCGGCCAGGGAGGGGTCCCTGACCGGTACGACGATCGACGCGCGCAGGCGGGGATCGAGTGCCAGCCACTCGTCCGACTGCCAGTCGTTGACGGCGCGGGACAGCTCCGCCGCCAGATCCGGGTTGTGCAGGGCGTCGACCGGATAGGAGCAGCACAGGATCCCGAGGTCCGTGCCGGGACCGTCCAGAGCGTCCCTGACGACCGCGGGCGGATCGGACCCGGCACCTCCGGCGGCAGGCAGCATGGTGTCGGCCGGGCCTCTGAAACCCGACTGCGAGACATACTCCCGCCAGTGGTCCGACAGATAGGGGGTCAGTGCGGACATGGACGGCACGGAAT
>DATAXV010000150.1:0-42573 GCA_036272915.1 Candidatus Dormiibacterota bacterium
CGCCCGCCGGTCGACCGGCGGGCGGCCCCGGTGCGCCCCGCCGGGGACGCGATCTACCGAGAGCCGCTCGCCGTGGTCGGCGAGGGCGTCGGTTGCGGTGTGGATGTGGGGGTCGGAGTGGGCGCCGGCGTCGGATGGTGGTGGTGCGGCCTGGGGGTGGGCACCGCCGTCGGGGTGGGCGTCGGCTGGCTGACCTTGGGGAGGTCGACGGTCGGCGGAGGCTTCGACGAGGTCGGCGGCAGCGAGGCGACGAAGGCGGCCAGCACGACCACGACCACCGCCGCCGGGCCGGCCAGGAGCAGGGCCGGAGGGATGCTCCGATGGGGACGGTCGCCGGTGTTCTGCGGCGAGCGCAGGAACTCCCGCCGCTGCGGGGTCCAGCGGATCCCCTCGGCGGCGAAGCCCGCCCAGGGCGCGCTGGTGTAGAGCGCGGCCATCCAGAGCAGCAGCAGCGAGAGCACGATCGTGGTCGGAGCCAGGTCGGCGATGGGCATGGCCACGGCGGCGAGCACGGCAAGGATCGCGATCACGGTCTCCGTCCGCGAGGACATGATCGCCTGCCAGACCGAACGGCCCTCCCGATCCTTGGGGGTGCGGAGGAAGGCGGCACGTCGCCTGACCAGCCCGCGCAGGCAGGCGAGGCTCACCACCCAGCTGAGGGCGAACCAGCAGCGCAGGCACCGGATCGAGTCGCCCCAGGTACAACGGGCCGTGGTCCGGATCGCCCACAGCGCGCGACCGATGCCGGTGACCAGGAAGAGGATGGGGACGACGGTGAGAGGGCCGACGATCTCCCGCACCGGCAGCCGGTGGTGCATGATCGTCGCCGCCGCCGTGACCAGCAGCAGCAGGGTGAAGGTGAGGTTGAGCAGGTCACCGAACCACTGGACCGCGCCGAGCATGTAGTGGATCCGCTGGGCGCTGGTGAGTCGCAGGCGGTGGGGGGCGAAGGGCAGCAGCTCCCGCCAGTGCATGCGCAGGATCTGGATCCCGCCCAGCGCCCACCGGAATCGCTGCTTCTTGAGCCCGGCGAAGCTCAGCGGCATCAGCCCCTCGCCATAGGGCGCGTGCACGTAGACGCCCCGGTAGCCGGCTCCGAGGAGGCGAAGGCTGGCCTCGGCGTCCTCGGTCACGGTCTCGGTGCTCCAGCCGCCGATACGTTCCAGCGCCGTTCGCCGGATCAGGCCCATGGTGCCGGCGAAGATGATCGCGTTCCGGTTGGCCCGGCAGGGCATGGTGATGTCGAAGAAGTAGCGGTAGCTGTAGAAGAGCCCTCGCAGGTACGGGTCGTCCTGCCATTCGCGATAGTGCTGCGGCGTCTGGACGAAGGCCACCTCGGGGTCGGCGAAGTGTCCGGCCGTGTGGCGGAGCCAGGCGCCGTTGACGACGTAGTCGGCGTCGACGATGCCGATCACCTCGACGTCCCTGGGCAGGCGCCGCGTGGCCTCGTTGAGAGCGCCCGCCTTGAAGCCCGGCCATGGCTCCAGGTGCATGAACTGGAAGCGCGGTCCGAGGCGCCGGCACAGGGCCTCCAGCGGCCTCCAGACGGCGGGGTCCTTGGTGTTGTTGTCGACGACCTGGACGATGAAGTTGGCGTAGTCGAGGCGGGCCAGCGAGTGGAGGGTGCGGCTGACGACGGCCACCGGCTCGTTGTAGGTCGGCACCTGGATCGCGATCATCGGCCGGTGGTCGGTGGGCAGCGGCTGCGGCGGCTGCTCCTGTCTCGAGAGCACGTCGAGGACCTCGAAGGCGTAGGAGACGGTGAGGCCCAGGGCGGTGAGCTCGAGCAGGAAGAGGACGCCGGTGCCCGCCCAGACGACCGGGCCGAGCGGGTCGACCGCGGCCTGCAGCAGCGAGTAGGAGAGGTAGGCGAGCCCGGCGACGATGATCGCCGCCAGGAGCAGCGTCGCCATCAGGCTCCAGTGGCGCAGCCAGCCCTTGAGGGCGATCCCGAGGGCCAGCGCGACCACGGCCATCACCTCGCCCGCCCGCGGGTCGCCGGCGAGAAGGGCCACGCCGACGCCGGAGCAGGCCACCGCCACCACGGCCAGGGGCAGACCGAACCAGAGCTGCGCCCGCACGGCGCCGGGCACACCAACCACGAGGACGGTGGCGACGCCACAGAGCAGTCCGAAGAAGGTGACGAGCTCGGCGATCATGGTCCTCCGCTCCTGCCCGGATCATAGTCGGTGGGGACTCCGACACGGCCGCGGACGGCGGCGTCGATCATGGTCCCCGGCGGGCCGGCGCGCCGCGGCCCGGGCCCGTCTCGCCCGCAGTCTTAGCATGCATGGGATGCAGCAGTCGTCGCTCCCGAAGCTCTCGTCCGCCATCGAGCGCACACCCGGCTCGGCGATCCGGGCCATCTATGCCGAGGCCTCCACCATCCCCGGCTGTATCCGCCTCGAGGCGGGCCAGCCCAACTTCCCCACCCCGGCACACGTCTGCGCCGCCGCCGAGCGCGCCATCGAGGAGGGCTGGCACGGCTACACCGCGATGCAGGGCCTTCCCTCCCTTCGCGAGCGACTGGCCGGCAAGCTGGCCCGCGTCAACGGCATCCAGACGGACACCGACCGCGTCATCGTCGGCAACGGCGGCGCCGGCGTCGTCGGGGCCGCCATCTTCTGCATCTGCGACCAGGGCGACGAGGTCCTGGTGCCCGACCCCCACTGGCCCAACTACCGGACCATGGTCGCCCTCGCCCACGGCCAGGAGGTCTTCTACGACTGTCCGGCCGAGCTCGGCTACCAGCCCGACCTCAACCGGCTGGAGTCGCTGATCACCCCCCGCACCAGGGTCCTCGTCGTCAACAGCCCCAACAACCCGACCGGCGCCGTCTACGGTCCCGAGGTCCTGCGGGCGATGGCCGACATCGCCGCCCGGCACGGCCTCTGGATCGTCAGCGACGAGTGCTACGACCAGATCGTCCTCGAGGGCACGGCGGTGGCGCCGACGATGGCCGGCCACGCCGACCCCGAGCGCACCCTGAACGTCTTCACCTTCAGCAAGAGCTATGCCATGACCGGGTGGAGGGTCGGCTACGGGACCGGGCCCCAGCGGCTCATCCAGGCCATGGCCAAGGCCGTCGAAGCGACCACGTCCTGCGTCTCCACCGTCGGTCAGAAGGCGGCCGAGGCCGCCCTCGACGGTCCCCAGGAGTGCATCGGCGAGATGGTCTCCGCCTACCGACGGCGGCGCGACCTGGTCGCCGACCTGCTGCGGGAGTCCGAGCTCCTGCGCGCCGTCCCCGCGGGCGCCTTCTACGCGATGATCGACATCGCCCCCAGCGGGATGGACTCGCGGAGCTTCTGCATGCGGCTGCTCCGCGAGGCCAAGGTCGCGGTCGCGCCCGGCGGCGGGTTCGGAGCGGGTGGCGAGGGCGCGGTGCGCGTGAGCCTGGCCAGCTCCGACGAGGACCTGGTCGAGGGCGTCGGCAGGCTCGCCGAGCTGGTCGCGACGGCGCGCTGACTCGGTTGGGACCGGCGGTGTGAGCGACGACGTCCTCCGCTACTACGAGGGGTCGGCCGAGCGCGAGGAGCGCCGGCTCGAGCGTGGGGAGGACGGCCGGGTCGAGTTCCTGGTCACCTGCCGGACGCTCGCCGCACACCTGCCCGAGGCGGGACGGATCCTCGATATCGGGGGAGGCACCGGTACGTACGCGGCCTGGCTGGCCGCCCGGGGCCACCGGGTCGTCGTCGCCGACATCTCCCCCGCCCTGCTCGAGCGCGCCCGGGGCCTGCTCGACGACCCGGTGGTTCGAGACGGCATCGAGTCGATCACCGTCGCCGACGCGCGGGATCTCCGCCGGTGGGAGACGGCATCCTTCGACGGAGCCCTGGCGCTCGGCCCGTTCTACCACCTGACCGCCCCCGAGGATCGCGACCGGGCCGCCGGTGAGCTGGCCAGGGTCCTGCGACCCGGCGGCGTCGCCGTGGTGGCGCTCATGCCCCTTCTCGCCTTCATTCGCCGGACGCTGTCACTCGAGGACGAGCGGCACCGCCTCGGCTCGGAGGCCTTCGTCCGGGAGGTGCTCGAGGAGGGCCTCTTCCACAACGACGTGCCCGGCCGCTTCACCGGGGCGGCGGGAGTCAGGCCCGAGGAGGTGTCCGGCTACTTCTCCGGGCACGGATTCGAGCCCGTCGACCTGATCGCCGCGGAGGGGATCGTCGAGGATCTGCAGCCGCAGATGGCGGAGATAGCCGCCACCGATCCGGAGCTTCACCGCAGGGTGCTGGACCTCGTTCTCGCCACCGCCGGCGAACCCTCAATCCTGAGCATGGCCTCTCACCTGCTCTACGTCGGCCGGCGGCGCCCCTGAGTCGAGCCATCACCGGTCGTGGGTCGCGCTGGGTCTCATACAGAACCTTGACCCCGTTCGGGGATTCCTCTTTCCGGGCGCGCCGTAGCGTCGAGGGCGGTCGATGCCTCCCACGCCCACGACAACCGAACGCCCGGCGACGCGCCGATCCCACCTCTGGCAGATCGACCTGCTCCGCATCGTGCCCATGGTCATGGTCGTGGCCACGCACACGGTCATGTTCACCTACAAGACGCCGACGATCGGCTCCAACGCGGCCCTCTTCGTCCTGCACGTGAGCCGGTTCCTCTTCTTCTTCATCACCGCCTTCGTGCTGTTCTATCAGTACGGCGACGGGCGCGTCTCCCGCGCGCGGTTCTGGCGAAAGCGCTATCCCCCGATCGTGGTCCCCTACGTCGCCTGGACGTTGATCTACTGGCTGCTCAACCCACTCTTCCCCTGGAGCGGCCAGACGCAGCTGGTCCCGGGGGCCCTGAAGGTGCTCGGTCTCAACCTGGCTCAGGGGTGGTTCCACCTCTACTTCCTGGTCGTGACCATGCAGTTCTACCTGGTCTTCCCCTTCTTCGCCTGGCTGATCCGGCGCACCCGTCGCTGGCATCTCCAGCTCCTCGCCGTCGCCACCGTCCTGGAGCTGGTGTGGACGGGTGTCATGACCTACGGCTGGCGCCTCATGCCTCACTTCGAGCAGGTGATCTCGAGCCACGCCCAGGTCGAGCTGACCAGCTACGAGTTCTTCTTCCTGGTCGGGGCCCTTGCCGCCGTGCATCGCGAGCGGCTCATGGGCTGGGTCCGGGCCAGACGCACCCTGGCCATCGCCACCAGTGCCGGTGCCGTGCTCGTCTCGCTCAGCGTGTACGTCCTCAACCTGCAGTTCATCAAGGGGGCGGCAACGGTCTTCCAGCCGGCGACGCTGCTGCTCTTCCTCGGCGCCACCCTCGGCCTGTGGATCGTGGCCGACACCCTCCTGAACCGCTACGGCGCCGACGGCAGGGTGTGGCGGGTGGTCCACACCGCGGCCGGGCTCTCCTTCGGTATCTACCTCTCACACCTGGTGTCCCTGCAGTTCCTGCTGCTCGCCCAGGCGGACGGCCTGGCTGGCCTGAACCTGCTCTCCGGTCCCCTGTGGACCGCGACCCTGTGGGTCCTGACCGTGGCCGGCTCGACGCTCATCTCCTGGACGCTGGGGCGAACGCCGTTGAGCTGGGTGCTGACCGGGCGCTCGCGCACACCGCTGCGGCGGCCTGCCCCCGACTCTCCTGGAGGGGTGACCGTCGCCGCCTGACCGCCCCTCGCTCAGGAGGAGCCCGACCTCCGCTCGTAGTTGAGCCGGAAGAGCTCGATCACGCCGGCCACGTCGGCCTCGCCCTGGATCCGACGGGTCACCCAGCCGCTGCCGGGGAGCACGTGATGGGGTTCGGCGCGATGCCCGGCGATGAGCTCGTCCCGGATCCGCCTCGGGAACGGCAGATCCGCCTGCTCGTCGCCGTGGAGATGCCCCAGCTCCCGCCTCCCCTGACGGAATTCGGTCCCGCCGAAGCGATGCGAGTGGGCGACGACGCCGGACCAGCTCGAGACCTCGCGGGCGATCCTGTCGCCCGGCCGCTGCTCACCATTCATGAAGAGAACGGTAGGCGCGGCTCCGCCCCCGCGCATCGGCCGTTGGACCTACTCCGCCTGGTCCGCGGCCGTCCGGCCCCTCGTCCCAGCAGCTCGAGGGGTGACGCCGACTCAGGCCAGAGGGCCGCCGTCGCCATCAGATTCCGGGTCCGAACGGCGCCGCCGGAGGGCGGCGTCCGGCTCAGTTTTGAGAGCGGCGGTAGGCCCGCGTCCGCTCCACCTCGGTGAGGTATCGCTTACGGAGCCGGATGTGGTCCGGGGTCACCTCCAGCAGCTCGTCGTCGATCAGGAAGTCGAGGCACTGCTCGAGGCTGAGGATCAGGGCCGGCGTCAACCGCACGGCGATGTCCGCGGTCGAGCTGCGGACGTTGGACTGCTTCTTCTCGCGGCAGACGTTGACCGCCATGTCGCCGGTCCGCCGCTGAAGGCCGACGATCATGCCCTCGTAGACGGTCGTGCCCGGCTCGATGAAGGTGATCCCGCGCTCCTGCGCGTTGGCCAGGCCGTAGGTCAGCGCCGTCCCCGTCGAGGAGGCGACCAGGGCGCCGTTGCGCTGCTCCCGCATCTCCCCCACCCAGGGCGCGAACCCGATCGGCAGCGAGGCGAGGACGCCGGTGCCGCCGGTCAGGGTGAGGAAGCCGTTGCGGAACCCGATCAGCCCGCGGGTCGGGATCTCGTAGTCGACGAGGACGCCTCCGTTCCCGTCGTAGCTGATCTCCTTCAGCTCTCCACGGCGACGGCCCAGCGCCTCGCTGACGGCACCCAGGTAGTCCTCGCGGACCTCGACGTGGAGGCGCTCCATCGGCTCCATGCGCCGGCCGTCCTCGACCTTGACGATCGCCTCCGGGCGCGAGACCTCGAGCTCGTAGCCCTCGCGGCGCATGGTCTCGATCAGGATCGACAGGTGCAGCTCGCCGCGACCCGAGACGACCCAGCGCTCGGGGGAGTCGGAGGGCGCGACGCGGAGGCCGAGGTTGGTGTCGAGCTCGCGCTGCAGCCGCGCGTACAGCTGGCGGGAGGTCGAGTAGCGGCCCTCGCGGCCGGACATGGGCGAGGTGTTGACGCCGAACGTCATCCTCACCGTCGGCTCCTCGATCGCGATCCGGGGCAGCGGGTCGGGATGCTCGGGGTCGGCCAGGGTGTCGCCGATGGCGACCTGCTCGAGCCCGGTCAGCACGGCGATGTCACCGGCGGCGGCGCCCTCCACCGGCTCGCGGCCGAGGCCGCGGTAGAGGAGTACGCGGCCCACCTTCGCCGGGCGGACCCCCTCCTCGCTGACCACCGAGACGGTGTCGCCGGGATGGACCTCGCCGCGGAAGATGCGGCCGATGGCCAGCGTCCCGGTGAACTCGTCGTAGCCGCGGTTGGCGACCAGCATCCGGAAGGGTCCGTCCTCGGCCACCGGCGGCGGGACGTGCTGGATGATGGCCTGGAAGAGCGGCTCCAGGTCCTCCCCCAGGCGGTCCGGCGCCAGCCCGGCGCGGCCCTGCTTGGCGATCGTGTAGATCACGGGAGCGTCAAGCTGATCGGCGTCACGGGCGAGCTCCAGAAAGAGGTCGTGCACCGCCTCCAGGCTCCGCTCCGGATCGGCGTGCGGGCGGTCCAGCTTGTTGATCACGATGATCGGCCTGAGCCCGGTCTGGAAGGCCTTGTCGAGGACGAAGCGCGTCTGGGGCATCGGCCCCTCGGCGGCGTCGACCAGGAGCAGGCAGCCGTCGGCCATGTTCAGCACCCGCTCCACCTCGCCGCCGAAGTCGGCGTGGCCGGGGGTGTCGATGATGTTGATCGTCACCCCGCTGTGGAGGATGGCCGTGTTCTTGGCCAGGATGGTGATCCCCTTCTCCCGCTCCAGGGCGTTGCTGTCCATGATCAGCGTGCCCACCTCCTGGTTGTCCCGGAAGGTGTGGCTCTGCTTCAGCAGCGCGTCGACCAGGGTCGTCTTGCCGTGGTCGACGTGGGCGATGATGGCCAGGTTGCGGAGGTCGTCCCGGCGCTGCGGCTCCATGGTCGGGGCAAAAGTACACGGCCCCGCCCCCTGGGGCGAGGCCGTGTTGATGCTCGTGTTGGTCAGATCTGCGTCCTAGGAGATCTGCACGCGCCGGGCGCGGGGGCCCTTGTCGCTCTGCTCGATCTCGAAGGTCACGTGCTCGCCGCCGGTCAGGGTGTCGAAGTTCACTGCGGCGTCGACGCCAGTGCGGTGGAAGAAGTACTCCTTCCCGTCGTCCGCAGCGATGAATCCAAACCCACGATCCGATACGAGCTTCTTGATGGTCCCGGTGGACATTCCGGCTCTCCTTTGAGACTTCTCGAAATCCTTAAGCGCCCGCCGGCATGTTCGAGAAGCAACACACGACGCGGTCGAGCGCGCTCGCTCAGGAGCGCCTCATCGTTATACCGGAAATCGGCACACGGCGTTTGGCCCGGTCGAACCTCGGGCGGGCCCGCCCGGCTCAGCCGACGAGGGCCTCGGCCTCGATTTCGACACGCCACCTGGGGTCGAGCAGGGCGCTGACCCCGACCATCGTCGCCGCCGGGCGGATGTCGCCGAAGAATTCGCCGTGGACGGCCCCCACCGCCTCATGGTCACGGACGTCGGTGAGGAACATCCTGGTCCTGACCACGTCCGCGGTCCCGCTCCCCGCCAGGCGGAGCGCCTCGGCGATGATCTCCAGGCAGCGCCGGGCCTGGGCGCCGGCGTCGTCGGGACAGGTGCCGTCGGGCCAGATCGGCGCCGTCCCCGACACCATGACCCGGTCGCCGACCCGGATCGCCCGGCTGAAGCCGATGGTCGCCTCGAAGGGAGAGGAGGAGCTGATCCGCCTGCGTTCTTCCATGCCGGAACTCTGACACGGAGACGCCCCGCTCCGGATCGGTCGATGGCAGGATGGGAGCCAATGACCGGACCGAAGCGCATGGCCGTGACTTGGCTCCAGATCCATCTCGTCAATCCGCTGACCCGGCGCCTGCCCGGGCAGGCGGTGATCGAAACGGTGGGCCGGCGCAGCGGCATCCACCGGCACACCCCGGTCGGCGGACGGCTGGAGGGGACGACCTTCTGGGTGGTCACCGAGCACGGCCGCACCGCCGGCTACGTGCGCAACATCGAGGCCAGCCCCCGGGTCCGGGTGCAGATCGCGGGCCGCTGGCACGAGGGGACCGCGCGGCTGCTCCCGGAGGACGACGCCCGCCGCCGCCTGCGCGCCCTCCCCCTCTTCAACGGCCTGGTCGTGCGCATGGTCGGGACCGAGTTGACCACGCTCCGGATCGACCTCGACCCGACCGGCGGTTGATCGGCGACCGAGCACCTCGATGGGGCGTCCACGTCCGTCGCGTTCCCGGAGCTGGGCCGCTGCCGGTTGAGGCCCGAGGGACTTCCTGCGCCGGCGGCAACCCCGGCCCGCGTGACCGCGCTCAGGCCGGCTCGATCTCTCCGACCGCGGCCGGCGCCGCGGTGGTGAGCATGCGCGAGGCCGGCCGGAACGCGACCCAGGCGGCGACCGCCACCGCCAGCGCCTCGAGGACGATCATGACCAGCCCGGTCCCGACCGCCGGCCGGCCGCCCAGGAGCGGCCAGAGCACCAGATCGCGGGCCGCCACCCCCTTGGCGAAGAGGTTGGGCAGCCAGCGCAGGCCCTCGAACTGACCCTGGATCAAACCCAGGTACCCGGGGTTGTGCTCGTACCGGATGACGTAGGTCAGGTTGGCGGCGAGCATCAGGTTCCAGACCGTGAAGACGGTGATCGCGCCCCACGCCCAGCGCCGGTCGAGGCGGCGGGCGAACGTGGCGAAGCCGATCGCGAAGAAGGGCGAGAGGTCGAGGAAGCGGCGGGCGCCGAAGGCGAGACCACCCCACCAGTCGGGCGCGGCACCGTCGATCCCGGTCTCGAGCAGGAAGCCGAAGAGGCAGGCGACGCGCAGCGAGCGGTCCCGGACCATGAGCATGCCGGCGACAGCGATCACGGTCAGCGGATGCCAGACGAAGAGCCCGTTCCAGCTCGAGAAGAGGACCTGCAGCGCGTGGACGGGCAGCGTCAGCGCCTGGCCCCTCGGCCGCTGCGGCAACCAGGAGCCGAAGACGGCGTGGTCGATGACCAGCTGCGGCGAGAAGACGAGAAAGGCTCCGGGCAGGACCAGGAGCAGACGCCAGCGGGCACGCCGCACGTCGAGCAGCGTGATCAGGAGGAGGAGCCCGTCCTGGAAGCGGACCAGCGCCATCAACCCGCCGAGCAGGCCCAGCGCCAGCCATACCCCGATCGAGCGGCGCTCCCTGGTCCGGTACCAGACGGTGACGAAGATGGACACCAGCAGCGCCGAGAACATGTGCGAGTAGGAGGGCTCGTAGAGGAGGTAGAAAAGGTAGGGGGTGCACAGGGCGAGCGCCGCCACCGCGACCGCCGACCTGGTCAGGCGCCAGCACAGCGCCAGGGCGAGGAGGCCGGCGAGCAGTGAGGGCAGCGTGATGGCGGCGGTGAAGGGAAGTCCGTACTGGGGCGCGCCGGAGGGCCGGAAGATCAGCGCGACCAGGTAGAAGGGCGTCGCCAGCACGGCCGTCCCCACCGGGAAGAAGTTGGCCACCAGCCCGGTCTTGGTGGGCACGTCGATCAGGCGGTGATCGGTGGGCACGCCGGCCCGGCGGGCGGCCGCGTACTCATCGCGGAAGTTGAGGTCGTGATCCACCCAGATGCTGTGCAGGTAGGCGTTGTAGCCGACACCGTCCCCCTCGACGGCGGTGCGGAAGGTGAAGGCGAGCAGCACCACCAGCGCGGAGAGGAGGAGCAGCAGCACCACCCGCCGGCGATCCCATCTCGGTGCCCGCACCTTCTCCCTTACCCCTGCCAACATGTGGGGGAGAGTGTAGGGAACGGCCGCGACCTGCCGCTTGGCGGCAACCGGTTCGGCGGAGCTCAGCGTCCAGTTCGGCGGAGCTCAGCGTTAGGAAGGAAGGATGATGAGACGTCTACTCCTGGCCGCCTCCGTGGCGGGTGCCATCGACACACTCAGCTTCGTCGTCAGCCGCCGCCGGGCGTTGCTGGCAAACCCCGGGCGCGGCGTGGGCAGCCTCGTCGGCCTCGGCCTCTGGTCGGCTCTGGCCGCCGACGCCGCCCTCACCCGGCGCAGCGGACCTCGGACCCTGGCCCTCGCCGCCGCGGTCGGCCTGGGCAGCGCCGGGCTCCTCGCCGTCCACCTCCGAGGCGGGGTCCGGAACCCGCGCATCGCGGTCGGCTCCGGGCTCGCCGCGGTGGCCCTGGCGGCGGCCGCACTGGACGCGCGCGCTTAGATGGCGCCACTCACGGCCAGGCGCGAGATCTCCGTCGCGGTCGACGGCTCGCACGTCCGCATCGCCTACCGGGAGACCGGCCAGGGCAGCCCCCTGCTCCTGCTCCACGGGCTCGGCGCCTCGTCGAGTGTCTGGCACCTGATCACCCCCAGCCTCTCCCGGCGCCACCGCGTGATCGCTCCCGACCTGCCCGGATCGGGTTGGTCCGAGGCGCCCCCACCGGGCTCGCTGGCCAGCGGCTGGTTCACCCGGACCATGAACGCCTTCACCCGTCAGGTCGGGGCCGAGGGCGCCTCCCTCGTCGGCCACTCCCTGGCCGGCGGTCTGTCGGTGGTGATGGCCTTGGAGGAGCCCGGGCTCTACTCCTCGCTGGCCGTGATCGCACCCGCCGGCATGGGCCGCCAGATCCCGCTCGGGCTGCGCCTCCAGGCTCTGCCCCCGGTCGGTCACGCCCTGGCCCTGATCACGCCGCTCGTGTTCCAGGCCCTGGGACCGGCGCGGCTGGAGGGTCTGATGCGACGCTTCGTGGCCAGGGACGGCGACGCCGAGGCGGTCATGCCCCTGCTGCGCGAGGCGGGCGCCACCTACCGGAGCCGGTCGGCCGTGCGCGCCTACAACGAGGTGTTGCAGGAGACGGCGACGCTGCGCGGCCAGCGACCCGAGTACCAGGTGGCCCACCGGCTGCGCGAGCTCAGCATCCCCACGCTGGTGGTCTGGGGCGCGGTCGACAAGGTGCTCCCCATCAGCCAGGGTCGCCGTGCCTGCGGCGCCCGGGGAGGTCCCGAGCTCCGCGTCCTTCCCGGGTGCGGCCACGTCCCCCAGCTGGAGGCGCCGGACACGCTGCTCGCGATCCTCGACGAGTTCCTCGGCCGTCTGAGCCCGGAGTCGCTGTCGGCGACAGCCGTCGCCGGGACCTGAGGGTCAGGCTCCGGGCCGCACCAGCAGCGCCACCGACTCGATGTGATAGGTGTGCGGGAACATGTCGACCAGGACCGCGCGGCGCACGCGGTAGCCGCCCTGGACGAGCAGCGCGATGTCCCGGGCATGGGTCGAGGGCTCGCAGCTGACGTAGACGATCCGGTCGGGGGAGAGCCGCAGCAGCTCGGCGATCGCGGCCGGCTCACAGCCGGCCCGCGGCGGGTCGAGCACCGCCGCCGAGTGATCGCCCAGCCTGACCTGGCGCAGCGCCTCCTCCACCTTGCCGGGCAGGAAGCGCGCGTTGCCGCGCCGGTTGATCCGCGCCGCCAGCAGGCCCAGCTGCACGGAGGAGGGGTTCTCCTCGATGGCGGTGACGGAGCGAGCGTGCCGGGCGATGGCCAGACTGATCGTGCCGATCCCGGCGTAGAGGTCGAGGATGGCCTCCTCGCCTCCCGGTTCGAGCAGGTCGAGGACGGTCTGGTACAGGACCAGCATCTGCCGGTAGTTGGTCTGGATGAAGGTGTCGCTGCGGACCCGGAAGCTGAGGTCCCAGAAGTCGAAGCTCATCGAGTCGTCGAGGAGGACCAGGTCGGGCAGCAGCTCCGACACCCTGCCGGCGAGCGCCGCGTCCTGCTCGCCCTGGCCGCGCCGCTGGTAGCGGGTTCGCCAGAGGAGCCCCCCGCCGGTCGGCTCGACGGTGAGGTGGAGGTTGACCAGGCCGCGGACGCCCTGCTCGACGGCGGCGGTGCGGAAGGCGTTGATCCCCCGCTCGATGCGCTGGTCGTGGATCGGGCACGAGCGAATGGGCAGGACCTGATGGGACCGCAACCGGTGGAAGCCCAGCTCCAGCCCCTCCTCGCCGGCCGTCGCCTCGAACTCGCCTCGGACCCGGTAACGCCAGGGATCCTCCATGCCCCGCACCGGCGTGTCCGGCGGGAGCCGGAGGCCGGCGCGCTGCCAGACCTCGGCCACCACCTGCCGCAGCAGCTCGAGCTGGTTGGCGTAGGTGGTGTGCTGCCACTGGCAGCCGCCGCAGCTGCCGAAGTGGGCGCAGGCCGGCTCGACCCGCTCCGGAGCCGGCTCCACAACCTCGCTGGCACGGGCGAACACGGCCCCACCGCGACGGCCCATGGGCTGCGTCCGGACCAGCTCACCGGGGAGGGCGTAGTGCACGAAGACGACGCGGCCCGTCTCCTCCCGAGCGATCACCGCTCCCCCGTGCGCGGGCTTCTCGGCTCGCAGAAGGAGGTCGGTCATCGCAGCCAGAAGCCCATGGCCTCGGTCGGCGGACGGAATCCGAGAGCCGTGATCAGCTCCTCGGCGTGGGCGAAGCCGCGGCCGATGCCGGCCGGCTCGTGGGCGTCACTGCCCAGGGAGATCGCGCGGCCGCCCTCCTCCACCCACCAGCCAAGGACCGGCTGGTTGGGACAGAGGCCGACCTCGGGGGCGGCGCCGCGGGTCGTGTTCACCTCGAGCACGCCGTCGCGTGCGGCCAGGGCGCGCAGGACCGCCCGGTACTCCCCTTCGTAGTCGGTCTCCCGGAAGGGCACCCGGCCGTGCGGCCAGTAGCGCTTCGGGTAGTCGATGTGGGTGAGGATCTCGAACGGCGCATCGCTGCCAGCCAGGTCCAGGGACTCTCGGAAGTAGGCACGCATGAAGTCGGGGGCCTGGTCGGGCCGGAGCCGTCCGACCTGGCTGCCGTCGAGCAGCTGCCCGTCGACCTCGGCGCAGTGGGCGGAGCCCAGCCGACGCTCGAAGCCGCCGGCCTGCAGGAGATCGCGCGTCATCTCCTCATGGCGGTGCGGCTCGCCGAGCTCGATGCCGCTCATGATCCGAAGGTCGGGGAACAGGGTTCGGCAACGTTCCAGCTCGGCCAGGTAGCCGGCCAGGTTGAGGTCGCGCCGACCGCGATGCGGCGAGGGCGGGAAGTCGGCGTGCTCGGTGAAGGCGATCGCGGTCAGGCCGATCGAGAGCGCCTGACGGCAGTTGCCCTCCATGCTGCCCCGCGGGGCGTCCCAGGAGAATTGCGTATGGACATGGAAGTCGGCGGGGGCTGGCACCTGCTTAGGTTACGGTGGCGGCCAGGCGGAGGGCGGCGGGCTCGCACCGGCAGATCCCCTCCGACCGGACCGTCACGTTCTCACCCTCCGGGAGGAGCCGGTTCCGCCCGGCCAGCGCTCACCCGCCGCCTCAGTGCCGAAGCCCAGCATCGCCCGCCCCCGCGGACAGGGGGCGGACGGTGCCCGGTACGATCCCGATCAGAGCTCGATGCCGACGTCGGACGGGGTGCGGAGCTCGAGGGCTGCCGTCTGCGGCCGGGTGGCCACGCCGTACGCGCGCCCGACCTGCCGGACCACGGTCCGGGCCATCGCGGCGGTGTATCGCGAGCCGGTTTCGACCCCCGCGTCGATCGCGGCACGAGTGTCGCGGTGGAGCGCCCCGGCGACGACGAGGCCCATCCCGACCGGTGCCAGCGCGGGCACGATGGCGGAGATCCCGACCAGCTTGATCACGGTGCTCGTGGTTCCCATGACGCGGATCTTGCCACGTCATCCCGGACAATCTCTGGACAAAGACTGGTCGTCGGGAAGTCCGCGCGGATGCCACCCGCCTACCGGGATCGGCCAACGCCTCCCATCTGGCGGTCCACCGCCTGCTGCATCGCCTGCTGGTCGGCGAGGTACTTCAGGTACTCGGGGCTCGCCGGCGTGAGACGGGGCTGGGCGTTCAGAGCCTGACGCCGTCGCGACGTCTGGCGGTTGTCGACGCCGCGGACCGCCGCCTCTCCCGCCTCATCCCGGACCTGCTCCAGCCCGACCTGCTTGGCCGTGGCAACCACCGCCGGGTGCGCGGCCGCGATCGCGTTCACCGACCCGATGGAGACGATGAACTCGATGGGCACAGCTCGATTCTCCCAGCGGGACGCGGACAGCGGACGGACGGCGGAAGCCGGCGAAGTCGGGTCAGGATTCCTTGAGGCTGTCGCGCAGAAGCTGGCTGGCCAGCTTCATGTTGGCCCGGCCATCCGTCTTCTTCTTGACCTCGGCCAGGAGCGCGCCCAGCGCCCGCTGGTTGCCGCTCCTGAAGTCGGCGGCCGCCTGTGGGAACTCGGCGATCACGGCGCCGATGACCTCGCCCAGGGCACCCTCGTCGCTGACCTGGGCGAGCCCCTTGTCACGGACGACGTCGCCGGGGCGGCTCCCATCGCGCTGCGCCTGGGCCATGACCTCGAGCGCCTGATCGCGATTGATCGTCCCGCCGACGACGAGGTTGACCAGCTCGGCCAGGCGCGCGGCATCGAGCTCCGGCTGGTGGCTGATCATCCAGTTCGCCACCGGCTTGGCCGGAGCTCCGGCGGCGACGGTCGCCTCGAAGAGATCGGCGGTGGCGCCCTCCTGGACCAGCAGACCGGCGTCGAACTCGGTGATGCCGTGCACCTCGACCAGGCGCTTGCTGCGGACGTGAGGCAGCTCGGGCAGCGCCTCCCGGATCCCCTCCACCCAGACCGGGTCGATCGTCAGCGGAGGCAGGTCGGGCTCGGGGAAGTACCGGTAGTCGTCGGCGAACTCCTTGCGACGCTGGGAGAAGGTGCGCTGATCGGGCTCCGACCAGCCCCTCGTCTCCTGGACGATCTCGCCCCCCGACTCCAGCACCTCGATCTGGCGGTCGATCTCGAACTCGACCGCGCGATGCAGGGATCGGAAGGAGTTGATGTTCTTGAGCTCGGTCTTCACGCCCAGCTCGACGGCACCGGCCTTCCGGACCGACACGTTGGCCTCCGCCCGGAGCTGGCCCTTCTCCATCTCCGCCTCGGAGGCGCCGATGGCACGGAGCACGGCGCGCAGCGTCTGCGCATAGTCCCTGGCCTCGTCGGCGCTGGTCAGGTCGGGCTCGCTGACGATCTCCATCAGGGGCACGCCGGCCCGGTTGAGGTCGACCAGCGACTCCTGCGCGGTCGCCAGCGCGTCGCCGGCGTGGACCAGCTTCCCCGTGTCCTCCTCGAGGTGGACCCGGGTGATCCGGACGCGGCGGCCGGGGATGTCGACCCACCCGGTCAGGGAGAGGGGCATGTCGTACTGGCTGATCTGGTAGCCCTTGGGCAGGTCCGGATAGAAGTAGTTCTTCCGGTCGAACTTGCTGTGCTCCGCGATCTTGCAATTGAGGGCGAGGGCGGTCCGGATGACCTGCTCGACGGCCTTGCCGTTGGCCACCGGCAGCGCTCCGGGCAGGCCCAGGCAGACCTCGCAGACGTGCGCGTTGGGCTCGGCGGCGAGGTAGTCGGAGGAGCAGGTGCAGAACATCTTCGACCGGGTGGAGAGCTGCGCGTGCACCTCCATCCCGATCACGGCCTCCCAGCCCGGCCTCATCGAGAGCCCTCCCCGGACGGCTGCGGCTGCGACACCTGCAGCGCCTCGAAGGCCCGGGCGACGCGCAACGCGCGCGCGTCCTCCCATTGGGGAGCCAGGACCTGGAGGCCGACGGGCAGATTCCAGGAGCTCCCACAGGGCAGGCTGACGCCGGGCAGCCCGGCCAGGCTGGCGGGCAGGGTCAGCACGTCGTTGAGGTACATCTGAAGCGGATCCTCGGTCTTGGCGCCCAGCGGGAAGGCGACGCAGGGCGAGGTGGCGGAGACGATCGCGTCACAGTGCTCGAAGGCGGCGGTGAAGTCCTGCGCGATGAGCGTCCGGACCTTCTGAGCCTTCAGGTAGTAGGCGTCGTAGTAGCCGGCCGAGAGGGCGTAGGTGCCGAGCATCACGCGCCGGCGAACCTCGGGCCCGAAGCCGTGGCGGCGGGTCCGGAGGTAGGTCTCCAGCAGGTTGGTCGCCGACTCGTCCCGCATGCCATAGCGGACCGAGTCGAAGCGGGCGAGGTTGGAGGAGGCCTCGGCCGGGGCGATGATGTAGTACGCGGCGAGGCCGTAATCGGTGTGCGGCAGGCTCACCTCGACCAGCTCCGCGCCGGCCCGCTCGAGAGCGGCCAGCGCCTGCTCGACGGCGACCCGCACGCCGGTCTCCATGCCCTCGATCTCGAAGTACTCGCGGGGCACCCCGAGACGCATCCCCTCGACCCCGCCCTCGAGCTCGCCGAGCAGGTCCGCCGGCCGGTCGGCGCTGGTGGCGTCGCGGGGATCGAGGCCGGAGATGGCCTGAAGGACGTGCGCCGCGTCGGCGACCGACCGGGCGAAAGGCCCGACCTGGTCGAGGCTGGAGGCGAACGCGATCAGCCCGAACCGGCTGACCCGGCCGTAGGTCGGCTTGACCCCGACCACGCCACAGAGCGCCGCCGGCTGGCGGATCGAGCCGCCCGTGTCGGTGCCCAGCGAGACCACGGCCTCACCCGCCCCGACGGCGGCGGCGCTGCCGCCCGACGAGCCGCCCGGCACCCGCCTGGCGTCGACCGGGTTGCGGGTCGGCCCGTAGGACGAGTTCTCGGTCGAGCTGCCCATGGCGAACTCGTCGCAGTTGGTCATGCCCAGGAAGACGGCGCCGGCCTCTCTCAGCCGGCGGACCACGGTGGCGTCGGTGGGCGGGCGGTACCCGCGCAGGATCTTGGAGCCGGCGGTGGTCTCCACCCCGGCCACGCAGAGGACGTCCTTGAGGGCGACCGGGATGCCGGTCAGCGCTCCGACGCCGTCCCCGGCGGCGAGCCGGCGATCGGCCTCCGCCGCCTGAGCGCGGGCCAGCTCGTCGGTCAGGCGCAGGTAGGCGTGGACCTCGGGCTCGCGGCGCTCGATGGCGGCGAGCTGATCGTCCAGCACCTCGGCCGCCGAGACCTCGCGGTCGACGAGCAGCCGGTGGAGCTGGACCAGCCCCTCCTCGTGGAGCGCGCTCACGGCTCCGGGTCCTGGATCGCCTTGACGACGAAGAAGCCGGAGCGCCGCTCGGGCGCGTTGGCCAGGGCCTGCTCCTGGGTCAGGCCGGGCTCGGGCTGGTCCTGGCGCAGCCGCGCCTCGAGCGGGACCGCCTGAGCGGTGGGCTTGATGCTGTCGGTGTCCAACTCCCCCAGCCGGCCGATGTGTTCGAGGATTCCGCTCAGCTGCTGAGCGTAGTAGTCCTCCTCCTCAGCCTCGAGGCCCAGCCGGGCGAGCATGGCCACATGGCGCACGTCTTCAGGGGTGAGACTCACGCGCCGAGTGTACTCGGCCGGGGTGGGCCGATCGTGACGCCACGCGGAAGCTGCGCCGAGCCCCCTCGACTTGCGCCCACGATTAGGATGATGCGATCAGAAAGGCGGCGGAGACCGGCGGAGAGTATCCGGACGACCCGAAGGAGGCCGTGCGGCTCCTGTACGAGCAGGAGTCGGAGGCCGTCTTCCGGACAATCTGTGCCATTGTCCTGGACCGGGCGACGGCCCAGGACCTGACCCAGGAGGTCTTCATCCGCGCGCTCCGCTCCTGGGACGGCTTCGATGGGCGCAACGCCCACGGCTGGCTGCTCAAGATCGGCAGCAACCTGGCCATCAGCCACTACCGCAGCGAGAAGCGCCACCGGGCGGTGCCGCCGTGGCTGCTGATCACCCGCCGCCGGGACCAATCGCCGGAGGAGTTCGACGACAAGGACCTCGTCTCCTGGCTGATGCGGCCGCTGAACGCCGACCAGCGCGCGCGGGTCGTCCTCCACTACTACAACCAGAGCCCCCGATCGGACATCGCCGACATGCTCGGCATCCCCATCGGGACCGTCGGCTCACGGCTCAACAAGGCCATGGAGCTGATGCGCCAGCGGGCCGAGGTCGCCAACGCCTTCCCGTCGAGGAGTGCGTCATGAGCACGCCGCAGGGATTCGAGGGTATGTCCGAGCTCGACCAGCAGATCGTCACCGCGCTCCGCGACGGCATCGAGGCCACGCCGGTGGCGTTGCCCGGCTTCGCCGCCGTCCTCACCGCGGCGGCGGCGGTCGGCGTCGGCGCCGCCGCCGGAGCGGCCGCCGCCGGGGCGGCGGGAGCCGGTGGCGCGGGAGCGGGAGGTGCCGGTGGCGCCGGAGCCGGGGCGGGAGCGTCGGCCCCGATCCACCTGATCATCGGCGCGATCGCCGCCGCCGCGGTCGCCACGGCGGTCGCGGTCGCCCTGATCCTGCTCCACCTGACCGGCGGGCACCAGCCGCTGCCGCCGAAGCCGACCCCGCATGTCACGGCGCCGGCTCCGGCCCCGAGTCCCTCCCCATCGCCGGCGCCGACACCCAAGCCGACGACGACGCCGGCCCCACCGGCGCCTGTCCCGAGTGCGGCACCGACGGCCGCGCCGATCTCTCCCCCTGGACCGACGCCTGCGCCGACGCCGGTTCCGACCACGGCCCCGCCCACCTCACCGATCCCGACCCCGACCCCGACGCCGAGGTGCCCCCGGCCGATCGCACCGGTAGGAACCGGCGGGGAGCAACCGGGCTTCAAGTGCCCGCTTTGAGGACCTGAGCTACCCCGCGTATACTCGTCTCGGCATGTCGATCTGACGCCGTGACGGAGCCCCTGTGATCACGCCGCAGCAGTGGCCGGCGCCCTTGGTTTCGTCACCTCCTGTCTCCCCCCATCCGATCAGGAGTGTCAGGTGTCAGACGACAACCATCTATTCGGCAGATCCCATCCCCGTGTGCGCGAGCTCGCCCGGCTGGCCCGATCGCCGAGGAGCAGGCGGCAGGGTCGCGCCTTCATCGAGGGACTGCGGGCGGTCGGGGCGGCCATTGACGCCGCCCGAGCCATCTGCCTGGTGGTGACCCCGGAGGCTCACCTGAGCCCGTATGCCCGCCGCATCCCCGGCGAGCATCCCGATCTGCCCGTGGTGAGGGTCACCGCCGACGCCTTCCGGACCATGTCCCGAAGACAGAACCCGTCCGGGATGGGCGCGGTGATCGTCGAGCGCTGGTGGGGTCTGGACTCGCTCGAGCCGGAGCCGGACCGCTACTGGGTCGCGGTCAGCCGATCCGACTACCCCGGCAACCTCGGCTGCGTCATCCGCTCGGCTGTCGCCAACGGCGCCTCGGGGCTGATGCTGCTCGAGGGCCGCGGCGACCCCTACCATCCGGAGGCGTTGCGCGCGGCGGTCGGCGCCATCTTCGCCACGCGGATGGTCAGGTGCTCCGCCGACGATCTCGCCGAGTGGGGGGAGCGGTACCAGGTCACCATCGTCGGCGTCGATCCCGAGGGCTCCCAGGAGTGCCACGGCTATGACTTCGCCCGGCCGCTGGTCCTGCTCCTCGGCGCCGAGAGGACGGGCATCGCCGACGAGCACCGCCGCCTCTGCCGGAGCCTGCTTCGGATACCGATGAGCCCCGGCGTCGACTCGCTCAACGTCTGCGCCGCGGCCAGCATCGTGACCTATGAGGCTCAGCGGCGCCACCTGAGCCGGCGGCGCTGAGCGGTCATCCCGACGTATCGACTCAGGGTCGGGCCTCGGCGCCCGCGCGCGAGCGATGCTCCTCCTGGAGCCGCTCGGCCCGTGCGTGGTAGTCACGGAAGCCCTCCAGCCCGTACCGCGCCTTGATGGTTGCCAGCGGGCACTCCGGATCCAGGCTCTGCACAGTGAAGACGCCCTCCTCGTCGAACGTCTCGACCACCACCCGCTCCGCCATCTCCTCCTGGATCCGAACCAGCTTCTCCTCGTGATAGTTCACGTGGAACAGCTCCTTCTCCAGGTCAAGGGTCGCCGCCGCCAGTGGATGCCACCGGCTCGTCGAGGTGACGATCCTGCCGGTGATGTCGATCACCTTGGCGTTCCGGCTGAGAACGGAGGACACGATCCGGTAGCCGTGTGTCCACGCGTACGAGCGGAGTGGGAATCCGCCGTCGTAGGCGGACGGCCAGACGACGAGCTCAGCCCCGAGGCGGGCCAGCTCTGCCCAATGCTCGGGCCAGCCGATGTCGTAGCAGATGGCGAGCCCGAGCCGACCGAAGTCGGTGTCGACGACGACGGCGTCCCTGCCCGGCACCGATCCCGCCTCGCGGCACTCGCCGATGGTGGGATGGACCTTGACGTAGCGAGCCGCCAGCGCGCCGGTGCGGTCGATGACGACGGCGCTGTTCTCGATGCCGCCGTCGATGTCCGGGCGGGGAACGTACCAGCAGGCCACGATCCAGACGCTGTGCCGCCGAGCCAGCCGCGCCAGCGCATCGAACGTAGATCCGTCGACCGGTTCGGTGTGGATGGCCGCGAGGGGCGTACCCGGAGGGGTCAGGAAATCCTCCGGCAGGCACACCAGGTCGGCGCTCTGGCGACCGGCGACGCCGACGAGGCGGCACGCCAGCTCGCGGTTCCGCTCGACGGTGTCCCTAGGGCCTGAGCCCGCGGATCCGAAGGCCGTGGTCAGGATGCGGATGTTTCGCGGCATGGCAGGGGCCTCCAGAGCTCGATCTGACGTCGCCGGTCCCGACCGCGATCATGTGCACGACCGCCAGTCCTCAAACACCGGCTCGCTCCGCCTGGGGCAGGGCGCGCACTCGCCGGTCGACATGCTCGGCCATTCGGCGCACCGCCAGGGAGCCGTCCCCCGCTTCCAGCGCGGCCAGTATCTGCTCGTGCTCGGCGTGAAAGGTCGCGTACTCGCCGGGGGCGAGCCCGGCCTCGCTCCACGCCTCCACCCAGAGCTGGTGGACCATGCTCTGCATCCGCGTCAGCAGAGGGTTGCCGGCGATGCGGCCCAGCGCCGCCTCGAAGCGGAGATCCAGGCTTCCCTGAGAGCCAAGGTGCCCGCGCGCCTCGTCGCCCGCCCGCTCCAGAACCGCTCTGGCGGCCGAGAGGTCGGCGGCGGAGCCGGCGACCAGCTCGACCACCTTCACCTCGATCGCCGCCCGCGCCTCGGTCAGCCATTGCAGGAAGGCGGCGTCCACCTGCAGACCCTGTCGGAGGTGACCAAGAGGGGGCGCGCCGTCGGGATCGAGCACGAACGCGCCCGTGTTGCGCCTGATCTCCACCTTGCCCATGCTCTCCAGGGCGCGCAGCGCCTCGCGGACGGAGACCCGGCTCACCTTGAGCTGCTCGGCCAGCTCCCGCTCGGGGGCCAAGCGGGCACCCGCCGGCATCGTCCTGACCAAGCCCTCGAGCTGGGCGAGGACCTCCCTGTAGACGTCCACCTGCCTGATCGGGACGATCTCGAACACCCTCGACCGATCGCTGCTCACTGGCTCACTCCACCCGACGATCCCGCCGTCTGGTCCTGATTCAACTGCTTGGCCTATCATAAGTGGACTGACCACAGGCCATCGGTCACGAGGAGAGGAGCGAGACCGTGGGGTACGGCCATCCACCGATCGAATGCTGAACCAGGCCGAGGCGATTCCAGCCGGCGACCTCCATCCGCGTCGGCCCGGCGTCCTCTGCGGCCGCGCGAGGGCCCACCACCGTCCGCCCGGAGCGCCGGCGGGCGCCCCCGCCAGGGCCTGATCGGCGATGGCACTGAAGGGCGGCGCCGCTCTGGCCTGGTGGTGGAGGCCCGGCGCCGGACGGGCGGCGGCCGTCGACGCCTGGCACATCGGAGAGCACATACCCGAGCGGATGCGGATCGCCGGCTTCATCCGCGGGCGGCGCTACACCGCCTGGGAGGGCGGCGGTGCCGGGTTCATGCTCTATGAGGCCCGCTCGCTCGACGTCTTCCACGGCGACGCCTACCTGGCACGGCTGAACGACCCCACGCCCCTGACGCGGCGCATGCTGCCCTCCCTGCTCGATGCGCGCCGGGCGGCGCTGGAGGTGGGGACCAGCCTGGGCCGCGGCATCGGCGGCTGCATGCTCACCCACACATTGGAGCCCGATGCCCATCGGGCCGATGACCTGCGCCGCCGGCTCGCCTGCGGCCTCCTTCCGCTCGCCGTCGCCCGGCCCGGGATCTCTGGCGCTCACCTCCTGGTGCCCGGCCCGGATGAGGCCGGAGCCGAGACCGAGGAGGGGCGGCTCCGGCGGGGGGCCGACCGCGCCGGGGAGTGGGCGGTGCTGCTGGAGGGGGCTGATCGGGCCGCCCTGCGGCCACTCGCCGGCGAGCTGATGGAGGAGGTCCAGCGGTGGGGGGCGAGGACGATCGCCTCCGACATGTACCGGCTGCTCTACGAGTTGGAGGCGGACGAGGTATGAGATTCGGCCTTTCGCTCTGTCCCGAGGTCCACCGCAACGCGGAGACGCGGGAGCAGGCCTTCGCCGCAGAGGAGCTCGGATACGACTCGGTGTGGCTGCCGGAGCATCACCTGATGAGGGGCTATGCCCCCTCCCCGCTCCTGGCGCTGGCCTCGCTGGCCTCGATCACGAAGCGCGTCTCGCTGGGTACGAACGTGGTCCTCGTCCCCTTCTACTCGCCGGTCCGGCTGGCCGAGGACGCGGCGGTGCTCGCCGATCTGAGCGGCGACCGCTTCATCCTCGGAGCCGGCCTCGGCTACCGGCGCGAGGAGTTCGCCGCCTTCGGAGTTCCCTACGGCGAACGAGGAAGGCGCATGACCGAGTACCTGACCGTGATCCGCCGGCTGCTCGGATCCGAGCACGTCTCCTACTCCGGCCGGTACGTGGAGCTCAGGGACGTGACCATCCACCCCCGCCCGTCGCAACCGGTGCCGATCTGGATCGGTGGCTGGGACGAGCGCGCGCTGCGCCGGGCGGCCGCACTCGGCGACGCCTGGTTCCCCGGCCCGACCGCGACCCTGGAGCGCGTCCGCGACTGTCTGCGGACCTACGACCGCGAGCGGGCGGGGCTGGGCCGGGCTCGGACCGAGCTTCCCCTCTTCCGAGAGGTCTGGGTGGCGGCCGGGCCGGGCGATCTCGCCGCCGGGACCAAGGCGCTGAGCCACATGTACACCGACGACTACGTGGCCTGGCGGCACGGCAACGTGGAGCTTCAGGGCGAGGAGCAGGTCGACGCCCAGCTCGCCCGCGACCGCTTCATCGTGGGCTCTCCCGATGAGGTGGCGGAGGGCGTCCTCCGATGTGCGCGCCTCGGCGTCACCCACCTGGTCGCTCGCATGCACTTCCACGGCGTGGACAACGAGCCGGTGCTCCGCTCGATGCGCCTCTTCGCCGAGGAGGTCATGCCCCGGGTGCGGGCGGGCATGAGGTTGTCGGCGTGAGGGTCCGCGTGGTCGATCACCACGCCTACGTGGTCGACCTGGAGGCGCGGATCCCGTTCCACTACGGCATCGCCTCGCTGACCTCGGTGCCGCACCTGCTGCTGCGGCTGGAGGTGGAGGTCGAGGGCGACCTTCACACCGGGGTCGCCGCCGACTCGCTCCCCCCCAAGTGGTTCACCAAGGATCCCGCGACCTCCGCCGGTGAGGACCTCGCCGGCATGCTCGCCTCGATCGAGGGCGCCTGCCGGATCGCCCTCGAGGGCGGGGCGGCGCAGAGCGCGTTCGAGCTCTGGGCCAGGACCCAGGAGGAGCAGCTGAGGAGCGCGGGGCAGCCGCCGCTGCTCGCCGGCCTCGGGGTGAGCCTGGTCGAGCGCGCCGTCATCGACGCCCTCTGCCGGGCACGCCGGACGACGCTCGCCGGCGCGCTGCGCGGGGATCTCCTCGGCATCCGTCTGGGCGCCCTCTATCCCGAGCTGGAGGGGACTCCGCCCTCGGCGCTGCTGCCCGACCGGCCCGGGCGCCGGATCACGGTCCGGCACACGGTCGGGCTGGCCGACCCCCTGACCGGCGCCGACCTGGGAGCCGAGGAGCGGGCGGGCGACGGCCTCCCCCGGACCCTCGACGACTGCATCCGCGAGTACGGGCTCACGCACTTCAAGATCAAGCTCTCCGGCGAGGGGGAGGCCGACCTCGACCGCCTCCGCCGGATCGCGACCATCCTCATGCGGAGCGCGCCCCAAGGGGGCGCCTTCAGCCTTGACGCCAACGAGCAGTACCCGAGCGTGGACGCGCTCCGCGACTTCTGGGACAGGCTCGAGCGCGACCCCCGCCTAGGCCCCTGGCTCGGGCGTCTCCTCTTCATCGAGCAGCCTCTGCGCCGGGACCTGGCGCTGGGACCGGATGTCGCAGAGGCCCTCGGGCGCTGGCCCGACCGCCCGCCGCTGATCATCGACGAGTCTGACGACCACCCCGGCCGGTTCGGGCTGGCGCTCGAACGGGGGTACGTCGGGACCTCCCACAAGAACTGCAAGGGTGTCTTCCGCGGTGTCGCCAGCGCCTGCCTGGTCTCCGCGCGAAACCGTGCCGCGCCGGCTCGGGGCGGGCTGCTGATGACCGGCGAGGACCTGGTCAACGTGGGCCCGGTGGCTCTGACCCAGGACCTGGCGGTGGCGGCCTCCATCGGCCTCGGCCACCTCGAGCGCAACGGGCATCACTACTTCCGCGGCCTGAGCGGCTTCCCCGCCTCGGTCCAGGGAGCGGTGCTGGAGCGGCATCCGGACCTCTACCGCCCCCACCCCCAGGGCTTCCCGACCCTGGCCATCGAGCGCGGCCGGCTCCGGATCGGCACGGTCGTCGATGCTCCCTTCGGCCACCAGGTCCCCATCGACTGGAGCCAGCTGACCTCGCTCGCCGAGTGGAGGGCCGCCGGTTCGGGAGAGACGGCCGGTGACTGAGGGGAGACGCTCTCGGCGTCGCCCGCGCCGCCTCGTTGACAGTCACCTGGACCCGGTGTATCGTCACACCAGTGCATCGATACATCGATCACACAGAAAGGGCTTGGACAAAGGAATGACAGCGCAGGTGGGAGTGGAGAAGGCCCGGGTAACGATTCGCCACGTGGCCGCTTCCGCGGGCGTCTCGCCGACAACCGTCTCCAACCTGCTCAATGGACGGGACGGCAGGATGCTCCCGCGCACGCGCCAACGCATCCTCCGTGCCATCTCCGAGCTCGGCTACCAGCCCAACCTGGTCGCCCGCCAGCTCCGCACCGGGGAGGTGCGGACGATCGGCCTCGTCGTCCCCTCCGTCGCCAACCCATTCTGGGGCGGCTTCGCCCGGGCGGTGGAACGGGAGACGCTGCAGCACGACTACCAGATCCTGCTCTGCAACAGCGAGCGCGACCCGGCCCGGGAGCGCGCCTACGTCGACGAGCTCTGGTCCAGCGGCGTGCGGACGGTGATCATCGGCTCATCGCTCCCCTCGCTGGAGCACCTCGAACACGCCATGCAGCGGGGCCTGTTGCTCATCGCCTTCGACCGGGAGAGCCAGCCCGACGACCCGCCCGGGCTGGTGACGGTGAGCGTCGACAACCGCCTCGGTGGCCTCCTCGCCACCCGGCACCTGCTCTCGCTGGGCCATCGCCGGATCGGCTTCATCTCCGGCGCCATCGCCACCGTCAGCCGGCGACAGCGGCTGGCCGGGTACCGCGAGGCGCTGGGCGACTCCGGGATTCCATTCAGCGAGGAGCTGGTGTGGGCGAACGGCGGCGAGCAGGGCTTCGGCGACGTCGACAGCTCCGGACGCGGCGAGCTCGGCATGCGGGCTCTGCTCCGTCTGCAGCATCCGCCGACGGCCGTGGTGACGATCAACGACATGTACGCGATCGGAGCCTGCGCGGCGGCCCGTGAGGAATCCATGCGCGTGCCCGAGGACGTGTCCGTGGTCGGGTTCGACGACATCGTTCTGGCCGGGCTCTTCAACCCCCCGTTGACGACGGTGCGCCAGCCCCTGCAGGAGATGGCGCGCTATGCCATCGACATCGTGCGCGAGCGAGGTCACGACGAAGACCAGGCGGCCTCGGTGGTCATGGCCCCGAGGCTCGTGACCAGGGAGTCGACGAGCCCGCTGCCCGAGCATCTGGACGCCTAGGAGCTCATCCGCAGATGCAGACCCTGCTCCTCGCCACACCCTTTCGGCGGACCGCCCATCGAGGAGCGCGGCCCACGATCTCGGACCGCGGGCGCCGACGATTCGGAGCCGCCGCGCCCACCGTCCACCAGGACACCTGGAGCTGGGTCTGGACTGCGTCCAGGCCCAGGAGCGACACCGCCATCCGCCCGGGGCCCTCAGACCCCGGGGCGCTGATCGATCCGACTCAGCGCTGAGCCGACCCATCGACGAGGAGGAAGACATGAGCCGTGCGCCGTCAGACGTCAGCAGCGGTGGGCGGAAGCGAGGGGGCATGTCCCGGCGCGAGCTGCTCCGCATGGCGACGGGAGGAGCGGCCGCCGCCGCCGCGATCCCCTGGCTCGCCGCTTGCGGCAGCTCCCCGTCCTCGAGTTCCGGCAAGACCCAGAAGAACGTGAACATGACGTTCCTTCACTTCTTCACGGGCACGCTCTGGACCGGTTCGTTCGAACATCTGGTCTCGCAGTTCGAGCAGGAGAACCCGCACATCAAGTGGGTGGGCATCCCGGTCGTGTACGCCAACCTGGAGCAGAAGTACCTGACCCTGGCCGCGGGCGGCCAGCCGCCGGACGGCACCAGCCTCGACAACACCGAGCTGCCCAGCGTGGCCGCCCGGCACCTGCTCGCCGACCTCGACAGCTACGCCAAGAACGACCACTTCGATCTCGGCAACTTCTATCCCGCCCGGCTCAACAACGGCCGGTACCAGGGCAAGCTCTACGGCATGCCCATCGACATGGGCTCCTCCGCCATCTACTACAACAAGGACCTGCTCGACCAGGCCGGCGTCAAGTACCCGGACGCGTCGTGGAGCTACGAGGACTACCGGTCGGCGGCGCTCAAGCTGACCAACGACAAGGCCGGCAAGCACCCCGGCGAGGACGGCTTCGACGCCGGGGACATCCGCCAGTACGGTCTCGCCTTCGACGTCTCCACCTACCGCTACTACTACGCCTACACCGGGTACAACGGGGCCCAGTACTTCAACAAGAAGGTGAGCAAGCTGGAGCTGGGCGACGAGAAGGGCCAGGCCTCCCTGAGCTGGTGGCAGAACCTGATCACGAAGGATCACGTCTCCCCCACCGCGGCGGTCCAGACCTCGATCTCCAACGGTGGCGCGCTCTACCCGTTCACCAGCGGCGTCTACGCCATGGAGTTCGCCTGGATCGGCCTCATCGCCTACCTGCACCAGGCCGGGGTCAAGACCACGCACTGGGATGTCGCCCCGCTGCCCCGGACACCCACCGCCAAGTACGAGGTCGGCGGCCAGACCTTCGTCATCACCACCGGCGCCAAGAACCCTGACGCGGCGTGGTCGTGGATCAAGTACATGACCGGCGACCAGGCGCAGAAGTACCTGGGCGTCAACGGCGTCTGGTTCCCCGCCCAGAAGCGCTTCGCCAAGTTCGGCTGGCCGAAGGATCACCAGCCCGAGCACTTCCTCGACGCCTTCTACGACCAGATCAACGCCGACGGTCTCGCCGAATGGTGGTTCACGCCGCAGTGGCCGCAGTGGCAGGACACCATGGACAGCGACCTGTCCGACCTCTTCTCCGGTCTCAAGACCCCGAGGCAGACGGCCAGCGCCATCCAGTCCTCGATCGGCTCGGATGTCGCCAGCTGGCGCCAGAGCAACGGGGCGGGCGGCTAGGCGGATGTCAGGCCAGAAGCGGGCGACGCTGTCGCGCGGAGTGCGACTGGGCGCCGAGGCCCTGGGCCGGCCGCGGTCCTCGGCCATGCGGCGCCAGGAGGCCAGGGACGGCTACCTGATGATCCTGCCCTGGCTGGTCGGCTTCCTGGGACTCGTCCTGGGACCGATGATCGCCTCCTTCCTCATCTCCTTCACCAACTGGCAGCTGGTGGTGGCGCCGCAGTGGATCGGGCTCGAGAACTACGTGACCATGCTGTCCAAGGACAGCCTGATCCGGGCGTCGCTCGCGGACACGGCCTTCTACGCCTTCATCTCGACCCCGCTGTACGCCTGCATCGGCCTGGGGCTCGCCCTCGCCCTGCAGCGACGGCGGCGGGGTCTCTACTTCTACCGCACGATCTACTTCCTGCCCTCGATCACGCCGGTGGTCGCCTCGACCCTTCTCTGGATGCTGATCTTCGAGCCCAGCTTCGGCTGGGCGTCGTACGTCCTCCAGTTCCTCCACCTGCCCCAGCAGCTGTGGCTCTCCGATCCGCACGAGGCCAAGCCGGTCCTGATCGTCATGTACCTGTGGGGCGCCGGCGGCTCGTTGCCGATCTTCCTGGCCGGGCTGAACGCGATCCCGGCCGAGCTCTACGAGGCGGCCGCGGTGGACGGGGCCAGCGGCTGGCGCATCTTCCGGGGGATAACGCTCCCCCTCGTGTCGCCTGTCCTCTTCTTCATCCTGGTCACCGGCTTCATCGCCGGTTTCCAGGTCTTCACTCCCGCCTACGTGGCGACGGGGGGCACGGGCAATCCCGAGCACAGCACCCTCTTCTTCGCTCTCTACCTCTACAACAACGCCTTCCGCTACCTGAACATGGGGTACGCGTCGGCGATGGCCTGGTTGCTGTTCGTCATCGTCCTCGGCTTCACGATCGTGCAGTTCGGCGTGGCCCGTCGGCTGGTCTACTACGAATCGAGCCCGGACGCATGAGGAGGTCGCGCTGATGGAAAGCGTCTCCACCCGCGGCGGCGACGTCGCCCGGTCGGCGAGCAGCGGCGGTCGGGGCCGGTCGGCACCGGTCGCCCTGCTCAAGCATCTGCTGCTGATCCTCGGCGGCGTGATCATGGTGCTGCCGCTGGCGATGAGCATCTTCGACTCGCTCAAGCAGCCGGGAGCGGTCCTGTCGGTCCCGCCCACGCTGCTGCCTTCGCACTGGGAGTTCGGGAACTACATCCAGCTCTTCAGGACCGTGCCCTTCTTCCAATGGTTTCTCAACTCGACGATCATCGCCGTGCTGGGCACGGGCGGCGCCATCCTCAGCTCGACGCTCTGCGGCTACGCCTTCGCGCGGCTGCGCTTCCCCGGTCGCGACGCCCTCTTCCTGATCTGCATCGCGACGATGATGCTGCCCGGGGTGGTGACCCTGATCCCGCAGTTCATCGTCTACCGGCACCTGGGCCTGATCGACACCTTCGTCCCGCTGATCCTGCCCTCCTGGCTGGGCATACCCTTCTACATCTTCCTGTCCCGCCAGACCTTCCGCACCGTGCCCAAGGACTACGAGGACGCCGCCCACGTCGACGGGGCCAGCAACTGGTACATCTGGTGGCGGATCATGCTGCCGATGTCGAAGTCGATGGTTGCGACGATCGCCATCTTCTCGGTCATCGCCAACTGGAACGACTTCCTCAATCCGCTGATCTATCTCAACTCGGCCAGCAAGATGACGCTGGCGCTGGGCCTGCAGACGCTGGACAGCTTCTACGGGACCCAGTGGGATCTGATCATGGCCGGGGCCGTGCTGATGACGCTGCCCATGATCGTGATCTTCTTCGTCGCCCAGCGCTACTTCATGTCCGGGGGGATCTCCTTCAGCGGACTGGGAGGGCGATAGCGTGATCGACACGGCCGGACCGGAGGTGCTGCTGGGGGAGCGCGTGAGGAGGGATTTGGAGACGGGCATGGCCCTGCTCGCCGACCTCCTCCGCAGGACCCTGGGGCCGTCCACCGGCGTCGTCCTCAGCCAGCGCGAGGGGCAGGGTCCCGAGGCGATCGTCTCGGCCGGGGTCCTCGCCCGCCGCATGATCGCCGGCGCCCGGCGCCCGGAGAGCGTGGGCATGATGCTGCTCCGCCACGGCGTCTGGCGGGTGCACGAGGCGACCGGTGATGGCGGGGCCACGACCGCGGCCCTGATCCACTCCCTGGTCACGAGGGGCATGCGCCTGATCGCGTCCGGGTCGGATCCGCTGGCACTGCGCCAGGGGATGCGGATGGGCCTGGCCGCGGCCCTGCCCGCCCTGCGCGGCCAGACGCGGCCGCTCGACGGGGACGGGGGCCACCTCCCCGCCCTGCTGCGTACGGCGGCCCCCGACCGGGAGGTCGCGGACGCCCTCGGCGCGATCTTCGCCGAGCTCGGCCCCGAGGCCGGGGTCGAGATCGAGGAGTACGTGGGGCGCCGCGTCGGCCATCGCCTGATCCAGGGGTCGCGCTGGGCCGGGGCGCCGGTCTCGAGCGGGTTCGCCGGCCCGGCGGGCGAGGACACCGTGCTCGAGGAGCCCTACCTCCTCGTCTCCGACCAGCCCCTCACCCGGGCGGAGGAGGTGGTGCCCCTGCTCGAGCAGGTCGTCGAGGAGGCGGGCGGACCGCTCCTGATCGTGGCGCCCGAGGTGACGGGCGTGGCGCTGGCGACGCTGCTCCGGTACCGGGGGTCGGGGACGCTCGACATCGTCGCCTGCCGGCCCACCAGCGACGGTCACATCCGGGAGCAGCTGGAGGACGTCGCCACCGTCACCGGGGCGCACCTCATCGGCGAGGAGCTCGGCTACCGCCTCGACGACGCCACCACCGACGACCTCGGCTACGCCCGCGGGGTGAGGATCGGTCCCGGGTGGATCGAGGTCGCCGTGGGCGCGGGCGACGCGGCCGCGGTCGAGGCCAGGTGCCGGGCCTTGCGTGCCGAGCTGGCCAGGACCAGGGACGAGGTTCTCCGCTCCGCGCTGATCCGGCGCATCGGCAACCTCGGCGCGCGTTCCGGGGTCCTCGAGCTGGGGGCGAGCACGGACAGCGAGCGCGAGCTTCGTCGCGAGCAGGTCGAGCGCACGCTGCGCCTGGTGCCGGTGGCGGTCGAGGAGGGGGTCCTGCCCGGGGGCGCGGCGAGCCTGCTCCAGTGCCGGGCGGCGCTGGACGGTGCCGGCCTGGAGGGGGACGCGCTCGCCGGCATGATGCTGGTGCGCGAGGCCCTGGCCGCGCCGATGACCTGGCTGATCCGCAACGCCGGCCGCGAGCCGGCACCGATCCTGGCCGAGGTGGCGCGCCTCGGCCCCGCCCACGGCTACGACGTGGTCGAGGGCGGGGTGAGGGACATGTGGGCCTCGGGGATCCTGGACGTGACCAAGGTCATGCGCCTGGCCCTGGAGGCGGCGGTCAGCACCGCCGCCACCGCGCTCACCGCCGAGGCCCTGGTGCTCACGCGCAGCCCGGTCATCTCGGTCACCCCATGAATCCATCGACAGCAGAAGGAGGCAAGATGCCGCGCAAGGCGAAAGTGGTGACGACCTCGTTCTTCGGCGTCACCGGTTCGACGGCGGACGAGAACCGGGAGCTGGCGTGCACCTACGTCGACATCGCCGGGCGCGAGGGGGCCGACATGGTCTGCCTCCCCGAGGACTTCCTCCGCCCGCGGAGCGACGGCCGGCTCCGCGTCAACTACAGCGAGCCGCTCTCCGGCCCCACCTTCGAGCGCCTGGCCGCCCTGGCCAGGACCCACCGGATATGGATCGTCGCCTGCTACTCCGTCGAGACCGGCCCCGACCAGCGGGAGAACAGCGCCGTCGTCATCGACCGGGATGGCCAGCTCGCCGCGCGCTACGCCAAGATCCACCCCACCATCGGCGAGTGCCGCGACTCCCGGATCACGCCGGGCGGCTCCTCGGTGGTGGTGGAGACCGACTTCGGACGGGTCGGGCTCGCCATCTGCTACGACATCGGGTGGCCCGACCACTGGGCCGATCTCGCCAGGAAGGGCGCGGAGATGGTGGTCTGGCCGTCAGCCTACGACGGCGGCTTCCCGCTCCAGGTGTATGCCTGGACGCACTTCTACCACGTGGTCTCGGCGGTCCGGAGCGAGCACTCCAAGGTGATCGACATCACCGGCCGGGTGATCACCCAGACCAGCAAGTACCATCGCCTCGCCGCCGCCACCATCGACCTCGAGAAGGAGGTCTTCCACACCGACGCCCAGGCTCAGAAGCTGATCGAGATCGAGCGCGAGCTCGGGCCCGGCGTGACCATCGACGCCCTCTCCCAGGAGAACGTCTTCACGGTGGAGAGCAACGACGCGGCCTGGCCGCTGTCACGGATCAAGGAGCGCTGGGGGCTGGAGAACTTCCGCGACTACCACCGCCGGGCGACGGCCGTCCAGGACGAGGATCGCCAGCGCGACACCGCCGTCGTGGGCGCCGAGTAGTCTGCGGCGATGACTGATCTGAAGGGAAGGACGGCGCTGGTCACGGGCGGGGCGGTCGGGATCGGGCGGGGCATCGCCCTGGAGCTCGCCTGCGCCGGCGCCGACGTCGCCATCACCTACCGCAGCCACGATGGCGACGAGGTCGCCGGCGAGATCCGGGCGCTCGGCCGCCAGGCCTGCGCGCTCGAGCTCGATGCCACCTCCGGCCCCGCCGTGGCCGACGCCGTCGGTCGTGCCGCCGAGGCGCTGGGCAGACACATCGACATCCTCGTCAACAACGCCGGCGGCCTGGTCGCGCGCCAGCCGGTCGCGGAGATGACCGACGAGCACTGGCACACGGTGATCGACCTCAACCTGTCCAGCTGCTTCTACTGCTCCCGGGAGGCCCTGCGTCACATGCCCGAGGGCGGGCGGATCGTCAACGTCTCCTCGCAGGCCTCCCGCGACGGCGGCGGTGCCGGCGCGACGGCCTACGCGGCCTCCAAAGCGGGCATGAACGGGTTCACCCGCGGTCTCGCCAAGGAGGTCGCGGACAGGGGGATCACGGTCAACGCGGTCGCGCCGGGCCTCATCCTCGACACCCCCTTCCATCCCACCTTCACGCCTAAGGAGGCGCAGGAGGCGACGATCGCCCGCATCCCCGTGGGCAGGCCCGGCCTGCCGGCCGATGTGGCCGCCCTGGTCCTCTACCTGGCGTCACCCGAGGCGGGGTTCGTCACCGGCTGCGTCATCGACGTCAACGGCGGGATCGTCCTCACGTGAGCGATCTCACCAACGGCGCCAGGCCGACCGTCGTCGTCCTGGTGCCGGAGCCGACGCGGACCGAGGTGCTGGGCACCTCCTTCGCCACCAGCCTGGGCGCGCTGGCCGACGTTCGGCTGGCGGAGGGATCGCCAGCCGGCTGGGACCTCCCAGCCCTGATCGACGGCGTCGACGCCGCCGTGACCGGATGGGGCACCCCCTCCCTCACCGACTCCCTTCGCCAGAGCGGCGGGCACCCCCGCCTGATCGCGCACACGGCGGGCAGCATCCGGCAGCTGCTCCCGGTCGACGAGATCGGGGCCCGGTTCCGGGTCAGCCACGCCGCCGCCGTCATCGCCGACGCCGTCGCCGAGTTCGTGATCCTCGAGGCCCTGGCCGACCTGCGCGGTCTGGCCAGGCTCGACGCCGAGATGAAGCGGGGCGTGCCCTGGAGGTCGATGCGCGAGCAGCGCTCGAGCCGCCTGCTCGGCGGGCGCACGGTCGGGGTCATCGGTGCCGGGCGCGTCGGTCGGGCGGTGATCAGGCTGCTTCGCGCCTTCGGCGCGCGCGTGCTGGTCGCCGATCCGTCGCTGGAACCGGAACGGATCCGGGCGCTCGACGTCGAGCCCCGGGACATCCCGACACTGCTCGCGGAGAGCGATATCGTCAGCCTCCACGCGCCGGTCCTGCCTGAGACCAGGGGCATGATCGGAGCCCGCGAGCTCTCCCTGATGCGGGATGGGACGCTCTTCATCAACACCGCCCGCGCGGTCCTGGTCGACGAGCCGGCGCTCCGGGCCGAACTCCGTTCGGGGCGGATCCGGGCTGCGCTCGACGTCTTCTGGGCGGAGCCGCTGCCGGTCGACGACGAACTCAGGAGCCTCCCCAACATCGTCCTCTCGCCCCACAGCGCGGGCCACTCGGTCGACACCTGGGCGCGCCAGGGCGAGGCGATGGTGGAGGAGGTGCTGCGCTTCCTGCGGGGAGAGCCGCTGGAGTACGAGGTGACCGCGGACATGGTCGCGCTCATGGCCTGACCAAGGAGAGAGGGAGATGACGTTGCCCGAGTTCAGCCCCCGGCTGGGGGACCGGATGGACCTGGCCGAGAAGCGACGGCTGCTGCTGCGCTTCCACTGGATCGAGATGGAGATCATGGAGATCCTCTCCTCCTGGTCCGAGACCATGGTCCACATCCCGGTTCGCGCCGGGATTGGCCGTCAGATGTTCGAGCAGGCGCTGAACGTCGAGTCGATCGCCTGGGCCCTGCGCAACCAGCGCCACATGGGGCGCGTCGGCGCCTCCCGGGCGCCCAGCGACGAGTTCGTCCGCCACTGCGAGCGCCTCCACGCCCTGGAGACGCCCGCGCACCGCCTGATCGGGATGTACGGCGTGCTGCTACCGGCCCTGGTCGCGGCCGAGCGCGCCTACCTGGACGCCACCGACCGCCTCGCCGACGGCAACGCCGTCGCCGCCCTGGACCTCTGCCTGCGCCACCACGCCGACCAGATGGCGTGGGCGGAGCGGATGCTGGCGATGCTGCAGGCGGGCGACGCCGAGCGCCGCGCCGGGGCGGACGTCATGCGGGCACAGCAACTCTCCCTGGTCGATGGCGGCGGCATCGACGCCGACGGGGCGCCGGCCTGGCATCTCCCCTACGCCGGCTGGCCGGAGCCGGAGGAGGTCCGTGCCGTCCGCGCCGAGCGGCCGACCGCGGTCGGCCAGTGGCATACCTCGGGGCACCGGTACCGGAAGAACGTGTTCGACCACGGCGTGACGAAGCTCCGGTGGGACGGGCGCTTCTCCTACGCGGAGTCACCCCGGGATCTGGAGTCGGGGGCGGACCCCGAGTCGAGGGACGCGCTCGTCTTCTGGCTCCACGGCCTCTTCCACGGCGAGTGCCAGACCGTCGACCGGATGGGCTGGCTGATCGTCGACTTCCCCGACCTGCCCTGGCCGATGCGGAGGGACATGGCCCAGCAGGCGGCGGAGGAGGCGCGCCACATCCAGATCGTTGCCCAGCTCATCGAAGGGCTAGGCGGTCACCTCGGCGACCATCCCTTCATCCCCTACTTCGGCCACCTGCGGCGCGACCACCACCACCCGGTCGCCCACATGATCATGGGCAACATCATGGGCGAGGGCGCCGCCGCCGCCCAGACCAACGAGGCGCTCCGGTACACCTCGGGCTGGGGCAACGCCTGGCTCACGCACGGGCTGGAGCACCTCTCTGGCGACGAGACCGTCCACGTCAGCTTCGGCAAGGACTGGGGCACCCGCCTCTCCCAGCTCGACCCGGCGGCCTACTGGGAGGAGGGTAGGAGCAGCGCCCACGACGCCGCCAAAGCGGTGACCGACGCCCAGGCCGCCTTCGGCATGGAGCCGGACCGCGACGCGCTACTGACCCGGGTCGACCGGGAGTTCGCGGCGCTGGTCAGAGACCGGAGCGCGGCCGCGACGCGGTGACCCGAGCCCGGACGCCCGCCGCCCGGGACTGGGTCAGCGGGGCGCCGTGTAGGTCAGGCCGCGCGGCCCGGTGTAGATCTGGCGCGGCCGGGCCAGCTTGCCGTCCTTGTCGTCGAGCAGCTCCAGCCAGTGAGCGCACCAGCCGGGCGTGCGGCCGACGGCGAAGAGGAGCGTGAACATCTCCGGGGGCAGGCCCAACGCCTCGTAGATGAGGCCGGAGTAGAAGTCGACGTTGGGGTAGAGCTTCCGGTCGACGAAGTAGGAGTCCGCGAGCGCGATCCGCTCCAGCTCCAGAGCGATGTCGAGCAGCGGGTTCACGCCGGTGACCTCGAAGACCTGCTGCGCGGTCCGCTGGATCACCTTGGCCCTGGGATCGTACGACTTGTAGACCCGGTGGCCGAAGCCCATCAGGCGCCGGCGGTGGTTCTTCACCTCGTCGATGAAGGCGGGGACGTTCTCCTTCGAGCCGATCTCGCGGAGCATGAGCAGGACCGCCTCGTTGGCCCCGCCGTGGAGGGGACCGGAGAGGGCGGCGGCACCGCCGGCCAGGCTGGTGTAGGGATCGGACTCGGCCGAGGCGACGCTGCGGACGGCGCTGGTGCTGCAGTTCTGCTCGTGGTCGGCGTGGAGCAGGAAGAGAACGTCGAGGGCCTTCTCGAGGACCGGGTCGGGGCGCCAGTCAGGCCCATCGGAGAAGAGCTCGGTGAGGAAGCGGCCAGGGTAGCTGAGGCCACGACCGGCACGGAGCAGCGCGTCGCCCCGAAAGGCGTGGAAGGCGGCGGCGGCCAGCGTCGGCATCTGCGCGATCAGGCGCACCGCCTGGGTCTCGTTGGACTGGTGGTCGTCGAGCCGGCAGGCCTCGGGATGGAAGGCGCCGAGGCCGGCGATGGCGGCGATGAGGATGCTCATCGGGCGGGCGCCCTCGGGGTACCGCGAGATCGAGTCGAGCAGCTCCTGCGGCACCTCGCTCTGGTCGGCGATGCGCGCCTCCCAGGCCTTCAGCTCGGTGGCGCTGGGCAGCGCCCCCTTGATCAGCAGGTGGGCGACCTCGAGGAAGCCAGCGCCCTGGGCCAGCGGCTCGATCGGGTAGCCGCGGTACTCCAGGATGCCCCTGTCGCCGTCGATGAAGGTGATGGCGCTCCGGCAGGCGGCGGTGTTGGTGAAGCCCGGATCGTAGGCGAGGAGCCCGAAGTCCTCCTCATCGACCCGGATCTTGCGCAGGTCCATCGCCGTGACGGCGCCATCCTGAATCGGCATGCGGTACGGCGAGCCGGTGCGCAGATCGGTGACGGCCAGCCCCTCCTCGGTCCCAGCGGCGTTTCCGTGACCGAGGGTGGCGCCCCCTACCTGCTTACCTTCCATCTCGGCGAAACCTCCCGATTCATTGACAGGAATTCTCACTAGCTTGACATGTTGAGCGGACAGTCGCCATATTGATCGCGGATCAACATGGAGCAGAGTACCGCACCTGAAGGAGGGCTCACGACGGAGGAGGCGGCGAACCTCCTCGGCGTGAAGCCGGCCACGCTCTACGCCTACGTCAGCCGGGGCCTGCTGGCCCGCCGGCGGGGGTTGGACGGGCGCAGCCGGTTCGCCGCCGAGGACGTCGAGCGCCTGCGCCAGCGGGGCCGTCCGACCGCCGCCACCCGCGGGCAGCACATCACCATCGAGTCGGCGATCACGACGGTGGAGGACGACGCCATCTACCTCCGCGGCCGCGACGTGCTCGAGGTCGCATCCTCGCTGCGCTTCGAGGAGGCGGCGGAGTGGCTGTGGACCGGGCACGAGGGCGCGGTCCAGCCCTGGCGCACCGACCCCGGGGCGGCCCGGACCGGCGAGGCGGTCCAGGCGGCGCTGCCCGCCGACGTCCTCCCCCTCGACCGTCTGCGGGTGACGGCGGCGGCGATCGCGCCGACCGACCCCATGCGCTACGACACCGGCGAGGAGGCGGTCCGGGTCACCGGCCGGCGCCTGATCAGCGCCCTGGTCGACACCCTCCCCCCGCTCGGCGAGGAGCCGGTCGAGGCGGGGCTCAGCGCCAGGCTCTGGAGCCGGCTCGGCCCGTCGCCGGCGACGCCGGACCTGATCCGGTTGCTCGACTCCGCCCTGGTCCTGCTGCTCGACCACGAGCTCAGCATCTCCACGCTGTCGGCGCGGATGGCGGCCTCGGTGCTGGCCGACCCATACTCCGTGGTCTCGGTCGGGCTCTCCGCGCTGGGCGGGCCGCTGCACGCGGTCAACTCGCTGGCCGCCGAGGACCTGCTCGCCGAGGTCTCCGAGCCGGAACGAGCGACCTGGACCATCGGCGAGCGCCTGCGGCGCGGCGACCGGCTCCCCGGGTTCGGTCACCAGCTCCATCCCTCCGGCGATCCGCGGGCCAGCTTCCTGCTCGGGCGGCTGCGGAGCACGGTCGGGTCACAGGAGACGCTGGCCGTGGTCGGCGCCATCCTCGACGCCACCACCGAGCGCGGCCTGCCCGCCGCCAACATCGACTTCGCCCTGGCCGCGCTGTCCCGCACCTGCGGGATGCTCCGCGGCGCCAGCGAGGCGATCTTCGGCCTGGCCCGGGCGGCCGGCTGGATCGCCCACGCGCTCGAGGTCTACGCCGGCGACCTGGACATGCGGCCCCAGGTCATCTACGTGGGGGCGCCGGTCGTACCCGAGCGCTGAGACCGGGGATCAGCCGGGCGCCGGAGCCCGCTGCCTGCCCCCAGACCAGATCCCGAGCAGGAAGGCGATGCTGAAGGGGATCGCCACCAGGGTGAGCATCCAGAGGATGCAGAGCGCGGTGGCGACGCCGGCGGCCCACGCCCGCTCCAGGGTCAGCCCGATGCAGGCCAGCACCTGCAGCAGCAGGACCAGCGCGAAGTAGCCGACGAGCAGCGCCGCCGTCACCCGCCACTGCTCGGGGGTGCCGCCCATCTGCGCGGCGTCATGGCGCGCGTCCGGCCAGATGCTGATGCAGGCCACCGCCATGAGCAGCGGGACCGCGGTGCCGAGCCAGAGCAGGATCGGCACCCAGGAACGTGGCGGCCGCCTCGCGCTGGGACCGCTGGGGTTGCGCCGTGGTCCCGCGGGGTTTCCCATGTCGGTGCCGCAGCGTGCGCAGAACCGGGCGCGCTCCGGCAGCTCGAGTCCACATTGCGGGCAGTTCACGGTGGCCTCATTCTGGCCCCCCAGCCGACCCCGGCGCAGCGTTCGGGTATGCCCGACAACGTCAGCCCGGTGGTTGACGGGATTCCGGCGCGGAAGCTCACCCCCGGATGACGGGCCGACCGCGACCGGGCGCGTACCCTCCCCGGTCAGGTAGGTCATCGAGGCGAGCTGGTCGGGAGCGCGATTCCTCTACGAGTCGGCTCCTGCGACCTTTTCGGAGCATCCGATGTCGGGCTACAGTTTGGCCCTCAGCCCTCAGCTACCGGCCGATCGAGCGCGTCCGGTGGCGCCTCGGCGGCGGCACCACCCGCACCTCGGCGCTCGGCGGGGAGAGCTTCTGCCTCTTCGGCGGGGGAGGAGTTCATTTCGCTCCCGCAGCCGAGGGCAACTGCCCCTGACCTGGGGGACCGCCGGAGCCTGAGCCCCTCGTCGCCGCCGCGAGGCGAACCCGATCACGGGGGAGCACCCCTCAGCCGACCGGATGCGGGCCGGCGAACCGGGATCGGATAGCATGTGTCGCTATGGTTCGGGGCCTTCAGCACCTTCTGGCCCGAGCCGCGAGCCTGGCCTCGGTCGATCTTCCCCGCTTCCTCGCCGTGCTTGGCGGAGCCGGGGCATGCGCTGGGCTCTTCCTGGCCGGTGTCTACGCCTGGGGCAACCTCCACCAGACGGATGGTGACCGGGTCGCTGTGGTCACACCGCACCGGACATCGCGGCCGACCCCTCCAGCGGCTTCGCCCCGGCCGGAGCCGCCAGCTCCCGAGCCGACATCCGCTCCTCCCTCCGGTCCGGCCCCCCTCCGCTCGCCCGCACCGGGTGAATCGGTGCTGGCCGACCGCCCCGCCGCCATCGCCACCACAGGCTCCGGCGCTCACCCCGCGGTGACCACGCAGGAGCCGCAGCCCGCCCGCGCCTCGTCGGCGCCACCCGCGCCGTCACCTTTGCCGGCACCACCCGTGGTCCCGGCCATCGCACCGGTGACCGCTCCCACCCCGCCCGGCTTCACCCCGGCACCGATCTCCGTCGGCCTGGATCTGGCGGGCCTGCTCGACATCCAGCTCAGCCTCTGATCAAGACCCTCCTGGTGACGCCCGAAGCGAGCTCCATCGCCCACACCTCCACGAGCTCCGCACACGGCCGACTATGGCTCCCTGGACGTATCCCGGCGAAGCCTGGCCTACCGCCACGGCAGCTCACCGCTCTCTCGGCCAAGCTCTACGAGGGACTTGAGCGTGCCAAGCTGGTGGCGCACGCCATCGCCCGCGCCCGCAGGGCGTGAAGCCCTCCGCCAAGGAGTTTGGGGTCCTGGAGGCACTGCGCGAGCGAGTTCGGCCGGACGACGCTATGTCGGCTACAGCTGCCCCGGCGAACCGCAGACGATCAAACTTGACCCATCGCGGTTATCGGACCCTGAACAGACCGAGACTTAGTCAATCCTGAGCGGGAACCTACGGCAAGGACGGTCGCACGTCTTACCCGCCGCAAGTTGATTGTTGACAAGAAGCCAAGATCTCGGTATACATGATTGAACCCCCAACGGAAAGGTCGCAAGGAGCGTGAGGACATAAGTCAACTGAGGAGTTGAGACTATGCTAAGGGCGAAGTTGGCGGACTGGGCTGTCGACACCTATGAGCGGGGTTTGAATGGTCAGATCACGGGCGATCGTAGCTCTATCTTTGAAGATCTGCGGCAGAAGCTTATAGATCGACTGCAAGGCGACAGAGCGTCAGAGGCGGCATTACTAGCGATTGACATAGGTCGATGCGAACAGGGTACGCATCAAGCCCTGGCAAGGGAAGTCACCTACTACCTCGACGTGGACGCTGTGTTCAGGGACTCACTCACACTGCTGCAGAAACACTTTCAGGAAGAGCCTGAAAATGTTCTTCGCCGATTGGCAGAGGCGCTCGCACCCGGGCGCCACTGATATGGTCCACTCAAAAGCGCGCGGCGCTGACGGAGGCGGCGGTGGCGGTGGCGGTGGCGGGAGCCACACACCGCCTCTGCCTTATTCCTCATAAGAGTAGTGGCGGCTGCGACTCCGCTTACGCGTGACGATTCTTATGCAGCCTTATCAAATCCCTCGACGTTGACAACCCAGCCATAAAATCCTGGTGTCGGGTTTGGTATTTTGATTACGAACTCCCATGGAGCTCCTCTTCGACGCGCTTGGAGCGAGAATTCGTTCGGCGATGCGCTAACAGCAGCACTGCTGTCATCCGGTTGCAGTAACGGCTTTCTGACAAAGTCAGGAAATACCACATGGATCTCCATGCTGTCATAAGCTAACCCCGGATACACGTGGAATCCGAACCTGTCCTGATACTCTGCTCTAAGTGGACTAAAGACTGGCCAACGATAGGACCAGCCCCAGTATCGAGGCTCGACTCCAATCTTCGGGCGAAAGATAGCCAGAGCTCGATGACCACCGCGTTGCGAGGATGGAGCAATGGGTACGAGCAGGAGTTTGACCTCTATGTCGTTACCGATTCTTTGATAACTCTTCACCGACTTGAGGTCGCGGAACGAGGTCAGCGATGGGACCTCATCACCGTTCGCACTCATACGAACTTCGTACCAAAGTATAAACTTCTCAGGCTCGTCGGCAGCGCACGTAACGTACTCTTCCCTCACTTCATCCCCATCAGGTTTCTCGCCCATGATGTAGTAAACCACAATAGATTTATGTAATATTCGAGTCCTCAGTGCTCTATCTGCGATCTCCGCCAGGGCGCGCTCATAGAGAAGTCTGTCGTCGGCAAGCATGGCTCGAGGTTCATCCGCAGAAGCGAACCTTTGAGCCACCACCAGTTCTGCTAACTGATGATCCAGTTCATCGCGCTTCGACTCGGCTGCATTGGCACGCTTCTCTGCATCTTGCAGGGTCAGCACCACATGCCGGACAGCTAATACACCGAACGCGATAAGGATGCCAATTACTGTCCCTGCGAGTACCCTAAACAGGCCGAACTGACTGGCTAAGCCAAAGAAACTTGCAACTATTCCTAGTCCCGTTCCCACAACACCAAAAGCACCAGTAACAATTAAAAGAATGCTTGGGGGGGCGGCGAACAGTCGCGCGAGGCTCGGCCTTAGCCGCCCCCCAGCCATGCTAAGCCGACGTAGACGGAGCCCCTCCGCCCCCGCCGCCCCCGCTGGCACCGTAAGAAATACGAACCATGGCCCGTGAGTTTAAACCCGTCGAGTCTACTCCCGCGCCCGTAGTGGTCGTTTTTTCTTTCGGCGCTTGTAGGC
>DATAXV010000151.1:0-9875 GCA_036272915.1 Candidatus Dormiibacterota bacterium
ACGAGCTGACGACTTTCCTCATTTCGTCTGCCATCACGCCCAAGAAGATCGTCGCCGTGGTGATCGTCCTGGTCATCATCGTGGCGATCGTCGCGTTCTTCGTGACGCGCTCTCGGGGCGGGGCCTCCAGCTCCAGCTGAGCCGGGGCCGTCAGGGGCGGGGCCGGGGCGGCTGCTCCGGCTCGTGCCCAACCCCGCCCGGGCGCCGGTCGCGCCCGGCCATCCGGTGGCGGTGATGCCGGCCGCCGGTGTCTGATCCCGGCGGTGTGACGCCGCCCGCGCCCGTGCTATGCTCCGGCCAGCACATGTCGCACGTGGTCTTCGCCTACAGCAACTCTTGGTATTGGTTTACCGAGCCGGCGGGAAGCCGGAGCCGGGCGATGTAGGCCACCCCTCGTTCTCCCCGCTCCCCCGCCGGCCCCTGGGCTGCCCTGAGGGGGTGGGAATAGAAGAAGTGAGAACGAGGACATGTTGGAGCTGGAGCAATCCGAAGCCGCTAGACCACGCGAGGTTCGCGTCGGTCCCCTGACCATCGGTGCGGGCCATCCCTGCGTAATCGCTGGTCCCTGCTCGGTCGAGCCGCAGTACGTGGAGCACGTGGCCGAGCTCGCCGCCTGCGGCATCGACGGCCTTCGCGGCAACATCTACAAGCCCAGGACCCGGCCTGAGAGCTTCCAGGGCATCGGCGACGACGGGCTGGAGCTCCTGGTCGAGGCCAGGAAGCGGTTCGGGCTCCCCATCTTCACCGAGGTCCTCGCCTCCGACGAGGCGGAGCGCGTCGCCGGCGTCGTCGACTGCCTCTGGATCGGGGCCCGCAACATGCAGAACTTCCGCCTGCTCGAGGCGGTCGGTCAGATCGGGAAGCCGGTCCTGCTCAAGCGCGGCTTCGGCTGCACGGTGTCGGAGTGGGTCGGCGCGTCGGAATACATCCGCAAGCAGGGCAACGACGACGTGATCCTCTGCGAGCGCGGCATCAGGACCTTCGAGTCCAGCACCCGCAACACCCTCGATATCAGCTCGGTGGTCGTGGTCAGGGAGATGACCGATCTGCCCGTGATCGTCGATCCCTCGCATGCGGCGGGGAACCGGGCGTGGGTGCCGGCGCTGGGCCGAGCCGCCCTCGCCGCCGGCGCCGACGGGCTCCTCGTCGAGGCCCATCCCGCCCCCGCCCTGGCCTGGAGCGACGGCGACCAGGCGATCGACGTCGACACCTGCGCGGAGCTGGTCGCGGAGGCGGGTCGTGCCGCCATCTCCGCCGGCCGCACGCCCACCACCATGGCCGACCTCGCCCTCATCGACGCCGAGATGGCGCGACTGCAGGAGCTCCGCCGGCAGATCCTGGCCGGATAGGAAGCGGCGGCGCCCTCTCCCATCGTGGAGAGGGCGCCGCGAGCCGTACGAGGGCCGATCAGCCCCGCAGCCCGCCGTGTGCGGGTTGTGGGCCCGGTCGGATCACCAGGGGACGGCGGGGAACGACCCGGCCCGCTGGACATACGACGAGGCCACGGCCGGCGTCAGCAGGCGCTGGTGCAGCAGGCTGGTGACATCGGGCTGGACGCAGGCCACGTACCCCGCGGCCTCGTTGCCGGGCGCGGCGCCAGCCAGGGAAGGGGGCAAGCGTGAGGCGAGGTCCTGGTGGCGGCGACTTCTTGATGCCGGCGTCAATGCTCACCGCGCCGCTCGGTCCCGTGGTCCGGCGCCAGACCGGGTCGGATCACGGCATGCGGTAGAGCCAGCCGGGCCGCCAGTGGAAGGGGACCTCGACCAGGTCCTCGAGGGAGGCGCCGGAGAGGGCCACCTCCAGACCCCAGTGGGTGGCGCGATGACCGATGAGCAGGAGGCGACATCCGTCCCAGCGGGGTGGAAGATCGCTCAGCATCCGGCCCACCCGCTCCACCGCCTGCTGCCAGCTCTCGCCGCCAGGATGCGGCTCCCCGAGATGCCGCCGAAGATCGCGGTGCAGCGCCGCCGCCGACGTGCCGTTGCGATCGCCGTAGTCACACTCCCGCAGCCGCCAGTCGAGGAGCAGCGGGATCGATGAGCCGCTCAGCGCGATCGAGGCCGTCTCCACCGCCCGGGCCAGGTCCGAGCAGAGCACGGCGGCGATGTCGTCGTCCCGCCGCCGTCGCCCCAGGTCCCGGGCCTGGTCCCTTCCCAGCGCCGAGAGCCGTCCCGGCAGCCAGCCGGTGGCGATGCCGCGCTCGTTGTCCTCGCTCGTCGAGTGGGTCTCGAAGACGATGTCGATCGGCATCACCGCTCACCTCGAGGGCCGCCCGCCCGGGGCGTCCGGACCGCCGGGAAGGGGGACGTCCTCCCGGCGACCCACGCCCCGCTCCGCCTCAGGCCTCCATGCCCTCCTCGACCCAGCTCTTGAAGAGGTCGATCTGCTCCCGCGGCCACGGCTCGTCGCAGGGCATGTCGCCCTCCTCCAGGCGCTCGACGATCCCCTCGGCGTTCTCCTTCACGTCGTCGTACTTCCAGAGGTCGAAGGAGTACTCCATCTGCTCTCTGTCGAACTCGCGGAACAGTGGCTTGATGTCCTTCTCGAAGCTGGGCATTGGTGTCCTCCATCGTGGGTTGGTGCTGGGCAGACCAGAGTAGACGGTATGCTTGAACGGCACGCCTCGAGCGCCAGGTCTCGCCTCGCGCGACCGACTCGGGGAGACGTCCCCGGCACGGTCGCAACGGCACCCGTCGGGGGCGTCTTTTGAGTCAGCCCTCGTTCGCGACCCTCGCCGCCGAGCTCCGGATGAACTGCAGCCCGGGTCCGACCTCGGCGTCGAAGTCCCCCCAGCCGCACTCGATCGAACAACGCCCCTCGTAGCCGGCGGTCGCGAGGTGGCGAAAGAACGAATCGAAGTCGTAGTCCTGCGTGCCCGGGGCGCGGCGGGCGTGGCCGTCGGCGACGTGCACGTGGCTGAGCAGGTCCCTGGACTCCTCGAGCACGGTCATCGGCTCCCCCTCCTCCATCATGTGGAAGAGGTCGGCCAGCAGCCGGGTCGAGCCGCAGGCGCCCCGGCGCAGGAACTCGGCTCCCTCGGCGACGGAGTTGAACACGTTGGACTCCGCCCGCCGCAGGGGCTCCAGGACCAGGGTGATGCCCCGCTCCGTGGCCGCCGCCGACGCGCGGCGCATGAAGGCGGCCAGCTGCTCCAGCGCCTTCTCACGCTCGAAGCCGGCGGGGACGGCGCGGGCGGTCCCGCTGCCGAAGACGAGCCGCTCGACGCCGAGCCGGCGCAGGCGGTCGAGGCAGCCGGCGACGTACGCGTCCTGCTCGGAGATCGTGGTCGGCTCGGGGCCGGTGAGCCGGACCTGGCCGGGAAGGAAGCCGTTGGCGGCGCGGGCGGGCACGGGGCTGCCGTCGAGGGCAGCGACCCAGGCCCCGAAACCCTCATCGTCGAGGCCGGCCAGCCGGCTCGCCGGCAGCTCGCAATAATCCGCCCCAGCCCGCTCCAGCGCGGACAGCTGCTCGGGTTTACCGACACAGCATCCGAATCGCACCGAATCCCTCCTGGTCATCACCTAACCTTCTCAGACCGAGATACTGCGGATCCGACCAGAGCGGAGGAATGAGCACGGATGAGCAGCGACGATCAGCGCGTCGATCTGGCCGGCAGCCATCGATCTCCACTGCCCGGAGCGAGTGCGGCCGGGGCGGTGGAGCCGGACGAGGAGATATCCGTCACCGTTTTGCTGCGGCGGCGCCTCGACGGCGGCGACCCGCCCGATCCGGCCGAGCTCGGGCAGCGGTCCCTGGCCGGGCGCCAGCACCTGAGCCGCGAGGACTTCGCCGCCCGCTACGGGGCGGACGGCGGCGACGCCGACCAGATCGAGACCTTCGCCACCGACCACGACCTGCGCGTCCTGGAGCGGAGCCTGGCCCGCCGGTCGGTCCGCGTCTCCGGCCGTGCCGCCGACGTGGCCAGGGCCTTCGGCGTCGAGCTCCAGCGCTACCGGCACGCCGAGGGCACCCATCGCGGCCACGAGGGCCCGGTCCGCCTCCCGTCCTCGGTGCACGGGCTGGTCCAGGGCGTCTTCGGTCTCGACGACCGCCCCCAGGTCCGCGGCCAGTACATCGTCTATCAGGGCGATCCTGCCGCCGCCAGCGGCTTCACCGCGGTCCAGGTCGGGAAGATCTACGACTTCCCGACCGACCTCGACGGCACCGGCACCTGCATCGGCATCCTCGAGTTCGGCGGCGGCTACAACGCCTCCGACCTGGACAGGTACTTCTCGGGCGTCGGCATCGCCACTCCCAAGGTCACGGCGGTGTCCGTCGACGGGGCCACGAACGCGCCCACCGGGCAGCCCGACGGCGCCGACGCCGAGGTCGCGCTCGACATCGAGGTCTGCGGCTCGGTCGCCCCCAAGGCGTCGATCGCGGTCTACTTCGCGCCGAACACGGAGCAGGGCTTCGTCGACGCCGTCACCACCGCGCTGCACGACACCACCAACAGGCCGGTCGTCCTCTCGATCAGCTGGGGCGGTCCCGAGTCGACCTGGAGCGCCCAGGGTCTGCAGTCGCTCGACCAGGCGATCGGCGACGCCGCCGCGCTCGGCGTCACCGTCTGCGTCGCGGCGGGGGACTCCGGCTCGGGCGACGGCGTCGGCGACGGGAAGGCTCACGTCGACTTCCCCGCCTCCAGCCCCAACTCGCTCGGCTGCGGCGGCACCCATCTCACCGCCAGCGGGACCACGATCAGCTCGGAGACGGTCTGGAACGACGGCGCCAGCGGCGGCGGCGCCACCGGGGGCGGCGTCAGCGACCAGTTCGCCCTGCCCTCCTGGCAGAGCGCGGCCAAGGTGCCGCCCTCGGTCAACGCCGGCCATGTCGGGCGCGGCGTCCCCGACGTCGCCGGAGACGGATCCCCGTCCACCGGTTACAACATCTACTACGACGGCCAGGCCGAGCTGGTCGGCGGCACCAGCGCCGTGGCGCCGCTCTGGTCGGGCCTGGTATCGCTGCTCGCCCAGCACCTGGGCAAGGGCGTCGGATTCCTCAACCCCCTGATCTACGCGCAGCTCCCGGGGACCGCCGCCTTCCACGACATCACCTCCGGGAACAACGCCGTGTCCGGCGCCCAGGGCTACTCCGCGGGTCCGGGATGGGACGCCTGCAGCGGATGGGGAAGCCCGAACGGAGCCCAGCTGATCGAGCTGCTCAAGGACTGACCGGGGAGGCGCCCGCGGTCCGCCGCGGGCGTCCTCGACAATGACCGGGATGACGCGCACGCGCACGCGCAGACTGGAGCTGGCCGCGCCGCGCTGGATCGTGGAGGTGGTGCGGCCGCGTCCGGCGCCGGTGCCATGGGCGGACGTGATCCGCTGTGCCATCGCCATCCCCATGCCGCTCCTGGTGGGGGTGCTGACCGGCAACCTCGACGTCGCCATCTTCGTCACGCTGGGCGCGATCGCGGGTGCCACCTCCGACCGGGGCGGGCCGCTCCGCACCCGCGCCCTGCGGGTCTCCCTCCCTCCCGTCGCCGCCGCCGCCGGGCTGCTCATCGGCCACGCCGTCATCGGCACCGGATGGATCGCGGTCGCCGCCGTCGCCCTGCTCAGCCTCGTCTCGGCCCAGATCAGCGTGCTCGGCGCGGCCGCCTCGGTCGCCGCCCTCCAGCTCCTCGTCTACGCCGCCGTCGCCTCCGCGCTCAAGTTCCCGCAGCCGGTCTACCTGCCCTCTCTGCTGGTCCTTGCCGGCGGCGCCTGGGCGCTGTTGCTGACCCTTGTCCAGGCCCTGATCGAGGGCCCGACGAGGCCCGAGCGCATCGCCGTCGCCGCCGTCTTCGTCGCGCTGGCCAGACTGGTCGCCGCGACCGGCACGCGCGAGGCGGCGGCGGCACGCCAGGATCTGACCCAGGCGCTCAACATCGCCTACGACCACCTGCTCGGGGATCGGGTCATCGCCACCGGCCGCTGGCGGCAGCTGGTCCGGCTGGCCGGGCTGCTCAACTCGACGACTCCGCTGGTCGAGGCGACCGTCGCGCTGTCCCAGACCGAGCGTCATCCTCCGCCCGGGCTCTCGGAGGCCCTCATCGGCGTCGCCGAGGCGGTCGCACGCCACCGGCCGCCGCCGCCGATGCCGGCGGAGCTCGTTCCCGACCGCCCCTCGCTGCGAGCGGTCTGTCGCGGACTGGAGGCGGTGGTCCGCCAGATCGACCAGCCGGCATCGGATCCCATGCCCGGACGGCGGGTGCCTCTGTGGCCCCGCCTGCGCACCTGGATCGGCGAGGCGCTGCTCGGCCGCAGCACCTGGCTCTACGCGCTGCGCCTGGCGCTGTGCATGGCGGCCGCCGAGGCGGTCGAGCAGCGGCTGCCCCTGGAGCGTCCCTACTGGATCGTGCTCACCGTCGCCATCGTGCTGAAGCCCGACTTCGGATCCGTCTTCGCCCGGGCCGTGCAGCGCGGGCTGGGAACGCTGATCGGGGTGCTGATCGGAGCGGCGGTGGTGGCCGTGGTCCCGCCCGGTCCGCTCTACCTGCCGGTGATGGCCGTGTTCGCGGGCATCCTTCCCATCTCCGTCCGGCGCAACTACGGCATGTTCTCGACCTTCCTGACGCCGCTGGTGATCATGCTCATCGACTTCGGCGCCTCCGGCGGCCCCGCCCTCGTCGTCGCCCGCCTCCTCGACACCCTGATCGGCTGCGGGCTGGTGCTGGTCATCGGCTACCTGCTCTGGCCGGGCACCTGGCGGGTGCGGCTCGGCGACCAGGTCGCCGACGCGATCGATGTCGTCGCCGGATACGCCGGGACCGCCTTCGGCGCGGACCGCTCGCGGGGCCGGTCCCGCCGCCACGCCTACCGCACCCTCTCCGATGTCCGCACGAGCCTCCAGCAGCGGCTGGCCGAGCCGCCCCCGGCCAGCTCCCGGGCGGCCGCCTGGTGGCCGGTCATCGTCGAGCTGGAGCTCACCACCGACGCCATCACGGCAGCGGCGATCCGCGCCGTTCACGGCGGATCGGGACCCGCCGAGAAGACACCCGCAGCGCTGGAGAAGGCGCTTCGCGAACTGTCCGCCGCTCTTCGCGAGAGCCGGGTGCCGCCGGAGCCGGGTCTGCCGGACGACGAGGCCGTGACCGCGGTGACCGACCGGATCCGATCCATCCGTTCGGTGATGGCGGGACCCGCCGAGAGGAGGGCTCGCTCCGGCCCGCGCCGGCCGCGGCCGACGGCGGCCTGACCCCGGGGCGGCCCGCCGGCGATCGCCACCTCGGTAGGACCCGCGCGCACGTGATGGCCGCCGGAGGGGGAGAGGGTCAGATCAGCGCGGCCTGCTCGCGGCGGACGGCGCGCATCGCGCGGCCCCAGGAGGCGAGCTGTGTGAGCATCTCGTCGGCCTTGGCCACGGACCTACTCCCTGGAGTGAAGCGGGTGAAGTCCTCGAAGTCGTGGGCCAGCGATAGCGGGACCACGGTCCGTACGCCGGCGACCCGCAGCTCGCCGAGGACGACCCGCAGGTGCTCGATCGCCCTGGCGCCGCCGGCGTCGGCGCCGTAGGAGACGAAGCCCGCGGCCTTGTCGTTCCACTCCCCATAGAGGAAGTCGATCGCGTTCTTGAGGACGGCCGGGATCGACCGGTTGTACTCGGGCGTGACGAAGACGAAGGCGTCGTGGCGGGCGATCGTCGCCGCCCACGCCCGGGTGTGCTCGTGCGCGTAGTCGCCCGTGATCGGCGGCGCCGGCTCGTCGAACATGGGAAGGTCGATCGCCGCCAGGTCGATCAGCTCCGCCTCGAGATCCGCGCGCAGGGCGGCCCGCTCCAGGACCCAGCGAGCGACGGGTTCGCCGCGGCGGTTCGGTCTCGTGCTGCCGAGGATGACGGCGACGCTGATGGCTGCTTCAGACATGGTGACTGACTCCCCGATGACAAGTAAAGTACTGGTTTTACTTTACATGATGGCCAGCCCGTGCGACACTCCCTCTGATGTCCTCGGCGACCCCACAGCGTCTGCGCCCCGAGAAGCGCGATGCGATCCTCGGCGCAGCGCGCAAGATCTTCGCCACGATGGGCTTCACCCGGGCGACGATCGACGCCATCGCCGCGCAGGCGGACGTCTCGACCCGCACGCTCTACAAGCACTTCCACAGCAAGGACGAACTGTTCGCCACCGTCCTCGAGGCGAGTGCCGCCGCGGTCGCGGACGACTACGAGGCATCCGTCCGCGCAGGCGTCGAGGCCGCTCACACCGTGCAGGAGCGCCTGCTGGTCCTCGCCCGCGCGTCCACCAAGCAGTCACTCGGCCACCCCGAGCACTTCGCGATGGTCCGCCAGATCCTGGGCGAGACCGCGCATTTCCCGCCAGGGGTCCTGGCCGCGTGGCGGAGGGCCGGCCCCGATCGCGTCGAGCGGGAGACCGTCGCCCAGCTGCGCGCCCTCGATGACGAGGGCCTGCTCGAGATCGAGGATTTCACCCGCGCGTCTCGACACCTCCACGCCCTGACGACCGCGGAGGTCAACAGACGCTCGGACGGGGCAACGCTCTCGGAGCGGGATGCCGACAGGGCCATCGCCGCCGGCGTCGAGGTCTTCGCGCGAGGCTACGCGCCCCGATAGGCCAGAGGACCTCCCGAGCCCGGGGTCAGACGGTGTCGATCAGCGTCGATCCACTGTTCACGAGAAGTGGCAGGTTGAGCGCGAGCTGGGCCAGGATCGGTTCGGGGCCGATGCCGTGCTCCCGGCCCAGCCGCCGGGCGGCGTCGCCGATCGATGTCGGCCGGGTCGAGAGCGCCCAGGCGAGGTAGACGCGCACGTCCACCGTCACCTCCGACCCCGGCGCGAACTGGCTGATGAGATAGCGATCGGGGGCCTCGAAGGAGTTGCCGAGCCCGAAGCCGATGGGGATCATGCGGTGCCGGTCGAGCAGGTCCAGGTTGTCCAGGGGGTCGTCGGCGAGCTCGATCAGCAGCCCCTCCTGGAGGAGGGCGTCGATGTGGCCGGGGGCATCGCCGATCTCCTGGCGGGAGCAGGCCGCCCGCAGCCCGCGCCGGTCGAAGGCCTCCATCGCCACCATCCACGCCTGGTACCGGGCGGTCGACAGACGGCGGAAGCCGTCGCCGACGCGGATCTCCATGGGCGCCTCCATCGGACCCGAGGCGCCGGGCGGGTAGGAGGGCCCGATGGGATAGCCCACCGGCAGCATGGCTCGTCCGGTGAGCAACGAGCCGGTGGTGCCGGCCTCCTCGAAGGTGAGCCCGATCCTGGCCACGGTGTGACTGTCGCCCCCGATCGGTTAACGGTGGGCGAAGGGTGGGCCGGGGGACGAGATTTCGCGATGGCGGGCGTGCTTGGATGGAGGGTGGCGTTCCCCGGTGTCGAGTGAGGAGGTGCGGCGATGCGGCGATCGGTGCCCGAGGTGGCGGTGGTCGGGGTCGGCTCGTTGGGCAGCATGGCGCTCTGGACGCTCGCCCGCCGCGGGGTGCCGGTCATCGGCATCGAGCAGTTCGAGCCCGGCCACGACCGCGGCTCCGGCGGCGGCGAGAGCCGGATCATCCGCAGCTGCTACGCGGAGGGTCCCCACTACGTTTCGCTGATCGGCCGCAGCTTCGAGCTCTGGCGCGAGTTCGAGGCCGACACCGGCACCAACGTCCTCACCCCCTGTCCCGCCGCCTACATCGCCCCCTCCGGGAACCCCTACCTGCGTTCGGTGATCGAGGTCGCGGACCGCTTCGATCTCCCCCACCAGATCCTCCAGGGCGCCGAGGCCGCCGCCCGGGTCCCGCAGCACGTGCTCGATCCCGATGACGTGGTCTTCGTCGACCCCGTGGCCGGCGCCATCCGGCCGGAGCTGGCGGTGCGGACGGCCGCCGAGCGGGCGAGGGAGCTCGGTGCCGAGCTCGTGACCGGCGTCCGTGTCGAGTCCCTGGAGGAGGATGGGG